>NZ_JAVRFH010000002.1:0-377568 GCF_031845825.1 Streptomyces lancefieldiae | reverse complement strand
GGAGGTAGACGACGTCGAAGCCCATCGCGGCGATGGCGGGCAGGCGGCGGGCGGCGGTGCGGAAAGTGCCGTGGGGCCGGTCGGGGGTGCCCTCGGAGCGGGGGAAGAACTCGTACCAGGCGCCGTACAGGGCGCGTTCGCGTTCCACGAGCAGGGGCAGCGGGTCGGAGGTGGTGACCAGCTCCCGCAGCGGATGCCTCGCCAGGACCGCGTCCACCTGGGGCGTCAACGCCGCCGCCAGCCGGGTCGCCACGGGCAGTGTGTCGTCGAACAGGGCGGCCGCGGCGGCCAGCACCACGGCCCGGCCGGCGTCCTTCGGCACCCCCGCGGCGGCCCGCCGGTACAGCTCGGCCCCCTCCTCCAGGACGAGGCCGGCGTCGATGCCGGCCGGGACCTTGATCCGCGCATGGCGCTGCCACGTGGTGACGGGGTCGCTCCACGCCTCCACCCGGTAGGTCCAGCGCCCCGGGGACCCCGGGGTGACCTCGGCGCCCCAGCGGTCGCTGCCCGGGGCCAGCTCCCGCATCGGCGTCCATGGGCCCGGCCGGCCCTCGGGGTCCTTCAGGACGACGTTGGCGGCCACCGCCTCGTGCCCCTCGCGGAACACGGAGGCGGTGACCTCGAACGTCTCTCCCGCCACCGCCTTCGCCGGGCGCCTGCCGTACTCCACCACCGGGTGGACGTCCCGAACCGGGATGCGTCCGATCTCCACGGCCGTACTCATCCGATCTCACCTCCGCCGTGCTCGAGGCCGGGCCCGCGCCCGGCCGTTGTGTCAAGCCGCGCCGGAGGGGGTCCTGCGCCCCGACGGCGAGAGCCGGTCCGCCTGCTCCTGCGCATGGGTGACCAGGCTCGTCCGCAGATACCGTTCGGCGGCATCCGCGGCCTCGCGTGCGCACCGCTTTCCCATCAGCACGCAGAGGGTGTAGCCGGAGTCCTCGAAAGTGGCGCGTACGCCCACGTCCGTCGGGGACGCGAGCATCGAACGTTCCCAGGCGCGGTAATGCCGCAGCTGCCGGGCGACTTCTGTCTTCGCAGGGAGCAGCATGGCCGGTCACCTTCCGGGCGGTCCGGGGGTACGGACGATCGAGTTCTTCACACATGGTGCACGGACGGTGACGCCTCGTCTTGTTGGAACTTCAACCGCTTCTTCGTGTTGCACGAATGGACTACTGCTCTCACTCTGGAGTGACTCAGAAGCGATCAGCGCTCACGCTTCGTGTTCGGGGTGCCTGTCCCCCAAGGGGCGGGGAGGAGCGAGAGCTTTCGCGGTGAGGAGCAACGACGATGAAGACCGCAGTGCCCTGCTACTACCACCTCGACGTGGAAGTGAGCCCGGAACGGGTCGGACAGGTCAGGCGCATCCTGGCCGCTCACCTCCGGTTCTGGGACCTGGAGAACCTCGTCGAACCCGTCTGCTCCGGTGCCGAGATGCTGCTGCGCGCGATCGACGAGCACGCGAGCGACAAGAACACGTCGATCGAGATGTGGTGGAACCGCCAGCACCTCATCACGGCCGTAGGGGGCAACGACCACGCGCTCCGTCCCGACCAGGACCTGCGCACCTGCCTGCAGCACCTCGCCGCGACCAGCGACGGCTGGGGCTGCTGCGCCACCGACACCGGCGCCAAGGTCATCTGGTTCTCGCAGCGCGCCCGGGCCGGCGAACGCGTCCCGCTGGTGGCGAGGGCGCCGGAGCCGATCACGCAGGAGGGGCTGGACGTGCCACGCGAGATCATGCCGGTGGCCCGGCTGGCCGGCCCGGCCGTCACCACGAACGGCGTACTGACGGGGGCCCGGTGACCCGCGCCCGGCCGAACTGGAAGGGGGCGCCCGTATGGAGCGGGCACCCCTATCCGCTCGGGGCCGCGTACGACGGCCAGGGCACCAACTTCGCGCTGTTCAGCGAGGTCGCCGAACGCGTCGACCTCGTCCTCGTCGACGACGACGGCACCCACAGCACCGTGCCGATGCCCGAGGTCGACGGCTTCGTCTGGCACGGCTACCTGCCCGGTGTCGGCCCGGGACAGCGCTACGGCTACCGGGTCCACGGTCCCTGGGCCCCGGCCGTGGGCCACCGGTGCAACCCGGCGAAGCTGCTCCTGGACCCCTACACCCGCGCCGTGGACGGGATGGTGGACAACCACGCCTCCCTCTTCGAGCGCGCCCACGGCAGGCCCGACCCCGGGGACAGCGCCGGGCACACCATGCTCGGCGTGGTCACCGACCCGTTCTTCGACTGGGGCGACGACCGCCCGCCGCGGCGCCCGTACTCGGAGACCGTGATCTACGAGGCCCACGTCCGCGGCCTCACCCGCACCCACCCCGACGTGCCCGACGAACAGCGCGGCACCTACGCCGGGTTGGCGCACCCGGCGATCGTGGACCACCTGACCTCCCTCGGCGTGACCGCCGTCGAGCTCATGCCGGTGCACCAGTTCGTGCACGACGGCGTCCTGACGGACCGCGGACTGTCCAACTACTGGGGCTACAACACCATCGGCTTCTTCGCGCCCCACAACGGCTACGCCGCCCTCGGCACCCGCGGACAGCAGGTCACCGAGTTCAAGTCGATGGTCAAGACCCTGCACGAGGCCGGCCTCGAGGTGATCCTCGACGTGGTCTACAACCACACCGCCGAGGGCAACGAGAAGGGCCCCACCCTCTCCTTCCGCGGCATCGACAACGCCTCGTACTACCGTTTGGTGGACGGCGACTGGCAGCACTACTACGACACCACCGGCACCGGCAACAGCCTGCTGATGCGGCACCCCTACGTGCTCCAGCTGATCATGGACTCGCTGCGGTACTGGGTCACCGAGATGCACGTCGACGGCTTCCGCTTCGACCTCGCGGCCACCCTGGCCCGGCAGTTCCACGAGGTGGACCGCCTCTCGGCGTTCTTCGACCTCATCCAGCAGGACCCGGTGATCAGCCGGGTCAAGCTGATCGCCGAGCCCTGGGACGTGGGCGAGGGCGGCTATCAGGTGGGCAACTTCCCCCCGCTGTGGTCGGAGTGGAACGGCATGTACCGCGACGCGGTACGGGACTTCTGGCGCGGCGAGGAACACACGCTCGGCGAGTTCGCCTCCCGGCTGACCGGCTCCTCCGACCTGTACCAGCACAGCCGGCGCCGCCCCCGCGCCAGCGTCAACTTCGTCACCGCCCACGACGGTTTCACCCTGCGCGACCTCGTCTCCTACAACGACAAGCACAACGAGGCCAACGGCGAGGGCAACAGGGACGGCGAGAGCCACAACCGGTCCTGGAACTGCGGCGCGGAGGGCGAGACGAAGGACCCGGGCGTCCGGGAGCTCCGCGGCCGTCAGCAGCGCAACTTCCTCGCCACCCTCCTCCTCTCCCAGGGCATCCCGATGCTCTGCCACGGCGACGAGACGGGCCGCACCCAGCGGGGCAACAACAACGCCTACTGCCAGGACAACGACATCTCCTGGGTCGACTGGCGCCCGGGCGCCCAGCAGCGTGCCCTGCTGGACTTCACCAGGCGCGTCATCGCGCTGCGCGCCGCCCACCCCGTCCTGCGCCGGCGCCGCTACTTCCGCGGCGAGACGGCGACCAACGCGGACCAGCCGCTGCCGGACCTGGTGTGGCTGCTGCCGGACGCCCGGGAGATGTCCGACGACGACTGGCAGCGCTCCGACGCGCACGCCGTAGGCGTCTTCCTCAACGGCGATGCCATCGCCGAACCCGATCCGTGCGGCCGGCCCGTGGTGGACGACTCCTTCCTGCTGCTGCTCAACAGCCACTGGGAGCCGGCTCGCTTCCGGCTGCCCGACGTCACCTACGGCGAACGCTGGGCGACCCTGATCGACACAGCCGACCCGGAGGGCACGCCGGACGAGGCGGAGCACAAGGCGGGCACCGTCCTGACGGTCGGGCAGCGCAGTCTGGTCCTGCTGTCCCGGCCGTCCCGCACCGGCCGGTGAGCCCGTGGGATCAGCCTCCGAGGCGGCGCGCGGTCACCGTGAACTGCGCGCCGTCGGCATCGCGGAGCACGGCCTCGTCGCCGCTCAGCGACAGCACGCTGCCGCCGTGCCGCTCCGCGGTACGGGCACAGGCCGCGACGTCCTCGACCGCGAAGTGAACCTGCCAGTGCGGCCGGATGGCCGGGTCGGGCGCCGCTCCCAGGGCGCCCGACTCGATGCGTGCCACCACGTCACCGTCGCTGCGCAGCACCACCTCGTCGCCCTCGTACCGGACCTCGCAGCAGCCACTGGTCCCCGACGCCCAGTCGAAGATCTCGCCGTAGAAGATCGCGGCGTCGAAGGCGTCGCGCGTGTGCAGCCGGATGAAGGCGGGGCGCGAGGTGCGCCAGGTCTCCCAGTCGGAGAACAGCTCGCCCTCCCAGATGCCGAAGGTCGCGCCGTCCCGGTCGGCCAGCAGCGCCGCCCGCCCGGGTGGGAGGGAGATCGGCCCGACCGCGGCCGTGCCACCGCGCTCCTGCGCCCGCGACACGGCCTCGTCGGCGCTGCGCACGGCGAAGTACGGCGTCCACGCCACCGCCATCTGCCACATCGCGGCGACCGCGGCGATCCCGGCGACCGGCGCCCCGTCGGCCAGGGCGATCCGGAAGGGGTCGCCCAGCTTGGCGGGCCGCCACCGCCAGCCCAGCACGGCGGAGTAGAAGTCCTCGGTGGCCTGCAGATCACGGCTGGTCAGACTCACCCAGCAGGGGGCCCCGTACACGGAGTGCGTGGACAGGAGGCTCTCCTCGCCGGCGGGGGAGGTCATGTCGTGTTTCATGGCAGTCGTGTCCTGGTCTCGTCCACCGGCAGCCACCGGCTCCACACCAGTGTCCGACCGGGAGTGCGGCGGGCGCCTGCCGAGTACCCCGGCGGGCGTGCCGAAACGGTGGCGGACGCGCCCCGGACGGCCCAGTGGCGCCGGAACGCACATGTGACCACGATGGAGGCCTCGGAGCCGTACCGCGCGGCACAGGCGGCGGTGACCCGCCGGATCCGGAGGTGACCATGCCCACGGACTCGGGCTCGGACCAGATCTTCGAGCTGCAGGAACAGGTCCGGCAACTGAAGGAGGCGGTCGTCTCGCACGCCGTCGTCGACCAGGCGATCGGGATGATCGTCGCCCTCGGCCGCGTCACACCCGACCAGGGGTGGATCGTACTGAAGGAAGTTTCCCAGCATACGAACATCAAACTGCGCAATGTCGCCGAAACGATACTCATCTGGGGGCGCGCCGGAGTGATGCCGCCGGAGATCCGGGCCGCTCTCGAGGACTGCCTGGACCGTCACGGCCCCCCGCAGATCCCCGGCACCCCACCGGAGCGGTGAGGTGACAGGCCCCGGCGGACCTCCGCGAGGCCTCAGCGGACCTCCGCGAGGATCTCCTCGCGGATCCGGTCGAAGCAGCCGCTGAGCAGCCGGGAGACGTGCATCTGGGAGATGCCGAGCTGCTGCGCGATGCGGCTCTGCGTCATCCCGCCGAAGAAACGCAGGTAGAGGATGGTGCGCTCGCGCTCGGGCAGCGCCTCCAGACAGGGCCGGACGGCCACCCGGTCCACCACCGTGTCGAAGGCCGGGTCCGGGCCGCCGAGCGCGTCCCCCAGTGCGTACCCGTCGGTGCCGGGCATCTCGGCCTCCAGGGAGAGGGCGGAGAAGCACTCCAGCGCCTCCATGCCCGTGCGGACCTCGGCCGTGGTCAGCTGCGCGTGCTCGGCGATCTCCTCGACCGTGGGGGCGCGCCCCGGCGTGGTCTGGGCCAGTTCCTTCGCGGATTTGCGTACCCGGTTGCGCAGGTCCTGGATCCTGCGCGGCACGTGCAGGGTCCACATGTGGTCGCGGAAGTGCCGTTTGATCTCGCCGGTCACGGTCGGTACGGCGTACGCCTCGAAGGCGTGGCCGCGTTCCGGGTCGTAGTGGTCGACGGCCTTGACCAGACCGAGGGCCGCCACCTGGTAGAGGTCCTCCAGGTTCTCCCCGCGGCCCCGGAAGCGGACGGCTATCCGCTCGGCCATGGGCAGCCAGACCTGGATCAGGTCGTCCCGCAGCGCCGTGCGCTCGGCTCCCTCGGGCAGCGTGGCGAGCCGTTCGAACGCCGCGGCGGTGTCGGGGGCGTCGTCGTGGGGGTGGGGCTTGGTTCCGCCGGCGATACGCATGGTGCGCACCTCCCTCAGCAGGGGTGCTGGCAAATCCTCGTATATATGGATACTGAGCGCGAATGCCCCGGACGGCCACCTGAACGGCCGCAGGTCGTTGATCGCGGCGGCGGCGCTGCGGAACGTGATGTGTGGCACGCTCCGGGTGATCGTCCGGGGTGGCCGTCGGCGGATCGTCGCTGCGCAACGCTTGATCGCTGAACAAATCGGGTCGAAGTGCCTGGCCACAGCGCAATCCGCTCATTTGACAGCGTGCTGAGGGCACAGATAGGAAGCAGCGTCGAGAGGTCGAGAGGGGCATCGTGTACGAGCCGAACGTGGTCGGGGACTGGCAGGAGTACGACGAGCACGCCGGTCTACGGGTCCGCGTCCACCGTCTTGAGCCGGCCGAGCCGCCCCGCGGCCGCGACGACGCCGCCGAGGGGCTGACCTACTTCTGCGTCCGGGTGACCGTGGAGAACCGGGGGAACCGGCACCTCGGCATCCACCTCGAGGACGGCCAGGTCGACGTGCGGATCGGGCCCGACGGGGAAAGCGCCTTCCTCGACTGGCGCAACTCCCAGTTCATCGAGGGCTTCGACGTCTACCCGCTGCGCCGTGCCACCGCCGTGCTCTACGCGGCCGGCCCGGAGGCGAGCCTCGGCCAGGTGGACGTGCAGGTGCAGGTGCGGGTGGACGAGGAGTGGGCCGACCGCCGGCTGTGGACCGGCGGCCTCGGGTTGCACGAGGGGGCCTCCGGGTCCCTCACCGGCGCGGCGCGGGACGACGGGCTGGCGCACCAGGTGAGCGCCTTCCTGCGGGACCAGGCGGAGGAGGGCACCGCCTGATCCCCGGCCCGGGGGTCTCAGTGCGCGATGCCGTCGATGATCTCGCGGGCGCCCTGACGCAGCAGCGCCACGGCGACCGACGTGCCGAGGGTGGCCGGGTCCAGCCGGCCGGCCCACTCGTGGGCGTTCAGCCGCGTCTTGCCGTCCGGCGTGAAGACACAGGCCCGCAGGGAGAGTTCACCGCTCCGGTCCACGCGCGCGTAGCCGGCGATCGGGCTGTTGCAGTGCCCCTGGAGGACGTGCAGGAACATGCGCTCCGCCGTGGCCTCCCGATGGGTGTCCGGGTGGCCGAGGCCGCTGACCGCGTCGATGAGGTCGCCGTCGCCCTTGCGGCACTGCAGGGCGAGGATGCCCGCGCCGATCGGCGGCATCATCGTCTCGGTGGACAGGACCTCGCTGATCACGTCACGACGGCCGATGCGCTCCAGCCCGGAGACCGCGAGCAGCAGGGCGTCCGCCTCCCCGGCGGCCAGCTTGGCGAGCCGCCGATTGGCGTTGCCCCGGAACGGAACGCACCTCAGGTGCGGGTGGGTGGCGGCCAGTTGGGCGACGCGACGCACCGAGGAGGTGCCGACGCGGGTCCCGGCGGGGAGTTCGTCCAGGGTGAGCCCGTCCGGGTGGACGAGGGCGTCCCGGATGTCGTCCCGCTTCAGGAACGCGGCGAACACGGTGCCCGCCGGCAGCGGCCGGTCGGCGGGCACGTCCTTGACGCAGTGCACCGCGAGATCGGCCTCACCCGACAGCAGCGCGGCGTCGACCTCCTTGGTGAACGCGCCCTTGCCCTCCACCTGTGACAGATCGCCCAGCCACTTGTCGCCGGTGGTCTTCACCGGCACGACCTCGGTGCGCACGCCGGGGTGGAGGGCCGCCAACTCGGCCCGGACGCGCTCGACCTGCGCCAGGGCCATGGGGGAGTCGCGGGAGACGATACGGATCAGTTCGGGGACGGACATGCGGACACGATAGTGGTCCCGGGGGTGCTCCGGTCGCATGGTTCGCCCGACTGGCCCGCCGCCGTCTCACGCGTTCGGGTCGAAGGGGATGCCGGGGGGCTTGGCGGCGGCCAGGTGGGAGGCGAAGCTGCCGTCCTTGAGGCCGAAGTGGGCGCTGCCGAAGTCGTACGCGCTCAGCCGGTCGCGCAGGCCGGCCGGATAGCCGTTCCAGCCGACCAGGGTCGGGTACTGCCAGTTGACCTTGTGGTTCTCCGGGGGCTCGTCCCCCGAGGTCGCCAGGCGGAAGCAGTGGGTGCTGATGCCGTCCTTGTGGTAGACGACCTTCGGGTGGGTGCCGTCGAAACGGACCGCCGACCTCGCGTGCACGCTGAACGAGCCGTGGTGGGAGGTCGCGACGTACTCGACGGTGCCCTCGCGCACCCACACCACGACGTGCTCCCAGTCGTGCCGGTGGCCGCCGAGGCTGCTGCCGGGCAGCGCCTGGTCCTTCTCGAAGTAGAGGCCGTACATGTAGGCGCACCAGCCGTTGTTGCACCTGGCGCGCGCGTAGCCGTTGGTGTTGTCCAGGTCGACGGCGTCCCGGCAGTTGCCGTTGACGGCGCCGGTCGGGTTGAGCCCGCCGTTGACCGCGCCGTCGGAACCGATGGCCGGCGTCGGGTAGCAGCCGTCGGTGTCGTAGTCGAAGGCGGGCTGGTACGCGCGTTCCAGGCTGTCGGCGTTGCCGGGCAGTGCCTGGGGAGGGGCGGCGAAGGCGGTGGCGGGGAAGGCGACGACGAGGGCGAGGGCACCGAGCGGTGCGGTGAGCCATCTCTTGCGGCGGGTTGTGGTGGTACGCGACGACACCGCGTCCTCCTCTGATTCCGGGCACAGCCCAAGGGCTGGGAAGGGAAAGGGTGTTCAGGGTGTCGTCTTTTCATGTGCACGCCAAGAGGAGGGGCGTCCTCGCGGTGAAGGGCAGCCCAATACTTGGCCCGTCATGCCGTCACCGGGTCACGTCGTCACACCAGGTCGTCCGGAATGTCGGCGGCGGACTCCTCGGGCGCGAGGTCCGGGCGGAGCCGGAGCCAGGACGGCTGGCGCAGCATGCCCTCCCGGGTACGGGTGCTGTAGCGGACCTCGCCGACCAGCCGGGGGACGACCCAGCGCGCTCCCGGCACCGGCGGCACGGGTTCGAAGGGGCACACGTCCGTCGCCGCGGCCCGCAGCAGTGCGGCCAGCTCGGTGCGCTCGGCCGCGCTCCAGCCGGTGCCGACCCCGCCGACGTAGCGCAGCCGGCCCGCGGCGCGCTGGCCGACCAGCACGGCACCCGGCAGGCCCGTGAGCCGTCCCTTGCCGGGCAGCCAGCCGCCCACCACGACGTCCTCACTGCGCATGTTGCGGATCTTGATCCAGGCCCGGGAACGGACCCCGGGTTCGTACACCGAGTCCAGCCGCTTGCACACCAGGCCCTCCAGGCCGTGCTCGCGGGTGGCCCGCAGGGCCTGTTCGCCGTGGCCGACCAGTGCGGCCGGGGTCGACCAGGAGGGGCCGTCGAGAGCGAGGTCCGCCAGTTGCTCGCGGCGACGGGTGTAGGGCAGGCGCAGGAGGGAGCGGGGGCCCAGGTGCAGGGCGTCGAACAGCACCAGATGGACGGGGACCCGCCCCGCCCGGTGCGCGGCCCGGCCCGGGGCGTGCGCGAGGCCCATGCGGGACTGGAGCAACTGGAAGTCGGCGCGGCCCCGTTCGTCCAGGGCCAGGACCTCTCCGTCCAGGACGGCGGGAGTGCCGGCGAGCGCGGTGGCGAGCGGCGCCAGTTCGGGATAGGCGGCCGTGATGTCCTGTCCGGAGCGGGCCCGCAGCAGCACACTGCCGTCGCCGGGCAGGTAGACCACCACGCGCTGGCCGTCCTGCTTGGTCTCGTAGGCCCAGCGCGCGTCCTGCGCGGCGGGCGGCAGGGCGCCGGGGGTGGCGAGCATGGGCGGGATCAGCGGCAGCTCCACGGGTCAGTTCTCGACGTGCCCGCGCGCCCCCACGCGCGTTGTCCGCCAGGTTCGCCTGAACGGCGCCGCTGCCCCCGCCCCCGTGCGCAGGGGCGGCGGTACCGGCGCCGTCGCCGGCGTACCGGGGCCGGGTCAGCGCACGGAGGCGGCGCCGGCCTCGACACCGTCGGCCGATCCCGCGGGCGCGGGCACCGCGCCGGCCGGACGGTGCCGGGGGATGAAGGAGGCGATCGCGAAGGCGAGCAGCGCCGCACCGGCGCCGATGGCCATGACCACCTTGAAGGCGTTCTCCGACGGCAGGGCGAAGCCGCCGAGGCTGATGGTCATCTGGGCCAGGATCACCCCGGCGATGGCGCTGGCGACCGAGGTGCCGATGGACCGCATGAGGGTGTTCAGGCTGTTCGCGGCGGCCGTCTCGGCGGCCGGCACCGCGCCCATGATCAGGGCCGGCATGGCGCCGTAGGTGAAGCCGATGCCCGCGCCGATGACGCAGGAGACCAGCACCAGGTGCCAGACCTCGGACATCAGCACGATGTTCAGCCCGTACCCGGCCGCCACGATCAGGGCGCCGATCATCAGCGTCACCTTCGGGCCCCGGGCCTTGGAGACGCTCGCGGAGACCGGGGCGAACGCCATCATCACCAGGCCGGACGGCGCCATCACCAGGCCGGCGGTCAGCAGCGAGCGGCCGAGACCAAAACCGGTGGCCTCGGGCAACTGCAGGAGCTGCGGAAGCACCAGGGACATCGCGAACATGGAGAAACCGACGGCTATGGACGCCAGGTTGGTGAACAGCACCTGACGGCGGGCGGTGGTGCGCAGGTCCACCAGCGGCTGCGGGGTGCGCAGCTCCCACCGGCCCCACACCAGCAGGATCACCACGGCCGCCGCGAACAGACCGAGAGTGAGTCCGCCGGTCCAGCCCCAGTCGGCGCCCTTGGAGATCGCCAGCAGCAGGCACACCAGGCCGGCCGCCATGCCGATGCCGCCGAGGAGGTCGAAGCGGCCACCGGTGCGCACCGCCGACTCGGGCACGAGTGCCAGTACCAGCACCAGCGCGACGGCGCCGAGCGCGCCGGAGGTCCAGAAGAGCATGTGCCAGTCGAGGTTGTCCGCGATCAGCGCGGCGGCGGGCAGACCGAGCGCGCCGCCGACTCCGAGCGAGGCGCTCATCAGGGCCGTGGCGCCGGCCAGCCGCTCGGCGGGCAGCTCGTCGCGCATGATGCTGATGCCGAGCGGGATCACGGCGGCCGACAGTCCCTGCATGGCGCGGCCGACGACCATCGGGACGAGGGCGTCGCTCAGTGCGCAGATGACGGACCCGGCGATCAGCAGTACCAGGCTGAACAGCAGCATCCGCCGCTTGCCGGCCATGTCGCCGAGCCGGCCGACGACGGGGGTGGCCACGGCGGCGGCCAGCAGCGTGGCGGTCACCGCCCACGCGGCGTCCGACGCCGGTGCGTCCAGGAGCTTCGGCAGCTCCGGGACGATCGGGATGACCAGGGTCTGCATCAGCGAGACGACGATCCCGGCCAGGGCCAGTACCGCCACCACGGCGTTGGGCCGTGACGCGGTGGGGGATGCGGGCATGGAGGAGCCTTTCGAGTCACGGGCGCGGACCGCACCGGAGAGAAATTTAAGTCAGTCGCTTGACGTACTCTAAGGGGCGGGAGACACACCCGCGGCATCCGGGCCGCGCACCGCCCGGAATCCGGCGTTGCGTAGGCTTCCGTGGTAAGCGCCGCCATACGGCGGACCTGCGGCGACTCGAGGGACTGGCCGGCGCGGGGCACGAGGAAGGTCCCGGCGCGGTGGTGAGCATGGCGGGCAGGACGGCGCGGGCGGACCAGGTCAGCACGACCCGGCAGCTGATCCTGACCACCGCCGAGCGGCTGTTCGCCGAGCACGGGGTGTACGCGGTCTCCAACCGCCAGGTCAGCGAGGCTGCCGGGCAGGGCAACAACGCCGCGGTCGGCTACCACTTCGGTACGAAGGCCGACCTGGTGCGCGCCATCGCCCAGCGGCACTCCGTACGGGTCGAGGACCTGCGCGCCCGGCAACTGGCCGCCCTCGGCGACTCGACGGACCTGCGCGACTGGGTGGACTGCCTGGTCAGGCCGCAGTACGACCACCTGGCGGCGCTGGGCAGCCCGACCTGGTACGCGCGGTTTTGCGCACAGGTCATGACGGACCCCGCCCTGCGGCAGATCATGGTCGAGGAGTCCCGGTCCTCGCAGTCCCTGCGCAGGATCATCGAGGGGCGGGCGCGGTGCATGCCCGACCTGCCCGACGAGGTCCGCGCCGAGCGGGGGGACATGGCCCGTCACCTCATCGTGCACACGGCGGCCGAGCGGGAGCGTGCCCTCGCCGAGAACCGCCCCACCCCCCGCGCCAGTTGGCAGGACGCCGCGGACGGGCTCGTCGACGCGATCGTGGGCATGTGGCTGGCGCCCGTCACGCCCCGGGGCGGGGAGTGACGGGCGCGCGGTGACGGAGCGGGATCAGCGGGCGAGGCGGATGCGGGTCGCGGTGTCCCCGGTCGCGGTGGCCCCGGACTTGCCGACCACGTAGGCGGTGCCGTCGGCGATCTCCACGTGGTGGGGGTTGGTGCCGGCGGCGATGGTCTCCTCGACGCCCTTCTTGACGTCGACGCGGATGACGTGGGCGGCGGCGCGGTTGACCACCAGGACGTCGCCGGAGCGCTCGTCGGTCTCCACCGACAGGGCCCCCGAGGGTTCGGCCCGGCCCCCACCAAGCGGGTCACCCTCGTCGTCGGACAGGACCGCACCCTGCTCGAGGTCGTCCGCAGCGAGCTGAGGACGAACACGCACGCCGACCGCGCCCTGGCCGCACTGCGCGCTCACCCGGGGTAGGGTGCCGCTCCCGCTCGGTCGCGGTTGAAACCGGTCCGCAATGGGTCGATCCTGGACGCTATGGAGCATGCCTCCGCCGCGGCGACCCTGGACGTCCACGGCACGGTGACGGGGTGGAGCGAGGGCGCCCGGCGGCTGACCGGCTACCCGGCCGAGGAGGCGGTGGGCCGCAGCGCACGGGAGCTGCTCGCCCAGGAGGTGCCGCCCGGGGCCGTGTCCGCGCTGTCGGGCACGGTTCTCCTCCGCCGCCGCGACGGCTCCGCCGTACCGCTGCCCCTGCGCGGCAGGGCGCTGCTGGGGGCGGCCGGCACACCGTCGGGATACGCGGTGACCGTCGAACCGCCCGACGAGCGCACGCCCTGCCTGACCGGGGAGACCTTCCAGCAGGCGTCCCTGTCGATGTCCGTCCACGACACCCGGCAGCGCTATCTGCGGGTCAACGACACGGCGCGCCGGGCGCTGGGGTTGCCGGAGGAAGACGTGATCGGACGGCGGCTTCCGGAGACCATGGACGACATGGGCGCCAACGGACCGGAGTTCGTGCGGCACATGCGGCAGGTCGTCGACACCGGGCGGCCCGCGCGCTACGAGATCTGCACGCCCGCCTCCTCCCCGCTCGGCGATCACGCCTGGACCATCGAGATGTGGCCGGTCCGCGACGCGTCCGACGAGGTGGCCGCCGTGGCCGTCGCGGGTTTCGAGAGCACCGAGCAGCACCGCGCGCGGCAGCGGCTGGCCCTGCTGAACGAGGCCGCGACCGGTATCGGCACCACCCTGGACGTGGTGCGCACCGCCGAGGAACTGATCCAGTTCCTCGTCCCGCGCTTCGCCGACTTCGCGGGCGTCGACCTGCTCGACTGGGTCCTGGGCACGGGAGAACCCTTCGTGGTGCCGACCGGCGACGCCGGGCTGCGCCGCGTCGCGCACAGCGCCACCACGGAAGGTTTTCCCCGGGCCTCCGTGCACCTGGGGGAGATCGACGTCCATCCGCCGTCCTCGGCGCCCCAGCGGGCGCTGAGAGAGGGGCGGGCGGTGCGCACCGGCCCGGGCGACCCGGACTTCGACCGCTGGATGCGGGTCCGCAATGAGCAGGCCCCGTACAACCGCTCCTACCGGGAGCGCATCTGTTCGACCCTGGCGGTCCCGCTCAAGGCCCGCGGCACCACCCTGGGAGTCGTGCTGGCCGTGCGCACCACCCCGCAGGCACCGTACGCCGACGACGACACCGTCCTCGTCGAGGAACTCGCCAGCCGGGCCGCGGTCTGCGTCGACAACGCCCGCCGCTTCGCCCGCGAGCGCGCCACCGCACTCCTCCTGCAGCACAGCCTGCTGCCCACCGACCTGCCCGGACAGATGGCGGTCGAGGTGGCCCACCGCTATCTGCCCTCCGTGTCGGCGGCCGGCATCGGAGGCGACTGGTTCGACGTGATCCCGTTGTCCGGCAGCAGGGTCGCGCTCGTCGTCGGTGACGTGGTCGGCCACGGCATCCCGTCCACGGCGACCATGGGCCGCCTCTGCACGGCCGTGCGCACCCTCGCCGACGTCGACCTGCCCCCCGACGAACTCCTCACCCACCTCGACGACCTCGTCACCCACCTCGCGGCCGACGACGACGGCGAGGAGGTCGCCGAACTGGGCGCCACCTGCCTCTACACCGTCTACGACCCCGTCTCCCGCCGCCTCACCCTGGCCGCCGCCGGGCACCCCGCGCCCGCCGTCGTCCTGCCCGACGGCACCACGCGGCTCGTCCCCATGACCGCCGGCCCGCCGCTGGGCGTGGGCGGGCTGCCGTTCGAGGCGACCGAGCTGCTGCTGCCCGAGGGCTCCGTCGTCGCCCTGTACACCGACGGCCTCCTCGAGGACCGCGGCCGCGACATCGATCATTCCACCGCGGAGCTGTGCCGGGCCCTGACCGCGCCCGCGCACTCGCTCGAAGCGCTCTGCGACACCGTGCTCAAGGCCGTGATGCCGGAGGAGCCGAGTGACGACGTGGCGCTGCTGCTGGCGCGTACCCGGGCGCTGGGCGCGGACCGGATACGTACCTGGGAGGTCCTGTCCGACCCCGCGCACGTGGCCGCCACCCGGCGGTCCGTCCTCGAGCAGCTGGCGGAATGGGGCCTGGACGAGGCGGCGTTCGTCACCGAGCTCGTCGTCAGCGAGCTCGTCACCAACGCGATCCGCTACGGCGAACCGCCCATCCAGCTGCGCCTCATCCGTGACAGCGCCCTCATCTGCGAGGTCTCCGACGGCAGCGCCACCTCACCGCACCTGCGGCGGGCCCACGCCTACGACGAGGGCGGCCGGGGTCTGCTGCTCGTCGCCCAGCTCACCCAGCGCTGGGGCAGCCGGCAGACGGGCAGCGGAAAGACCATCTGGGCCGAACAGCCGCTGCCCGCCCGGTGAGCCACCCGCCTCCCGCCCGGCGCTGCCGCCCACCACCCGACACGGCCGCCGCCCGCACGCCCACAGTCGCCGAACACGTGACGCCCGCGCCACCGGCCACCCTCCGCGCCCGGTGCCTGGCGCATCTGGTGCTTCCGCATCCGGCGCCACCTCGCGCACCTGACACCCCTGCACCTGACACCCCTGCACCCGGCGCCTCGCGCACCCGGCGTCACGCGCATCTGGTGCTCCTGCGCCTGGCGTCCACGCACCTGGCGCCTCGCGCACCCGGCACCACCCCGCGTACCCGGCGCCCCCGCACCTGGCAACCGCCGCACCCGGCGCCCCCGGACACCGTTCCGCCGCGCCCCCGAACGTCGCGTTTCCGCCCGGCCGTGCGCCTCAGCTCTCCCGGTCCTCCGCGGCGACGCGGGCGAGGGTGCGGCCGGTGCGGGCGGAGCGTGCGCGCCGGGGGTCCGGGGTGCCGTGGCCCCGGGGCCCGTCACCGGCCGTCTTCACGAGGAGCCACGCCTCCTCGTCGTCCCCGGCCTTCCCGCCGCGGAACCGGGTCAACGCGTACTCGCCGCGCAGCTTCGTGCCGTGCAGCCGGAACGTGGCGTGCCCGCGCGCGAGCGACTCCCCGAAGTCGACCGGCCTGCCCCTGCGGTCGTGGCTCAGCTGCTCGTAGGTTCCGTGGTCCCAGACGATCACCGTGCCGCCCCCGTACTCGCCCGCGGGGATCACACCCTCGAACTCCTCGTACTCCAGCGGATGGTCCTCCGTGGGCACGGCGAGCCGCTTGTCGCTCGGGTCCGCCGACGGGCCCTTCGGCACCGACCAGGACTTCAGCACGTCCGCCACCTGCAGCCGGAAGTCGAAGTGCAGGGTGCTCGCGTCGTGGATCTGCACGACGAAGTGAGGCTCCTCGCCCTCCGGGGACGCCCCGCGCCCCGCGGGTTCACCGGTCCGGCCGAAGTCACGCCTGCCGCGGTAGTCCCGCAGCCCGTCTCCCTCGCCCACCTGCGGCTCCTTCCCGGGACATCCGCGCCGACCGGGACCGGGTACCCCCGTCAGAACTCTTCGTGCACCTCCGGGTCGCCGCCGAGCCGCCGGTGCGCGCGGTCCGCCACCGAACGCATCTGGTCGGAGTCCAGTTCGAAGCCGAACACGTCGAGGTTCGCGCGCTGCCGCGCGGGGTCGGCGGACTTCGGAATGGGCACCGCGCCGAGCTGGGTGTGCCACCGCAGGACCGCCTGGGCGGGCGTCACGCCGTGCGCGTCGGCGACCGCGACGACGGCCGGATCGTCCAGCAGGTCGCTGCCGCGGCCCAGCGGGCTCCAGCTCTCCGTGCGGATGCCCTTGCGCTCGTGGAAGGCGCGCAGCTCCTCCTGCGGGAGGAGCGGGTGCAGCTCGATCTGGTTGACGGAGGGCAGGACGCCGGTCTCCTTCTCCAGCCGCTCGATGTGCTCCGCCGTGAAGTTCGAGACGCCGACCGAGCGCACGAGGCCGTCGTCGCGCAGCTTGACCATCGCCTTCCAGGAGTCGACGTACTTGTCCACGCGGGGCAGCGGCCAGTGGATCAGATACAGATCGACGTACTCCAGGCCCAGCCGGGCGCGGGACTCCTCGAACGAGGCGAGCGTCTCCTCGTAGCCGTGGTGCCGGCCCGGCAGCTTGGTCGTCACCACGATGTCCTCGCGGGGGACACCACTGCCGGCCACGCCGCGGCCGACGCCGGTCTCGTTGCGGTAGTTCGTCGCCGTGTCGATCAGGCGGTAGCCCGTCTCCAGGGCCTCGCGGACCGCCCGCTCGGCCTCGTCGTCGTTCATCGGCCAGGTCCCCAGACCCAGGGCGGGGAGCGTGGTGCCGTCGTTGAGCGTGTGTGCCGGGATGCTGATCACCGTAGGACCTTCCCTCGACCGTGTACGGCGGTGTGCCGCCCGTCCAGCGTCGCCCACAGGGTGAGTGGTGATCAACCGGACGGCGCGGGAGGTGTTCTGCCACGATCTCTGCCGGGGCCCAATCGGACGACCGACCGACCGATGACCGACCGACGACCGATCGACCAACGGAGTGCGCATGACGACGGACCGGACCACGGCGGAACGCACGGCGACAGAGGCCGCGGGGATCGAGGTGAGACCGGCCGCCGGGTACATCGGCGCCGAGATCGGCGGCGTCGACCTGGCCGCCGGCCTCGACGAGGCACAGGTCGCCGCGATCCGCGCGGCGGTGCTGCGCTGGAAGGTGGTGTTCTTCCGGGGCCAGCGCCTCGACCACGCCGGGCACGTCGCGTTCGCGCGCCGCTTCGGCGAACCGGTCGTCCTGCCCCGGCGCGGCAAGGCGTCTTGGGCGGGCTTCCCGGAGGTGGAGACGACCGCCGACCGGCTGGAACTCGGCGGACGGTTCGGCATGACGCACGACGAGTGGCTGCGGCGCCGGCGCCACACGCTGCTGCGCGGCTGGCACTGCGACCACGGCGCCCGCGTCGACCCGCCCGCCGCCACCATCCTGCGCGCCGAGACCGTCCCGCCGTACGGCGGCGACACCACCTGGTCGAACCTCGCCGCCGCCTACGCCGGACTGTCCGCCCCGATGCGTGCGTTCGTCGACGGACTGCGCGCCGAACACCGCCTCGGCGTCGGCTACCAGCCCCGGCCGGGCGACGACGCCTACGTCCGGCACCTGTTGGACCACCAGACCGCGACCGTGCACCCGCTGGTCCGCGTCCACCCGGAGACGGGCGAGCGGGTGCTCTTCGTCAACGGCTACTACGTCGAGCAGATCGCCGGACTCTCCCGCCCCGAGAGCGCGGCGGTCCTGGAGATGCTGCTGGAGCAGGCCACCCGCCCCGAGTACACCGTCCGCTTCCGCTGGGAGCCGGGCAGCGTCGCCTTCTGGGACAACCGGGCCACCATCCACCTCGCCCCGAGCGACAACGCCCACCTCGGCCACCCCCGGATCATGCACCGGGTGATGCTCACCGGCGACGTACCGGCCGGGGTCGACGGCACCCCGTCCGAGCCGCTCGTCGGCAGCGAACCGGGCCGCTGGTGACCCGGGTGCCCGGTCACGGGAGCGGGATCGTCACCTCGTCCTCGACCGGCGGGTCCACCTCCTGCGCCCGGTTGCCGGTGGCGGCGTGGCAGCGCAGCCGTATCGCGTCCGGGGTGACGTCCAGGCGCAGGAAGCACTTGAAGAAGGGCGGGCTGTAGGTGGCCGAGCCCGGCGAGAACAACTGGGTGTAGATCTTGCGCACGGGCAGCCGGAACCGCTTCCGGCGATCGGGCCGCCGTCCGGTGCCCAGCAGTCCGGCGACCAGCCGGGTGCGCCGGGTGACCCGTGCGGTGGTGCCCGGGGCGCGGCCCGGGCGGATGCCGAGGCGTTCGGCGACCACGGCCGTCGCCTCCGCCTCCGTGAGGGTGAAGAAGCGGCGCAGCCGCAGCCTGCGGCCGTACAGTCCGCTGTAGAAGGCGAGGGAGTCACCCCGCAGCGGATAGCAGCGGAAGTCCTGCTCGGTGACGCCGGCCACCGACACGCGGGGGATGGTGTGGGTGGCGTGGGTGAACGCCCCGCCGCCGCCCGCGACGACGTACTGGACGGTGCGGCCGTCCACGTCGACCGGGTACCGCTGGTAGTTGTGGATGTCGCCGCCTATCGCCGCGACGTAGTGGTGGCCCGGGTCCCGGACGATGTCGTCGACCGTACCGCCGCCCTCGATGGGGCACGGGTGGTGCTCGCCGTCCACGTACAGGGGCGAGCCGGTGACGAGGATCTTGGGGCGGGGCCCCGCGGAGACCTCCCGCAGCCATGCTCCCTGTGCGGCGTCGACCGTGCCCAGCAGGCCCGTGTCGATGCCGATGATCCGAACGGGGCCCGCGTCGACCGCCCAGTACGGCCCGGGCTGGACGGCCTGCTGGGCCGGGGCCGAGCGCATCTTGCGCGCCTCGTCCAGATGCCGGCCGTCGTCCGGGCGGGGCCGGTGCCACAGCAGGGACCGCAGCCAGGCCGGGGTGAGGGGGCGCGGGGCGGGCTCCGGCGGCAGGGGCGGGGCGTCGTCGCAGAAGACGCGCATGAATCCGCCGAGGTCCTCGTACCAGTCGTGGTTGCCCGGTATCGCGTATATGGGGGCCTGGTAGTCGCGGTACGGGCGGAAGAACTTCGTGCCGTAGTCGTCGGCGCTGCCCACCGGGTAGATCACATCGCTGGCGAGGACGGCGAACCGCGTGTCCCGCCCGGCTTCCAAAAGCCCCGGCACGACCGCGTACTGGGGGTCGCCGCCCTCCCCCGTGTCGCCGATGACCAGGAAGGAGAAACGGTCCGGATCGTCCCGCCGGATCACCTTGTCCGCCGGTGCCCCGGCCGCCGCCCGCTGTGCCACCCAGCGGCCGCGGGTACGGCCCGTGGGGTCCCCGAACCAGGAGGCCAGCACGCCGTTGCGGGCCGCCCACAGGGTCTTCGGGCTCAACCAGGACAGCTTCTCGGTCCGCTGCGGCAGGAGGGCGGAGTAGGCGCCGCGCTCGGCGGCGCCCCAGCCGGCGCCTTCGGCGGTATCACGTGAGGAGTCAGACACCCGGGAACGGTAACAACGCCCGGTGGGAGGCGCCGAGGAGGGGAGTCCCCGTCAACTCTCCCTCTCCCGTGCCTCCTTCGAAGTGTGCGCTCCGCACGGACCTTTCCAGCAGCTCCGGTTCACGAGCTCCGCCTCAGACGGTCCTCCTCGGACGGTCCGCTACAGGCGGTCCGTGTCAGAAGCTCCGCAGCAGAAGTCCGCTTCAGAACGTCCGCTTCAGGAGGTCGAGCAGCGCCTCCCAGTGCCGCTCGGTCGCCTCCGGGTCGTACGCCGCGGTGTCGGCCTGCGTGTAGCCGTGCGGGGCGCCGCCGTACACCTCGCAGTGATGCCGGACACCGGCCGCCGCCAGGGCCGCCGTCAGGCGCTCCTGCTGCTCGGGCGGCATGGACGCGTCCTGGTCCGCGTGGCCGAAGTACAGCTCCGCGGTGATGTCCCCGGCCACCAGGTGCGGGCTCTGCGGCTCCTCGGTCGCCAGGTTCGCGCCGTGGAAGCCGGCCGCCGCGGCGACCCGGTCCGGATGGGTGCCGGCGGTGCGCAGGGCGAGCGCGGCGCCCATGCAGTAGCCGGTCAACGCCACCGGGCCGTCGGCCGCCGCCGGGGAGTCCGCCAGCCACCGCAGGTAGGCGCCGGCGTCCCGCCTCACCAGGTCGGGCGTGAGGGCCCGCATGATCGGTGCGAGGCGCTGGAAGATCTCCGGCCGCGCCTGCGGGTCGATGAACTCGGGCAGCTCCACGACCGGCGCCCGGCCGTGCCGGTAGAACACGTTCGGCACCAGGACGGTGTATCCGGCGCCGGCCAGCCGGTCGGCCATGTTCCGCAGCTGGGGGCGCAGCCCGAACACGTCCATGTACAGCAGGACGGCAGGGTGCGGGTTCCCGTCGGCGGGATGCGCCAGGTACGCGTCGGCGGTGCCGTCGTCGGTGGGGACGTCAACGGAGCTGCCCTGTACGGCGGTCATGGCGGGGCCTGTCTCTCTCTCGGGTTCTCGCGGGTGACCCGCCCGTGCCGCACCGGCGGATCATGGCCATCGTGCCACGCCGGCGCACGGGAGCGTGTCGCGCGCCCCGGGCGCGGGCGGACCGCCCGCTACTCGAACCGTGTCGTGTCGCCCGCGCCCCGCCGCACGATCTCCGCCTCGCCGCCGGAGAAGTCGACGACCGTGGTCGGTTCGGTGCCGCAGTCCCCGGAGTCGATCACCGCGTCCACCACGTGGTCGAGCCGGTCCTTGATCTCCCAGCCCTGCGTCATCGGCTCCTCCTCGTCGGGCAGCAGGAGGGTGCTGGACAGCAGCGGCTCGCCGAGTTCGGCGAGCAGGGCCTGGGTGACGACGTGGTCGGGGATGCGCACGCCGACCGTCTTCTTCTTCGGATGCTGGAGCATGCGCGGCACCTCCCTCGTCGCGGGCAGGATGAAGGTGTAGCTGCCCGGGGTCGATGCCTTGATCGCCCGGAACACGTCGTTGTCGATCTGGACGAACTGGCCGAGCTGCGCGAAGTCCTGGCACACCAGGGTGAAGTGGTGCCGGTTGTCCAGGTTCCGGATCGACCGGATGCGGTCGATCCCGTCGCGGCTGCCCAGCCGGCAGCCCAGCGCGTAGCAGGAGTCCGTCGGGTACGCGATCAGCGCGCCGGATCGGACGCTGTCGGCGACCTGGGCGATGCTGCGCGGCTGGGGGTTGTCGGGGTGCACGTCGAAGTACTTCGCCATTCACCGAGCTTATGCCGTCCGCGCGTGTGGTCCGCGCAGGCCCGGTCGGCGCCACCACCGGCGTCACCACGGGCCGCGGCCCCGTGCCGGCGCCGGCCTCCGCGGGGGCCTGCCGTGCCCCGCAGGCATGAGGTAACGTCCCCGGCCTGGGCGTGGGCCTGGGCCCAGCCGGAGCGAGGACGAGGAGAAGGCCGACGTGGCGGGCCGAGACGACGGGACACCGCGGCGGGAAGCCGGCGCCGGCGAGCAGGCGGGATGGGCGGAGGAACTGCTCGACCACCTGCGGCCGGCCGCACGTGACGTACGCAGGGTCGTGGCCTGGCTTGCGGGAGCCGCGCAGGCGGCCGTGTCGCTGCACGACGGCGCCGGCCGCCTGCTGGCCGGCACCCGCATCCCGCTGGACGAGGACCTGGTCGCCGACATCACCACCGGCCGGATCGCCTCCGCCGCTCTGGAGGACCGGGGCCGTCATCTGCGCCTGGTGCGGGTGGAGCGGGCCCATCCGGCGCCGGCCGCCGTCCTCGCGGTGGCGCGTGCGGTGCCCTTCGACCGGCGGGCCTTCGACATCGTCACACGCACCGCCCAGGTGATGGAGCTCCTGCTGGCCGGTCACGAGTCGACCGCGGCCGGGCACCGGCTGCGGCGGGCCACCTCCGATCTGCGCCTGGCCATCCTGCAACTGCTGATGGTGGAGGACACCGTCTCCGCCCGCCGGGTGGCCGCCGGACTCTGGCCGGGCCTCCTCGACACCGACACGGCCTGCGTCTACGTCGTGGAGAGCAGCCCCGAGCAACGCGACCGGCTCGCCGAGGAGTGCCTGTCGGCGACGGGGGAGCGGGCGCTGGTCGTACGGTGCCCGGCCATGGACGGACACCTGATCGTCCTGACACCCCGCGAGGCCGCCGGCCAGGAACTGCGCTCGCTCGTCGGCCGCATCCCCGGCGTCTTCCTCGGCGGCAGCGCCCGGCAGAGCCTCGCCCGCACCGCCACGGCGTACGGGCAGGCCGTGAGCGCCCTGGCCGTCGCCCGGTTCCACCCGCAGCAGGCGGCCGTGTACGCCGAGCGGACCCACCCCGAACGCCTGATGGACCCGGCGGCGCTGCGCGACTGGACGGCCCGGGTGCTGCGCCCGCTCGACGCCCTGCCGCACCACACCCGCGCCGAACTGCTGGCCACCACCCGGCTCGGTCTGGAGTTCACCGCCGTCAACACCGCGAAGGTCCTCGGCGTCAGCCGCAACACGGTGCGCGCCCGTATGGACCGGGTCGAGGGACTGCTGGGCACGGACTTCGCCGACCTGACCGTACGGGCCACCGTCCACCTCGCCCTGAACGCGCAGGCCGGGCTCGACCAGGCCGGCCTCCACCAGGACCTGCCCGACGGCGCCGCCGAACGACCCGGCGGCGCCTGCCTGACCGGCCTGTTGACGGGGCCCGCGCTGCGCACCTGGGCCGACGACCTCCTCGGGCGCCTGGAGCAGGACGTCCGGAACCTGCGGCGCACGCTGCGCACCTGGATCGCCGTCGGCGGCAACGCCGAGCGGGCCGCGCAGTCGCTCGGCGTCCACGCCCAGACCGTGCGCGAGCACGTCCGCAGCGCGGAACCCGTCCTCGAACGCCAGCTGCTCGCCGGCGGCAGCGACCTGTACGAGGTCGTGCTCGCCCATCTGGCGGCGGGCGACCTCGACCAGCCGCACCTGCCTGGTACAAAACCGGACCATCCGGACTCACCTGTGCACGGGTGAGCCCGGGTGGTCCGGCAACGGGCATCGACGCGGTTCACAACGGGCGAGCCGTCCACGTAGGTTCGACGGGCCGCGGGAGGCACGACCGGAACGGGGGACCGGTCGCGCCCCCGCGGCCTCGCGGCACGCGCGCGACACGGCGGCGGCGCATCTTCGCCGGGCGGCGGACCGGTCCGCGGGAGGAGGGGCTCGCCTCCGGTGGGTCAGCCGCCCGGGAGGATCACCGCGCGGCCGTTGATCTTCCCCTCGTGGAGTCGCTCGTAGGCGAGCGGGGCGTCGTCCAGGGAGTACGTCTCGGTATGCACCGACACGGCGCCCGCGCGGGCCAGGTCCAGTACCTCGATGAGTTCGCTGCGGCTGCCCCAGTAGGGGGCGCTGACCGACACCTCGAAGGGCAGCAGGCCGAACCCGACGGGGAGCGACCCGCCGCCGATCCCGACCAGCGTGACATCGCCCTCGACGGCCGCGACGGCACCCGCGGTCCGCACGGTCGGCGCCACACCCACGAAGTCGAAAACGGCCTGGGCGCCGAGACCGCCGGTGAGCTCGCGCACCGCGTCCACCGCCGTCGCGTCCGACAGCACCGCCTCGTGCGCGCCCACCTCACGGGCCAGGCGCAGCTTGTCCTCGCTGACGTCGAGGGCGACGACCCGCGCGGACGTCAGCGCGCGCAGCAGCTGGATGGCGACGTGGCCGAGACCACCGGTGCCTATGACCACCGCGGTCGAGCCGGGGACCAGCTTGGGCAGCGACCGCTTGATGGCGTGGTACGGGGTCAGCCCGGCGTCCGTCAGCGGCACCGCGGCGACCGGGTCCAGCCCGCCCAGCGGCACCAGGTGCCGCGGGTCGTCGACGAGGAGGTACTCAGCCATCGACCCGGGCCGGCCGAGACCCGGCGGACGGATGCCCAGCTCGTCTGCGCGCAGGCAGTAGTTCTCCTTGCCCTCCGCGCACTTGGCGCAGGTGCCGCAGCCCCAGGGCCCGTACACGGCGACGGCGTCGCCCTCGTCGAGCCCGGTCACGCCGGCGCCGAGCGCGGCCACCGTGCCGACGCCCTCATGGCCGAGGGTGAGCGGCAGCTCGTACGGGAACCCCTCGGCGGGCCAGCTCATCACCGCGATGTCGGAGTGGCAGACGCCGGCGGCGGTGACCTTCAACAGCACCTGGCCGGGGCCGGGCTCCGGGTCGGGGACCGTGACCACCTCGGGCGGGGCCCCGATGGTGCGGTACTGCAGTGCCTTCATGTGAACTCCTTCGTTCTCCCCCCGGGTGTGGAACCGCTGCTCAGACGGCGGTGTAGGCGCCGTCGACCAGGTGGTAGCTGCCGACGACGAAGGACGCCCGGTCCGAGAGCAGGAAGACGATCAGCTCGGCGACCTCTTCGGAGCGCCCGAGACGGCCGACCGGGTGCCGGGCGACCAGACTGTTGTAGGCGGCCTCGTCCATGGTCCGGAGCAGCGGGGTGTCGATGAAGCCGGGGCCGACCGCGTTGACGCGGATGCCCTTGGCCGCGTACTCGACGGCTGCGGACTTGGTCAGCCCGACCACGCCGTGCTTGGCGGCGACGTAGGCGGGGGAGCCGGCGAAGGCCACCGAGCCCAGGATGGAGGCGACGTTGACGATGGCGCCCCCCTTGCCCGCGGCCTCCATCACGGGCAGTTCGTAGCGCATCGAGTAGAAGACCCCGTCCAGGTTGGTGCGCACGACACGCTGGTAGGCGTCGACGTCGTATGCGCCGGTCGGCGCGCTCGGACCGCCGATGCCGGCGTTGTTCACGGCGAGGTCCAGGCCGCCGAAGGTGTCGACGGCGAACTTCACGGCTGCCTCGACGGACTCCGGGCGGGTCACGTCCAGCTCGACGGCGGCGGCCTTGACGCCCTGGGTCATCAGCTCGGCGGCGGCCTTCTCGGCGCCCTCGGCGTTGTAGTCGGCGACGACGACGTTCGCGCCGCCGGCGCCGAGGCGGCGGGCGGTGGCCAGACCGATGCCGGAGGCGGCCCCGGTGACGAGGGCGGTGCGGCCGGCGAACTCCGTGGCGTGGTCGGCGGTGGGTGCGGTGGCGGGGGTGGTGCCGGTGGTGCTCATGGTGCTGTTCTCACTCTTCGGTGGTGCTGTCGGGGGTCGCGGCCGCGGCCTCCGAGGTCAGGGCGTCGTAGGCCTGCTCCACGAGGGCGGCGAGGTCTGCGGCTCCCGAGTCCTGGTCACCGCCGCGCGCCCACAGGCGGAGGGCGGCGATCAGGACTCCGGCGGCGGCGTCGACGACGGCGGCCGGGCGCACGTCCCGGGCGCCGGCGCCGAGCCGGTCGGCGACGATGCGGATCGACTCCTCCTGGGCGTCGACCCGGATGCGCTGGTAGGCGGCGAACAGATCGGGCTCGCTGTCGGCGAGGGCGAGCAGGCGACGCATGCGGGGACGCACGTGCCAGGCGGGGTCGTTCCGGTCGGCCAGCCAGTCGCGCACGGCCCTGCGATAGGCGAGCAGGGGCGGTTCGTCGGCGGGACGGGACCGCAGCAGTGCGTTGATCCGGTCGCCGTCCCGGCGCACGAAGTCCAGAGCGGCGTCCTCCTTGCCGGCGAAGTGCCGGCTGAAGGTGCGGCGCGTGACGTCCGCGCGCTCGGCGATGGCCTCCACCGTCGTCGCCGCCGTCCCGTGCTCCAGGATCAGGTCGCAGGCGGCGGTGGCCAGCGCGTCGCGGGTCTGCCGTGCCTTGCGCTGCCGCCGGTCCTCGGTGGTGGCGGAGGGCTTCGTTGCCGTCATGCCCTGAGACTACACCCGGAAATGTCTCATGGGGACATGTGACCCGTTGCGACAGAAGACCCGTTGAGACATGAGACTGGGACATGGACCCGTTGGGACATGAGACTGAGACATGGACCCGTTGGGACAGGATGGGGCCTTGCTTCGAGTCCGCTCCCGCGTACGACGGCGCCGTGTGTCCGGTGCCGCGCCGGGTACCCGGCCCGCACTTCGGATCGAACCCCTCGAGGAGGAGGCCCGCATGACCAGCGGCACGGAGACCGGCGGCGTGACCGGCACGCAGGACAAGGACTACAACCTGATCTGGTACATCGAGTCGTGCCTCAACAACGCGCTGCGGCTGGAGACCTACATCCAGGACGCGGAGCGCGACAAGGACAACGAGGTCGCGGAGCTGTTCCGCAAGGCACAGGCGGACAGCCGCAAGGGCGCCGAACTGGGCAAGGGGCTGCTGCGCGCGCGACTGAACGGCGGCTGACACGCCCCGGCCGCGAGCCCGGACGCCCTGGTGACCCGGGTGTCCGGGCCTCGGCGTGAGGTGCGGGAAACACCTGCGAATCCGCATGTGCGCGACGCCTGACCGTGGGTACCCGGGGCGCCCGTGCGCGCGGCCGCCGACGGCCGCCTCGCAGCTCAGGGCCGCGTCCGAGGGCGGCCACGAGGCGAAGGAGTCCACGAACATGACGGACATATCGAGCCAGGGGTCCGCCCCGGGCGACGACCGCGAGGTGCTCACCAACCGGCAGGGGCACCCCGTCTACGACAACCAGAACCAGCGCACGGTCGGCGCCCGAGGCCCCGCCACGCTGGAGAACTACCAGTTCCTGGAGAAGATCAGCCACTTCGACCGCGAGCGGATCCCCGAGCGCGTCGTGCACGCCCGCGGGGTGACCGCGTACGGCTACTTCGAGGCGTACGGCGCCTGGGGCGACGAGCCCATCGAGCGCTACACCCGGGCCAAGCTGTTCCAGGAGCGGGGCAAGCGCACCGACCTGGCCATCCGGTTCTCCACCGTCATCGGCGGACGCGACTCCGCCGAGACCGCCCGCGACCCGCGCGGCTTCGCGGTGAAGTTCTACACCGAGGACGGCAACTGGGACCTCGTCGGCAACAACCTGGGAGTCTTCTTCATCCGCGACGCGATCAAGTTCCCGGACGTCATCCACGCCCTCAAGCCGGACCCGGTGAGCTTCGAGCAGCAGCCCCGGCGCATCTTCGACTTCATGTCGCAGACGCCCGAGTCGATGCACATGCTGGTCAACCTGTTCAGCCCGCGCGGCATCCCGGCGGACTACCGCCACATGCAGGGCTTCGGCGTGAACACCTACAAGTGGGTCAACGCCGAGGGGAGGACCGTCCTGGTCAAGTACCACTGGATGCCCAAGCAGGGCGTGCGCAGCATGACCGAGGAGGACGCGGCCAACGTCCAGGCGCAGTCCCTCGGCCACGCCACCAAGGACCTCTACGACGCCGTGACGCGCGGCGACCACCCCGAGTGGGAGCTGCTCGTCCAGATGATGGACGACCACGACCACCCGGAGCTCGACTTCGACCCGCTCGACGACACCAAGACCTGGCCCGAGCAGGAGTTCCCGCCGAAGCCCGTCGGCCGGATGGTGCTCGACCGGATGCCGGACAACTACTTCGCCGAGAACGAGCAGATCTCCTTCGGCACCGGCGTCCTCGTCGACGGGCTGGACTTCTCCGACGACAAGATGCTCGTCGGCCGCACCTTCTCCTACAGCGACACCCAGCGCTACCGGGTCGGCCCGAACTACCTCCAGCTGCCCGTCAACCAGGCCAAGAACGCGCACGTGCGCACCAACCAGCGCGACGGCCTGATGGCGTACCACCAGGACGGCGGCGGCGAGAACCCGATCGTCAACTACGAGCCGTCGATCACCGGCGGCCTGCGCGAGGCCCAGTACCCGACGCACGACGAACAGGGACCGGAGATCCAGGGCCGGCTCACCCGCAAGCGCATCCCGCGCGCCAACGACTACCTGCAGGCGGGGCAGCGCTACCTGCTGATGGAGCAGTGGGAGCGCGACGACCTCGTGGCGAACTTCGTCAACCTGCTCTCCCAGTGCGACCGGCCGGTGCAGGAGCGCATGGTGTGGCACTTCCTGATGGTCGAGAACGACCTGGGCCTGCGGGTCGGCGAGGGGATCGGCATCAGCCCGCAGGACGTGACGCACCTGGAGCCGCTGGCCGGTCAGGACCTCACCGACGAGGACCGTGAGCGGCTGGCCAACCTCGGCAAGAACCCGCCGCGCGACGTCGAGGGCCTGACGATGACCCACTGTGTCCCGAACGAGCGGCACGTCGTGACGCGGTGACCCTCACCCCGGGCGCCGCCGCAGTGCCGCCCGGGCCACCGCGAGCGCCTGCTCGGCGTAGCCGCGTCCGAACAGCACGGCGTGCACCAGCAGCGGGAAGAGCTGGTGGACGCCGACGCGGCCGGCCCAGCCGTCGGCGAGCGGCGCGGTCTCCTGATAGCCCTCCAGGACCCGGTCCAGATGCGGGCAGCCGAAGAGGCTCAGCATCGCCAGGTCCGTCTCCCGGTGCCCGCCGTGCGCGGCCGGGTCGATCAGATGGACGTGCCCGTCCGCGCCCCACAGCACGTTGCCGTTCCACAGGTCGCCGTGCAGCCGGGCGGGCGGCTCGGCGGGCCCCGCCAGCTCGGGCAGCCGCTCGCAGACCCGCTCGACGTCGGCCGCCTCGTCCGTCCCGACGGTACCCGCGTCCACCGCGCCGCGCAGATACGGCAGCACCCGGTGCTCTGCGTACCAGCGCGGCCAGTCGGTTCCGGTGATGTTGCGCATCGGGGCGAGCCCGATGAACGCGTCCTCGGGACCGCCGGGCGGCGCGGCACCGAACGCGGGGGCCCCGGTGGCGTGCAGAGCCGCCAGTTCCCGGCCGAACCGGACCGCCGTCCGCGTACTCGCCGGTCCCTGTGCCACGCGGTCGGTGACCAGCCAGCACTCGTCGTCGCCGTGGACGGTCGGGATCCGGACCGTGCCGGCGTCGGCCAGCCAACGCAGCCCGGCGGCCTCGGCGCGTGCCGCTCCGGTGCCGTCGCCGCGTTTGGCGATCACCGTGCGTCCGTCGTCGAGGGTGACTTCGGCGAGCGAACCGGACAGCGGGCGCTCCCCGGTCACCGACCGGCCGGTGAACCGGGCCGCGGCGGCCGAGGGCGAGGTGGTGGGACACACGCGCACCAGACTAGGGCCTGGGGCCTGTCTGCGGCCGACTCGGTGAAAAACGCCCGGTACGCCGATCGAACGCCCCGGGCGCGGGGGAGCAGTGGGACTATGACCAGTTCAGCATTTCATCGCACCATCACCTTGCCTGCCCCTGTGTGCGAGCAGGCCGCACACCATCTCGAGCAGGCGGTCCAGAGGTCCATCGACGGCGCCGCGGCCCCCTGGCGCGCCTTCCGCGGGGCCGACGGCGACGACTTCGCGTTCTCGGTGCCGGTCGTCGAGCAGGCCGCGGGCTGCCTGCTCGTGCTGGCCGCCGAGAGCGCCCAGAGCCTGCGGCCGTCCGCCCTGCGTGCCCTGATCACCGTGGCCCTGCACCTGCGGGACGCCGCCGAAGCCGTCCGCCGCCCCGCGCTCCCCAGCGGGACCTGGTGAGCGGGACCGGTTCCTGAGCGGTCGCCGTCCCCATGTGTGTGCCCTCGGGTGGGCTGCCCGCGGGTGTGCTGTCAGGCACCGACGAGGCGCAGGGTCCCCCACAGTGCCGCGGTCGAGGCGAGGAGTGTGGCCGGCACGGTGAGCAGCCCGAGGAGGGTGAACCGGCCGAGATCCGCCTCGATGCCGTGCCGGTGCAGGATCCGCCTCCAGAGCAGGGTTGCGAGCGAGCCGACATAGGTCAGGTTGGGGCCCAGGTTCACGCCGATCAGCGCCGCGAGGACCGGGCCGGGACCGGCGGGCGCGATCAGGGGCAGCAGGGCCAGGACGGCCGGCAGGTTGTTGATGAGGTTGGCCAGCACGGCGGCCACGACCGCCACTCCGAGCAGCGCCGGCAGCGAGTCCCCCTCCGGCAGCAGTCGCCCGAGGCCTGTGGCCAGGCCCCCCGACACCACGCCCTGCACCACGATGCCGAGGCAGAGCACGAACAGGCAGAACAGCGGCGACGCGGCTCCCACCAGTTCCCGGGGCGTGACGTGGCGCCGGGACAGCGCCCGCACACCGAGCACCAGGACCCCGCCGAGCGCCGCCCACGCGGGCTCCAGCCCGGCCGGTGAGGCCACGGCGAACCCGGCGAGGGTCAGGGCGAGGACGACGACCGTGAAACGGGGCACCCCCAGGGCCCCGCCGGGCGCCCCGTGCCCGGTGTGCGACCCGGACCCGACGGACACGGGCTCGGCCAGGTCCGCGCGGAAGAACCGGCGGAACACCAGGTACTCGACGGCGATCGCGGCGAGCCAGGGCAGCGCCATCAGCGCGGCGAACCGGGTGAAGCTCAGCCCGCTGGCCGTGAACGCCAGCAGGTTGGTCAGGTTCGAGACCGGCAGGAGCAGTGAGGCGGAGTTCGCCAGATGCGCCGTGGCGTACACGTGCGGGCGGGCCCGGGCACCGGCCCGGGACGCCGTGGCGAGGACCACGGGGGTCAGCAGCACGACGGTGGCGTCCAGGCTGAGCACGGCCGTGACCGCGCAGGCCATGGCGAACACCCCGGCCAGCAGCCGCCGCGGACTGCCCCCGTACCGGCGGGCCACGGCCGCACCGACGGCCTCGAACAGGCCCTCCTTCGCGCACAGGTACGCCAGTATCAGCACCAGGGCCAGGAAGGCGACGACCGGCAGCAGCGTACGTGTCTGCTCCCAGGCCTGGTGCGGGGTGACCGTGCCCAGCAGCACGGCCAGCGCGGCGGCGGGCACGGCGGCCGCCGCCTCCGGCAGTCCCCGGGGGCGCAGCACGGCGACGACCAGGACGCCCAGCAGCAGGGCGACCGGGACGGCCTCGGAGAGGACGGCGGTACTCAGGGGTTCTCCTCCACATCAGTGAGCCGGGTGGGCACCCGATGATCGACAAGCTCCCAGGGTCGCACCCACCCCTGGGGCGGGGCGGCGTCCACGGTCCGTGCCGCCGCCCGCGCCGGACCCGCGATCCGGTCGGGCGATGTGTCCGAGGCCACGCCGTCGACGAGAGCCGGGCCATGTTCCGCGCCGTGGTCGGCGGGCTACCGTTTTCGGGACGTCACGTCCCACGACCACCAGACTTCCTGTTCCCACGACGAGCAGTTCGGACGGCCCGGCAGTGCAAGCAGATCTCTCCCCCGTCATCGCGGCGACCGCCCAGTGGCTCACCCACGCCTACCCGGCGTCCGGTGGCGCGCTCGCCTCCGCCTTCTGCGAGGTCCAGGCGCGGCAGGCCGTGACGGTCGCCGCCCGGTTGCGCTACCCGACCGCGATGGACGCCGCGCTGATGGGCATGGCGGGCCCCGGCGGCTCCGCCCGGCTCGACTGGATCACCGGCGCGGACGGGAACCCGGCCACCGACCCGGACGTGGACGCCTGGCGGACCTGGGTGGACGAGGTCGTCGCGAGCTGGGCGGCCTGTCTGCTGACCGACCCGGAGCTCGCCGCCCTGGCCGTGGCCGCGCTGGCCGACGGCGGATCCACGTCCGGTACGCCGTCCGGTACGCCGGTCGAGTTCCGACGCCTGCTCGCGCCCGACGACCGCGACCGGCGGGCAGCGGCGCTGCTGCGCCATCCCGACCTCGTCGCGCCCGTCGCCGAACTCCACCACGCCCAGCTCGTCGACCGACTGGGCCCCGGACGGTCACTGGTCGCCTGACCCACGCCGCCCGCCACGTCCGCGGGGCCGGGGGACCCGTCAGGGGGGGCGTGCCCGGGTGGACATCTGAGTGGACTCGTCACGTGGCGAACCCAGGTGCACACCTGAGTGATCCAGCAAGACCCGCGGCCCCGGCCGGGCACCCGAATCGGACCGGCCGCGGGATCGGCGGGCCCGGCCGGGCACCCGAATCGGACCCGCCAGGACCGGCAGCCCCGGCCGGACACCGCAGGACCACGCCGGTCCAGGCCGAGCCGGTCCAGGCCGGTCCAGGCAGGTCCGGCCTGGACCGGCCGCTTCCGACGGGCCCGCTCAGGCAGCCGTTCCCAGCGCCGCCTGCCCGGGCACGTCCGCGTCCCCTGCCCGCACCGCCAGCGGCGCCGTGGCCCGGCGCCCGTGCAGGAGGTGGCCCGCTCCGATGGTGCCGGCGATGATAACTCCGCCCGCGACGAGGGCACCGCGCGGACCGGCGAGCTCCATCAGCAGGCCGAGCGCCGGCGGTCCACCGAGGCTCCACACCGTGCCGACACTGCCCCACACGCCGAGCACCCGGCCCCGCAGGTGCGCGGGCGGGTCGGTCTGGAGGACCGCCGTACCCGCGGTGTCGGACACGGACTCCACCACGGCCATCGGCAGCACCATCACCAGCAGGACGGCCAGCGAGGGCGACATGCCCGCCACCACCTGCAACAGTCCGCCCGCCGCGGCCAGCGCGCCCACGATCCGCACGGAGGGCCGACGCAGCCGGGCACCCAGGACCGCGCCGACGATGCCACCGGCCGCCAGCACCGTGGAGACGGTCCCGAACGACCCGGCACCGCCGGCGAGCGGTCCGGTGACCAGGACGGCCAGGGTGAGCTGGTAGTTGCGCCCGAAGACCGCGCTGACCCCGGTGACACCGGCCAGCGCCAGCAGCCGGGGACGGCGCGCGAAGAAGGCCAGTCCCTCCCGCACACTCATGGCGTCCGCATCACCGCGGCGCTTCGCGGTCCCGGTGTGCCGGACCGCCCCGCGCGCCGGACGCAGGAACGGGATGACCGAGGCCACGAACAGGAAGGACAGCCCGTTGGCGGCGTACGCGGCGGCCGTGCCGAGGAAACCGACCGTCACCCCGGCCAGCGCGGCGCCCGTGAGCCGGCCCGCCTGGTGGACCAGCGCGCCCACCCCGATCGCGGACGGCACGTCCTCGGCCGGGACGAGATCGTTGCCCAGCAGCGAGCACGCCGGGCCGTCCACGGTGGCGATGACGCCGGTGACCGCGGCCAGCACCATCAGGGAGGCCACATCGAGGCGGTCCAGGGCCACCATGAGGGCGGTCGCGAAGGCGACCGCGCCCAGCAGCGCCTGGCTGACCGAGGCGGTCAGCTTCCGCGGCCAGCGGTCGACGGCCGCGCCGCCGAACACACTGATCAGCAGGGCGGGCGCGGCCTGGACGGACATGGACAGACCCGTCGCGGCGGCGGACCCGGTGATCTGCAGGACCAGCAGGTTCTGCACCGTGAGCTGCATCCACGTACCGGCGTTCGACACGAAGTTCGCGACCGACCACCAGCGCATGCTGCGGTACCTCAGGGACCGCCAGGGCGAACGGGACGCGGCCTCGGACGGTGCGGAGGCGGGAGGCGGCGGGGCGGGGACAGGGGAAGAAGACACAGTGCGCCACTCGAAGGCGAGTCGTGAAGACCCGGAAGGGGAAAGGGACCGGAGAGAAAGGGCCGGCTGCGCTGCGCGGCCGCTCCACCGAGCCGGATGACGGCGCCGACCATCGTGGCAGAAGGGACCGGCGAGTCCTCGCCGGTCCCTTCTGCCACGTTCGGTAAACGGGGGTCAACGCCCTTACTGCCGACGGCACTTGGTGTGCCGAGTGTGCTTGATCACAGCCCTCGGGGCCCCGGGCGCCGGGCCGCCGGCCGTGACTCCGGCCACAGCGGACCGGCGTGCGCGGGCGTCGGCCCGGCGCCGTAGGGAAGGCGCCGTAGGGAAGGCGCCACGGCAGCCGTCGGAGCGTGAAAGCAACTCGGTGGGGCACCCGGGGCACGCTCGTCAGCGCTCCGTCAGCGCTTCGCGGAGGAAGGAAGGTCGTCCTCATGATGCCGATGGCGGCGTTCCGCCCACGGGCCGAGGTCCGTCCGCCCTGGGGCCGGGCCCTGGTGACCGGCGGCGCGGGGTTCCTCGGCTCCCCTCTGTGCGCCCGCCTGCTCGATTCAGGTGTCGAAGTCGACTGCCTGGACAACCTCTCCATCGGCCGGGCCGAGAAGGTGGCCCACCTCGCGGGCCGCCACGGCTTCCGCTTCCTGGAGGGGGACATCCGCGATCCCGGACGCGTGGACGCGCTCACCGGCCCCTACGACCTGGTCCTGCATCTGGCGGGCCCCGGGTCCCCGGCCGCCTGGCCGGACAGGCCCGTGGCGAACCTCGACACCGGCGGTCTCGGCACCCGTACCGCGCTGGCCGTCGCCGCCCGGGACGGTGCCCGGTTCCTGCTCGCCTCCTCGCCGCCGCTGCTCCCCACCGGTCCGCCGCTTGACGCCCTCCCCGCCGAGCACGCAATCACCGCCGGCCCGGCCGGCCCGCACAGCGCCCGCGCCGAGGCGGTCCGCTTCTGCGAGGCCCTGGTCACCGCGCACGTCGGCGCCCACGGGACGAACGCCGGCATCGTCCGGCTGTTCGCCGGCTACGGACCCGGCATGCGGACGGACGACGGAGGGACACCGGCCGCCTTCATCCAGCAGGCCCTGGCCGGCCGTCCGGTCACCGTCGCCGGGGACGGCAGCCGGACGTACCCGCTGTGCTACGTCGACGACATGGTCGACGGCGTGCTGCTGGTCGCGGCCGGCCGCTCGGTGCGGCCCGTGGACCTCGGCGGCGACGAGGAACCGACGGCCGTGGAGATCGCCCGCCGGGTGATCGACGTGTCCGGCTCCGACTCACCGCTGGTGTTCGCCGACGGGACGGATGACCGGCCCGTCGAGCCCCGGCCCGTCACCGGCTTCGCCCGCGAGATCTTCGGCTGGCTGCCGAGCGTGACCTGGCAGGACGGCCTGGAACGCACCGTCGCCTCCCTCCGGGAACGGCCCGGTCCGGTGCAGGCGGCGGCCACCGGGCGTGCGGGGGAGTGGTGGGCGTGACGGCGCTCGTCGCCCGCCCCGGCGTCCTCGGCCCGGTCCGCTCGCCCTGACGCGCGGGACGGCGGGAGACCCCGCACGCGGATGAGCGGGCCCGTCACGCGTGCGGGAGGCCCGTCGCCACGGCGACGGGCCTCCCACGCCTCCCACGACGTGCCGGCACGCGGGCTCAGTCGGACTTGCCCCGTCCCGACAGCGCGTCCCGTACCCGGTCGACCATCCCCGCGCCGGGCGCCAGCAGCTTGTTCATCGGCGGCTTGTCCGGGGCGGACGGGTGCGGTCGGGTGGGAGCCGTCTTCTTCGCCTGGCGGACCTTGTCGCCCAACCGGTCCAGGGCGTCCGGAGGGCACGCCTCGCGGAGCCTCGGGAAGAGGTTGCCCTCCTCGTCGGCGACGTGCTCACGGATCTCGCTCATCAGCATGCCGATCAGCCGGTCGAACTCGGCGTCGTCCGCCGCGCAGCCCTCCAGCTCCTTCATGATCTGCTCGGCCTGGGCGTGGTCGTCGAGCTCCTTGTCCGCGAGGGCACCACCGTTCGCCACGTGCTCACGGACGGCCGGGTAGAGATACGCCTCCTCCGCCACCGAGTGCCGGATCAGCTCGATCGTGACCTGATCGGCGTACAGCTTGCGGTCCTTGTGACCGGACGGCAGTGCCTCGATCTTGCCGAAGAGCTCCTCGACCTCACGGTGATCGGTCGTCAGCTCGTCGATGACGTTTCCTCCGTGTCCCATGTCTCTCCTTCAGCTACGTCCTGGCGGTTACGGACCCGACCCGCCACGGGCGTCGGGTCCCCTCGCACCCGGTGGGCTAACGCCCGGTTCGCGCGACGTCCGGCTCAGACGCCCAGCCTGGCCCGGACACCGCCCGCCGTCGCCGCGGGGCGGGCCGTGGCCCGGACCGAGCGGCGCACCAGGTGGGCGTCGTGTCGCAGGTCGTGGGCGGCGTGACGGCCGCGCCACAGCAGCGAGGGGGCGCTGCCGGTGTCGTCGGCCGCGATCAGCAGGCCGCCCATCATGGACAGGTTCTTCAGGAAGTGGATGCGCTGCTGGGCGCGGTCGGAGGGGTCCTGAGCCTCCCAGTAGCGGTGCGCCGCCAGCGTGGTGGGGACCAGGGTCGCCGCGAGGGCCAGCGCGGCCAGCCGCGGACAGCGTCCGAGCCCGAGCAGGGCCCCGCCCACGACGTGCACGGCGCCGTTGAGCCGTACGAGTTGTTCCGTGCTGTCGGGCAGCACCGCAACGCGCTCGGCCACCGCCCGCACGACCGGCTCGGCGGCCGGGACCAGGTCCCCCGGCCTGCGCAGCGCATGCAGCCCGCCCGCGACGAACATCGAGGCGAGCATCGGGCGGCCGACCATACGCAAAAGACTCATGACGCTCTCTCGCTCTCTCCAAGGGTCGTCGAGGGATCACCAAGGGTGAGGTGCCCACTTGGGATCATCGGGTGCCCGGACCGGTCGGCGCCATTCGGCGTCCGGTGCGGCCCCGACGTCCGCCGGCCCCGCGCCGTGCGGTTCCGCGCAGCTCAGAGGCTGGTGAGCACCCGCGGCGCCAGGCTCTCGATCCTGGTGTCGGACCGGTGCATCCGGCGCAGTGTCCGCGGGTGGCAGGCGGAGGCCGACGTGGTGGACATCGCGTGGTGCAACCTCTTGTGGGAGCGCTCCCAGAACGGCAGGATGCTGGGGGTGACCTCCACTGCCGCCGTACGTCCGTACCGTCCCGCCGACGCCCCGGCCCTCGACGACATCTGCATCCGCACCGGGCACAACGGCCGCGACAGCCGGCCCGTGTACGCCGACCCCGCCGTCCTGCCCGCCGTCTTCGCCGCCCCCTACGTCCACCTGGACCCGGACCTGGCCTTCGTGCTGGACGACGGACAGGGCCGGGCGGTCGGCTACGTCCTCGGCACGGCCGACACCCCGCGCTTCGCCGAGGAGTTCCGCGCCAAGTGGCTGCCGCGGGTCGCGGACCGCCATCCGGCGCCGAAGGGACCGCCCGCCACCCCGGACGAGGTCATCGCCGGACTGCTGCACGATCCGGAGCGGATGATCGTCCCCGAACTGGCCGCGTACCCGGCCCATCTCCACATCGACCTGCTGCCCGAGTGGCAGGGCCGCGGACACGGCCGGGCGCTGATGCGGACGTTCTGGCGGGCGCTGCGGGAACGCGGGGTGCCGGCCGTCCACCTGGTCATGGCGACGGCCAACGGACCGGCCAGGGCCTTCTACGACCGTATGGGCTTCCATGTGATCGAGGCGGACGGCCTGGACCCGGCGGATGTCACCTGCCTCGGTCGCACGACCGAGGACACCGGCCGGCCCTGACGCGCCGGGCGGTGGTCAGGCGGCGCCGAGCCGGTAGACGTTGAAGGCCCGGCGGATCACCGGCTGGGCCACGTTGCGCACCCGCACCCCGCCCGCCGTCATCCCGTGCTCCGAGCCCAGGTGGGCGTGGCCGTGGACGGCCAGGTCCGCGCCCGCCGTGTCGATCGCCTCGGCCAGCAGATAGCTGCCGAGGAACGGATGGATCTCCAGCGGCTCCCCGGCGAGCGTGTCGGAGACGGGGGAGAAGTGGGTCAGCGCCACCCGGGCCGCGCAGCCCTCGTCGTCCAGCTCCTTCAGGGCGGCGTACAGGCTGTCCGCCGAGCGGCGGGTGGTGCGGACGAACTCCTTCATGACCGGCTCGCCGAACTCGCCCGCGCTGCGCCCGACGAAACCGCCGCCGAACCCCTTGGTCCCGGCGATCCCCACCCGGGTCCCGGCGCACTCCACGACGGTCCCTTCGCCCTCCAGGACCGTGACGCCGGCGTCCTGGAGGAGGGCGGTGACCTTCTCGGGCTGTTCGTCGTGGTGGTCGTGGTTGCCGAGGACGGCCACCACCGGAACCGGTAGGTCGCGTACCTCCCGGGCCACCACCCGTGCCTCCTCCGGGGTGCCGTGCCGGGTGAGGTCCCCGGCGAGCAGTAGCAGGTCGGCACAGTCGGGCAGGGTCTCGAAGGCGGGCCGCAGCAGTCCCTGGCTGTCCGGCCCCATGTGGATGTCTCCGACGGCGGCGACACGGATCATCACAGCTCCTCCGCATGGTCGGGGCCGGTCGTCTCCGCCACCACGACATCGGTGTGCACGGTGAGTCCGGCCAGCTCCTCGCGGGCGATCCGCAGCAGGGTCTCGCGGCACCGCGCGGAGGGAACCGTGCCCGTGATCACGATCGCCCCGGCCCGGATCTCGGCCCGCACGCCGAGTTCGCCGAGCTCCTCCGCGGCGAGCCGGTCGTGCAGGTGGGCGACGCGGTACTCGACGTTCCCGTCCGCGGAAGTGGTGCCGCTCGCCGCGGGACCCTGGTGTGCGACGGGGTCGCTCATCGCTGCTCCTCCTTCGCTGGACCGGCCGCTGGATCGGTCGCCGGATCGGTCGCGGGATCGACCGGAGAAATGATCTCCAGCCGTTCGAGGATGAAGAAGAACGCGGCCGGCATCGGGGCGTCCCCGCAGTCCCGGCGCAGCTCGTTCCAGTCGATCTTCTCCCGCAACGTGCGGGCGATCGGCAGCACCGCCCCGAAGTCGCAGTGGTGCTCCGAGAAGGCCGCCAGCAGACCGCGCAGCAGATCGGTCGGTGACAGGACCGGCATGAGCACCGAGTCGACCGAGAGCTCCTGGGCCCGGTCCAGCAGCTCCGACGTGACGGGCTCGTGCGCCAGCTCGAAGATGAGGTCGACCTGCTGACCCAGGCAGTGGGCCTTCAGCAGCCAGTCCTCGGGCGGCGTGTACACCGCCAGGCCGGCCTCCCGCAGGGTGGCGGCGACGGCCTCCGCGTCGTCGGGCCGGATGCAGAAGTCGACGTCGTGCTGGAGGTTCTGGATGCCTCCGTGCGCGTACACGGCGACGCTGCCGGCCAGCGCGAACGGGTGCTCGTTCTTCTTCAGGATCGAGCCCACCTGCTTGGCGGCCTGGAGGATCGCCTGGTTGCGGTCGAGGGGGAGATCCTGGTGGCGTGCTTCGTTCTGGGGGACGAGTTCGGGGTCCCCCGCTGCCAGACGGAGCTCGGAAACGCCGGCGCGCTGGTCGAGAGCGTGGTCGTCGGCGGGCTGCGTCATCGCTGTCCCCTTTCCGGGCTGTGCGTCTGCTGCGGACCGGACCGCTGGTCCTCCCTGGCAGTGCGGGTACCCGGCGAGGTTCCGCCGACACGAAGACCGTCCCCGACGTGAGACGTTCCCGGCGGTTTCCGGGCACCCGGACGGCATGAACGACAAGCAGGACGTGAACGGCAAGCAGGACGTGAACGGCAAGCAGGACGTGAACGGCAAGCAGGGCGTTCCGAACGGGCCGGACGTGCCGGACGTGCCGGACGTGCCGGACGTGCCGGACGGGCCGGACCTGAAGGGGCGGCAAGAGCAGCGGCGGACCGCCTCCGAGGACCGCCGGACCGTGGAACGGCTGGTGGCGGCGTGGCTGGCGGAGACCGAGCGGCACGACCCGGCCGCGGCCCACGAGGCCCGCACCGGCTGGGAACGCGGGGCCCTGTCCGAGGGGGCCGCGCAGGACCTGGCGACCTGGGTCACGGCAAGGATCACGGACACCGGCTTCACCGAGGACGAGGGCCCTCATGTCGAGGGCCCGGTCCGGATCACGCCGGCCGACAAGGACACCGTGCACGGATGGCTGCGGGCGCGGGGGCACCCGGTCTGAGGCGCCGAGCGCTCCGAGCGCACCGCCGGGACGTCAGCGGATCGGCGGCCGCCATTCGAACATCAGGATCGTCGCGTCGTCCCGCAGTCGGCCGGTCTGCGAGTCCAGGATCGAGTGGATCAGGCGCCGCAGCGCCTCCGGCGCCAGCTCGCCGCCGGCCGTGGCCCGGATGACGTAGTCGGCGAAGCGTTCGAGCCCGAACAGCTTCTCCTCCCGGGTGTGCGCCTCGGTGACCCCGTCGGTGTACAAGAGAACCCGGTCACCCGGCTCCAGACGCGTCTCGTGCGTGCGGCGCGGCTCGGGGGACAGACGGACCGGCACGCCCATCGGCGGGTCGGCCTCCCGAGCCAGGGCGTCGACGAGCAACTGCTCCCCCCGGATCAGCAGGGGCGCGGGGTGGCCGCAGTTGCTCCAGCGCAGCAGTCCGGTCTCGAACTCCAGCTGGGCGATGACCGCGGTGCAGTACCGGTCCGGCAGCCAGCGCGCCAGCGCGTCGTCCACGGACTCCACGAGCTCGGGCAGGTCGGCCCCGTTGCGCCGGGCGTTGCGGCACGCGGCCAGCGCGACCGCGCTGGTCAGGCCCGAGGCCAGGTCGTGTCCCATGGAGTCGATCACAGCGACGTGCAGCGTCGTCCGGGTGAGGGAGTGGTCGAAGGCGTCGCCACCGATCTCGTAGGCCGGTTCCAGAACGGCCGTCGACACGACGTGGGCGTTGCCGATGGTGCGCGGGGGCAGGAACGCGCGCAGCATCTCGGAGGGCAGTCGCATCTGCTCCGTGCGGGTGTGCCGGACCAGGGAGTCCTCGAAGGCCCGCTTCGAGCTGATCATTATCGCCAGGAGCGAGGCCAGTGCCCGGCTCCGGGTCAGCGTGGCCCCGGTGAGAGCCGACGCGTGCACCGCCAGCACACCGAGCCGCTCGGCGCCGTCCAGCAGGGGCAGCCACGCCGTGACGCCGCCCGTCCCGGACTCCTCCACCCGCAGCGACTGCGAACGGTAGGCCCAGCCCGCGAGCGAGCCGTCGACGGGGAGGGCCGACGCCGCGTCGGTCTGCGGAATGAGATGGCGTTGCTGCAGGTCGACGAGGTAGACCACCGCATGCGGCAGGTCGAGGGCCTTGGCACAGTGCGCCACCGCGGCGGCCAGGTCCAGGGTCAGATGGGCCGGATCGGCGAGGAACCGCAGCAGGAGCGCGTCGCTCGCCTCTGACGTCGACACCTGCTCTCCCCTCGTCGTCCCGATCGAGGAACTCGTTGCGGCGGGGCATGTTGCGCAGCAGTCTGTCACCGCGCGCCCCGCCTCGCCCGCCGAGCGGGTCACCTGTCGAGCGGACCACCTGCCGCCGGATCAGCCGCCGCGCGCTTCGGCCGGGGCAGACAGGGCACGCGTCCGTCGTACGCCCCCGAGCGCCGAGGAGTGGTGCCGCATGACCGAGTACGAGCGTTCCCGCACCATGCCCGCCCAGCCCGAGCAGGTCTTCGACCAGGCCGCGAACATCGGGCAACTGGACACCTGGCTCCCCCGGGAGCTGCACGTGGAGCCCGAGGAGCCGCCCGCCGTGACCGTGCACGAGGACCGCACCGACCAGGACACCTCCGCCCTGCTGAGCGCCCGGCCCGAGCAGATGCGGCTCGAATGGGGAACCCGCGAACAGGGCAGCTACGCCGGGTGGCTGCAGGTCGCCGGCCTCGACAGCGGGGCCAGCGAGGTGACGGTGCACCTGTCCTTCTTCGACGACAGCCACGACCCCGGGCGGCACGCGGTGGCCGACGCCCTCGACACCAGCCTGCGGCGCCTGGAGGAGCAGGTGCGGATGCGCACGGACAACGCGGCCGGGTGAGATGCGGGCCACCGTTGCCCGTCGGTGACATTCGGGACGAATCCGTAACGGGTGAAGAGGGCAACCCATGGCGGTCATGTCGGGTCGTACAGGGAAAGACTGAACGACACCGACGAACCGACCTGGGGGAATCATGTACACCCGTGCCCGAGAAGTCCGCCTCGCCGTGGCCGTGCTGGCGGCCGGCGCCGCGGTCGCCGTGGCCGCCGTCCCGGCGACCGCGGCGACGCCGGAACCCGGCCCGCCCGCCTTTCTGCAGCCGAACGAACTGCCGCCGCACCCCAGCTCCGACTGGTACGCCGGACCGGTCACCGCCGGGCAGCCGGACCCGCTGCCGATGTGCGTCGGCGACGCGCTGCCGTCCACCGCATCGCACCGCAGGTACTGGACGGAGTACGACACCGGCGCCGTCCAGGTCACGGTCGTCGAGCGCAGCACGCGGCGGGCCGAGGAGTTCGCCGCACTGCTGCGGGCGGACCTCGCCGACTGCGCGCGCAAGGTGATGGAGCAGCACCCCGACATCACCGCCACGCAGAAGTACTACGGCCGGCTGAACGTGGAGGAGGGCGCCCACGTCTACGGCGTCCACACGGTCGCCGAGTGGGGCGCCTCGGACATCGGCCTGTTCTCGGTCGGCCGGGACGGCAGGACCGTCACCGTCGTCCAGTGGGGGCAGATGGGCACCTTCGCGCACGCGCAGGTGGCCGACTTCCGGGAGACCACGGTCACGGCCGTCGACAAGCTGTACTGAACGGGAGGGGCGGGCCGGTGCACCGGCCCGCCCTGGTGATTCCCGGCACCCCACCGGACAGGACCAGGTGTCCGTACGGCGGCCCGGGGCACTCCCCGGCCATGGACGCACATCACCGCCCGATGCTGGACCGCACCCTGCCGCTGCTCACCGAGGGGTACGCCTGGCTGCCCAACCGCATGCGCGACAGCCCCGACTCCGTGCTGCGCACCCGGCTGCTCGGCAAGCCCGCGCTGGCCGTGCGCGGCCCGGAGGCCGTGCGCTTCCTCTACGACGAGGGGCACGTCCACCGCCACGGGGCCATCCCGGCACCCGTGCTGGACACCCTGTTCGGGCAGGGCGCGGTCCACACCCTCGACGGGGGCGCCCACCGCACCCGCAAGGAACTGTTCCTGCCCCTGCTCGACCCCGACCGGGTCACCGGCCTCACCGAGCACGTCGCCGCCGCCTGGGACGAGGCCGTACGCTCCTGGAGCGAGCGCCCCCGCGTCGTGCTGTTCGACGAGGCGGGCGTGGTGCTCACCCGAGGGGTCTGCCGCTGGGCCGGTCTTCCGCCGGGGGCCGTCGACGCCGAGCCACTGGCGCGGGACCTCGTCGCGATGGTCGACGGCTTCGCCACCCCGGGACCGCGCCACCTCCGGGCCCGCCGCGCCCGAGCCCGGCAGGAAGCCCGGATGGCCCGCCTGATCGAGGACGTACGCTGCGGCGCCGTCGCCGCCCCCGCGGAATCGGTGCTCGAACAGGTGTCCCGGCATCGCGACAGCCCGGACGAACCGCTGGACGCCGGGACGGCGGCGGTGGAACTGCTGAACGTCCTGCGCCCCACCGCCGCCGTGAGCTGGTTCGTGGCCTTCACCGCCCACGCCCTGCACCGGTGGCCGGTCCACCGGGAACGACTGCGCGCCGGTGACGGCGCGTTCGCCACGGCGTTCGCGCACGAGGTCCGCCGCTTCTACCCGTTCGCCCCGTTCCTGGGCGGCCGGACCGTCAAGGAGCTGACCTGGCACGGCGCATCCGTCCCGGCCGGAGGGATCCTGCTGCTCGACGTCTACGGCCAGAACCACGACGAGGAACTCTGGGGCGACCCCTACACCTTCCGGCCCGAGCGGTTCCTGGACCGGCCCCCCGAGCGGGACGAGCTGATCCCGCAGGGCGGCGGCGACCCCGCCACCGGTCACCGCTGCCCCGGCGAGCGCGTCACCGTGGGCCTGCTGGAGTCCCTGGCCGTCCGGCTCGCCCGCCTGGAGTACACGGTCCCCGAGCAGGACCTGCGCATCCCGCTGCGCCGCATCCCGACCCGCCCGCGCAGCGGATTCGCCGTCACCGGCGTACGCGCCCCGTGACCCGCGTCAGGACGTGCGGTCGCCCTTGTGCCCCTCACCCGGCTCCACGGCGTCGCGCTGCCCGGTCAGCTCCGCCTGGTCGAGCGGGACGATCCGGGGATGATGGAGGTCGAAGGCCGGGGACTCGGAGCGCACGCGCGGCAGCGTGTGGAAGTTGTGGCGTGGCGGGGGACACGACGTGGCCCACTCCAGTGAGCGGCCGTACCCCCACGGGTCGTCGACCCCGACCGGGCGGCCGTACTTGGCGGTCTTCCACACGTTGTACAGGAACGGCAGCGTGGACAGGCCCAGCAGGAAGGCACCGATGGAGGAGACGGTGTTGAGGGCCGTGAAGCCGTCGACGGACAGATAGTCGGCGTACCGGCGCGGCATGCCCTCGACACCGAGCCAGTGCTGCACCAGGAAGGTGGTGTGGAAGCCGGTGAACAGCGTCCAGAAGTGCGTCTTCTCCAGCCGGTGGTCGAGCATCCGGCCCGTCATCTTCGGCCACCAGAAGCTGAATCCACCGAACATCGCGAACACGATCGTGCCGAACAGGACGTAGTGGAAGTGCGCGACGACGAAGTACGAGTCGGTGACGTGCCAGTCCAGCGGTGGTGAGCCGAGGATCACCCCGGTGAGACCACCGAAGAGGAACGTCACCAGGAACCCGGCCGCCCACAGCATCGGCGGCTCGAAGGACAGCGAGCCCTTCCACATGGTGCCGATCCAGTTGAAGAACTTCACTCCGGTGGGGACGGCGATGAGATACGTCAGGAACGAGAAGAAGGGCAGCAGTACGGCACCCGTGGCGAACATGTGGTGCGCCCAGACGGTGGCCGACAGCCCGGCGATGGCGACGGTGGCACCGACCAGCCCCATGTAACCGAAGACCGGTTTACGGGCGAAGACCGGGATGATCTCGGTGACCACCCCGAAGAACGGCAGCGCGAGGATGTACACCTCGGGATGGCCGAAGAACCAGAACAGGTGCTGCCACAGGATCGCCCCGCCGTTCTCGGCGTCGAACACGTGGGCGCCGAAGTGCCGGTCGGCCTCCAGCACCAGCAGGGCCGCCGCCAGCACCGGGAAGGCCAGCAGCACCAGTACCGAGGTCAGCAGCACGTTCCAGACGAAGATCGGCATGCGGAAGATGGTCAGGCCGGGGGCGCGCATGCAGATGATCGTGGTGATGAAGTTGACCGCCCCCAGGATGGTGCCGAACCCGGACAGCGCCAGCCCCATGATCCACAGGTCACCGCCGAGGTAGGGGGCGCGGAGCGGGCCGCTGAGCGGCGTGTAGGCGGTCCAGCCGAAGTCCGCGGCGCCCTGCGGGGTGAGGAAGGAACCGAGCACGATCAGACCGCCGAAGAGGAAGAGCCAGTACGCCAGCATGTTCAGCCGGGGGAAGGCCACGTCCGGCGCGCCGATCTGCAACGGCATGACGGCGTTCGCGAATCCGGCGAACGTCGGGGTGGCGAACAGCAGCAGCATGATCGTGCCGTGCATCGTGAACGACTGGTTGTACTGCTCGTTGGAGAGCAGCTGCAGGCCCGGCCGGGCCAGCTCCACCCGGATCAGCATCGCCAGCACCCCGGCGACGAGGAAGAACGCGAACGACGTGATGAGGTAGAGATGACCGATCCGCTTGTGGTCGGTCGTGGTCAGCCAGGAGACGACCACGCGTCCCTTGCCGCGGCGTTCCGCCGCCGGGACCGGAGCGATCGGTTCGGTCGGTTCGGCCGGTTCGGTCTGTGTCGCCATCGGACCAGGGCAACCGACGCCTGCCCGGCTGCGTCGACGCCACGTCACGCGCCCACCGATATACGGCCGGTTGGCTGATCGTTCGTAACCGTCCGGGTGTGTCACCGACCCGGGCGGACGAAGCGGGCGTCACCCGAATGGTCCTCGAGCGCTACTGGGCAGGGCCGATCCGGTGTCTCCTGGAAGGTGTCAGCGGCGTCCAGGCTGGGAGGCCGATCATGTACGAAATGTGCGTGGGCCCGGAGAAGGCGGGTGGAGCGTTGGTGTGGCACGTGATGGCCAAACAGGCCGCGGCCACCCTGTGCGGACAGAAGCTCCGCGAGCGTATTGAGGCATCCGACGGCGAACGGGCACGTCACTGCCCGGACTGCATGGCTTCGTTCGAGAAGTTGATGACAGCCACGCCGTGCTGACGGACCGTCCGCCAACCGTCCGCCCCGCCGCAGCCTGCGGCGGGGCGGACGGCGTACGGCGTGCATGCCGGCCGGGCGGACGGCCCCGGAGCCGGGCCGAGGGGTCTCCCATGGCGTGCCCCTTCGCGGGGGACCGGTCGTGACCGGCACTCGCCCGGCGCGGTGGCACGCCGCCGAGGCGGGGAAGCCGCAGGCCGTACCCGGGCGCGCGGTCCCCCCGGACCGGACCGGTACGCCGTCCCGGTGCGCCGATGGGTGTCGCCCACCGGCGGATTTGGGTGTCGTCCCCGATGTCCGCGTGCCGACCACGTGTGCGAGCGTGGAGCGACGCCGTGCCCCGGGGGCCTTTTCGGGGGCCGGGGACGTTGCGGAAAGGCCCCCCGTCCCGCCCGTTCGCGGGTGTTGCCGCGTGGTGCGTTCCGGGTGTGCCGTCCGCGCCCCGATTGCCGGGGCGGCCGGTGGCGGTCGTGGCGCACCGCCGCGGGCGGGGCCCTGGTCCGGACCCGGTTCGGACCCCGGTTCGGGCGCTCGTTCGTCCGTGCTCGCCGCCCGTCGGCGCCCCGGTCGGTCCGGGAGCGGTGTCATGGCACCGGTGTCGGCCGACGGCGTCCGGCCGTACGACAGATGACGCGTCACAGATGAAGGAGAACCCGCATCCATCCCCGTCAAGTGAAGCCCACCCGACCCTCCGCACGGTCGAAGGCGGTGACCCGTGGGACACGCTGACACCCTGCTCGCCATGGGCGGTGCCTTTCTGGCCGCCGCGTTCCTCGCCCGCCTCGGCGGCAGGATCGGACTTCCGACGATTCCCCTGTTCATGCTCGCCGGCATCCTGCTCGGCCCGCACACACCGGGCTTCGTCCTGGTGGAGGACGCGCACGACTTCGAGATGCTCTCCGCGCTCGGACTGGTGCTGCTTCTCTTCTACCTGGGCCTGGAGTTCCACCTCGACGACCTCAAGAGCGGCGGCAAACGGCTGCTGACCGCGGGCGGCATCTACCTGGTGCTGAACGTGGGCGCCGGTCTCGGCTTCGGCTTCGTCCTCGGCTGGGGCGTACGCGAGGCGCTGGTGCTCGCCGGTGTGCTCGGCATCTCGTCCTCCGCCATCGTCACCAAGATCCTCATCGACCTGGGCCGGATCGGCCGCCCGGAGACCCGGCTGATCCTCGGTGTCATCGTCGTGGAGGACATCTTCCTCGCGCTGTATCTGGCCGCCCTCCAGCCGGTCATCGCGGGCGCGCACGGCGTCGTGGACATGGCCCTGCAGGCCGGCAAGGCCTTCGGCTTCCTGCTGCTACTGGCCGCCGCGGCCCGCTACGGCACCCGGCTCGTGGGCCGCCTCATCGCCACCCGGGACAACGAACTGCTCGTCATCAGCTTCCTCGGGGCCGCGGTGCTGGTCGCCGGTGTCTCCGAGGTCCTCGGCGTCGCCGACGCCATCGGCGCCTTCATGGTGGGACTGATCCTCGCCGGCACCCCGTCCGGGCCACGGATCCGCGAACTGGTGCACCCGCTCCGGGACGCCTTCGCGGCGATCTTCTTCTTCGCCTTCGGGCTCGCCATCGACCCCGGCGACATCGCCTCCGTCGCCGGCCCGGTCACCGCGGCCGCGGCACTGACCGTCGTCATGAACGTCCTCGCCGGCCTGTGCGTCGCCCGCGTGTACCGCTACGGCTCCCAGCCCGCCGCGGAGATCGCCACCACCCTGGTCGCCCGCGGGGAGTTCGCGCTGATCCTGGCCGCGATGGCCGCGGGCGCGGGACTCGACGGGCGGCTCGCCCCCTTCATCGCCGGTTACGTGCTGGTCCTCGCCGTCCTCGGCCCCATCGTCGCGGCACGGGCGCACCTGCTCGCCGGCGCCCTGCGGGCAGTCGGCGGGCTGCTGCCCGGCGCCCGCAGGCCGGCCGAGGCTCCGGCCGGACGGTCCGGCGAGGACCCTCGGGACGGCGATGCGCCGATGTCCGCGGCGGGCTCCACCTCGTCCGCGGCGCACGCGGAGGGCGAGCGGTAGGGCCGGACGCGGTCCGGGCGCCCGGCCGTCCCTCACCCCGCGTCCCGGTGGGACAATCTGACCGCAGGGTCGGTGTCCGATGCCGTGGTCGGAGCCGACCGGGACCGGAAGGAGCCGTCAGCATGATCGAGTGGGTGCCCCTGGCCGACGGTGCCAGACCCGTTCCCCGGCCGGTCGCCGCTCCCTTGGTGTGGGCGGGCGCCTTCGGTGGGGCGCTCGTCCTGGTGGCGCTTCTCAACGGCACCGTGGGCTCGGGCCGTCCGGGGCTCGCACTGGCCGTGCTCTCCCTGCTGGCGGCCGGGCTCGGGCTCTGCGCCCGGTTCGCGGCGGCTCCGGGGACGGCCGTCCTGTGCTGGCTGTCCCTCAACGGCTTCGCCATCCCGCCGGCCGGCACACTGACCTGGGCCGGCCGGCGGGACGCGCTCTGGCTGGCCTGTCTGCTCGGCGCGACCCTCGTCGGCACGGCGCTGGCTCGTCTGGTCCACGCCCGGGCCGCCTACCGCCGGTTGACCGCGGCGACCGGTCCCGAGGGACCGGAGCCGGGTGACGCGTGATCCCTGCGCGTCGGTGGCCGGAGCGGGGGAGGCTCCGCCGGGCGCCCGGCGGAGCCTCCCACCGCCCCCTGGTCAGGCGGTGTGCAGGGTGAGCCCGTAGCGGCCCAGTATCTCGTTGACGGGCTGGAACCAGGTCTGCCCGCCGCTGGAGCAGTTGCCCCAGCCGCCCGAGGTGACGCCTTGCGCCTGGTCGCCGCTGATGAAGGAGCCGCCCGAGTCGCCGCCCTCGGCGCAGACACTGGTCTTCGTCATCTGGTGCACCGCGCCCTGGCTGTAGTTGACCGTCTCGTTCTTGGCCAGCACGGTGCCGCAGTGCCAGTGCGTGGTGGAGCCGGAGCGGCACACCGAGGCGCCGACGGGGGCCTCGTTCGAGCCGCGCACGAGCTGGTCGGAGACCGTGCCCCAGCCGAGGACGACCGGCACCGTCCACCAGCCGCTGCCCACGCTGACCCAGGCGTAGTCGTTGTCCGGGAACGACGAGCCCTGGAACGTGCCGATGTACGAGCGGTCCCAGCCGCTGACCCCGGCGCCGGCCCGGCCGCAGTGCCCGGCGGTGACGAACCCGCCGTGCACCGAGAAGCCGATGGAGCAGCGGACGTTGCCGGTGTAGTACGGGTCGCCGCCGACCGTGCCCGCGGCGAAGGTCCGCGGCGCCGTCGGGACCGTCCGCACCGTGACCGGGCCGGCCTCGCGGGCCCGGTCGACGAAGCGCTGGACATCGTTGTCAGCATGCTCGCCCGACACCACGTCGACGATCACGGCGTTGGCGGCCGGGTCGACGTGCCAGCCGCTGACGCCGGCGGGCGCGTCGAGGCGGTCGATGCGCGTTTTGGCCGCGTCGAGCCGGCGTGCGCTGTGCTCGACGGTGCGGACGTGCGCGCCGGTGGCGCGGACCGCCCGCACCGTCGCGGGCGTCGCGTCCGCGGTGACGGCCACGGTCAGCCGCCCGGCGTCGGCGTCGAACCACGAGCCGCCGAAGGCGTTCCCGGCGGCCCGCTGTGCCGTGGGCGCGAGGTCGGTGGCCCGGCGTTCGGCGGCGAGCCGGTCCTCGGCCTCGGCCGCGGTGAGACCGAAGTCCCGCCGCATGGCCTCGAGAAGACCGGCGGAGGCGGCCGGTTCCTCGGCGGAGGGGGCCGAGGAGGCGGGGGAGGCGGGGGAATCCGCCGCCGAGGCCGGCAGCGTGCCGAGGGTGGTCAAGCTGCCGAGCACCAGGAGGCCGGCCAGGCCGAGGTGCCTGAGTCTGCTGCGTCTCACGGGAGTTGCCCTTCGTCGTTCCAGCAAGGTGGGGTGGAACAACCGCAGTCTGAGAGCGCTCTCGTCGGGTTGGTTCGAGCTTAGCCAGGGCTTGTCATCAGGTCCATGCCAATGCAGCGCCTTTCCGGAGAGCTTGCTCGGCCGCCGCGCGGCGCAGGCGCCGGCGGAGTTCGCCTCGATGCCGGCCGGCAGGGGAGCGGGGGCGCCTCGGTACCAGCCGGTTCGCGCCCAGAGGCGGGCGTCGCGGGTGAGCAGAGCGCGCGAGACCCGGCCGCCCGGGTCTGCCGCCGACCTTCGTGCAGGCGTGGGTGAGGCCCTGGACCGACGGGCTCCGAGACGCAGCCGTCCGCGGCTCCGCGTCGGAGTCCGAGCGTTTCAGCGCCGCGGCACAGTCGGCCCGGGAGTCCTCGTTTCGCGCGAAGGACTCCGCACGTGTCGGAGTGGACGGGGCGCCGGTACCTGACAGCTGTCAGGGGACGCCCGCGGTCCTCCGGGTTGGCCGGTCCCCGACGGGGCACTCAGTGCTGCGTCCTTGCAGTGAAGGCGTGTGGACGCGGGAGGCACGCATGGCGGTGCGGCATCGGGTGATCCAGGCGAGCCCGCAGGCGGTGTGGGACGTCCTCGCGGACGGCGACCTGTACGTGCGGTGGGTGGTGGGGCCGTCGTCGGTCACCCCCAAGTCGGGGCAGTGGCCCAAGGTCGGCGCGACGATCGCCTACGAGGTGCCCCTCGGTCCGCTGCGGCTGAACAACGAGTCGGTCGTCAGACACTGCGTGGAGGGCTCCCGACTGGAACTGGAGGCGAAGGCGGGCGCGCTCGGCACCGCGCGGATCGCCATCGAGCTGCGTCCGTGGGGCGATCAGTGCCTGCTGATCGTGGACGAGCACCCCTTGCGCGGTCCCGGCGGACTGCTGCACAACATGGGCGTCGAGGCGTTCATTCAGATGCGGCACCGCGCGATGCTCGCCAGGCTCGCGAAGCTGTGCGAGTCCGAGGCCGGCGACCGGTGCCGGCCGGACCCGGCGAACGCGGCCGGATCCGTGGCGTTCGGGCCGGGAACCGGCCGTGCCTGACGCGGTCGTGATCGGGGCGGGCCCCAACGGGCTGGTGGCGGCGAACCTGCTGGCGGACGCCGGCTGGAGCGTGGAGGTCCTGGAGGAGCAGCCCGAGCCGGGCGGCGCGGTGCGGCACGACAGCGAGGTCGCGCCCGGCTTCGTCAACGACCTGTTCAGCTCCTTCTACCCGCTCGCCGCCGCCTCCCCGGTCCTGGCCGGACTGCGGCTCGAGGACCACGGGCTGCGCTGGACCCACGCGCCCCATGTGCTGGCCCATCCCCTGACCGACGGTACGTGCGCCGTCCTCGACCGCGACGTCGGTACCACCGCCGCGTCCCTCGACGTCTTCGCGCCCGGGGACGGCACCGCCTGGGACCGCCTGCACGAGGTGTGGGACCGCTACCGGGCCGACATCCTGGACGCCCTCTTCACGCCCTTCCCCCCGGTCCGGGCCGGCACCCGGCTGGCCCTGCGGCTGCGGGGCGGGGGCGGGCTCAGGCTGGCGCGCACCCTGGTGCTGCCGGTGCGCAGGCTGGGCGAGGAGGAGTTCCGCGGCGAGGGCGGCAAGCTGCTCCTGGCCGGCAACGCCCTGCACGCCGACCTCGCCCCCGAGTCCGCGGGAAGCGGCGGCTTCGGCTGGCTGATGTCGATGCTCGGGCAGACCTACGGCTTTCCCGTGCCGGTCGGCGGCTCCGGCGCCCTCACCGCGGCGCTGGTCCACCGGCTGCGCGCCCGCGGCGGCACCCTGCGCTGCGGGCGACGCGTCGAGCACGTCCTGGTCCGCGACCGTCGCGCGGTGGGCGTACGCACGGCCGACGGGGAGAGGATCGCCGCACGGCGCGCCGTCCTCGCGGACGTGTCCGTGCCCGCCCTCTACGGCGAGCTCGTCGCCCCGGAGCACCTGCCGGACCAGGTCCTCGCCGACCTGCGGCGCTTCCAGTGGGACTTCGCCACCTTCAAGGTGGACTGGGCGCTGGACGGCCCCGTGCCCTGGCGGTGCGAGGACGCGGCGCGGGCCGGGACCGTGCACCTGGCCGACGGTCTCGACGAGCTGACCCGCTTCGCCGCCCAGGTCGCCATGCGCCAGGTCCCCGACCGCCCCTTCGCGCTGTTCGGCCAGATGACGACCACGGACCCGACCCGCTCACCCCGCGGCACGGAGTCCGCCTGGGCCTACACCCACGTCCCGCACGACGTCCGGGCCGACGCGGGCGAGGAGGGCATCACCGGCAGCTGGGACCCCAAGGAGCAGGAGATCATGGCCGACCGCGTCGAGCGCCAGGTGGAACGCTTCGCGCCAGGTTTCCGCGCACTGGTCCGGGCCCGGCGCGTGCTGGCACCGCCGACGCTCCAGGCCATGGACGCCAACCTGGAGGGCGGTGCCCTCAACGGCGGCACCACCGCCATGCACCAGCAGCTCGTCTTCCGGCCCGTCCCCGGCACCGGGCGGCCGGAGACTCCGGTGGCCGGCCTCTTCCTCGCCTCCGCGGGCGCCCACCCGGGAGGCGGCGTGCACGGGGCGCCGGGTGCCAACGCCGCGCGCGCCGCACTGCGTCAGCACCGGTTCGCGGGCCTCACGCGGATGCAGCGGGCCCTCACCCGCCGCGACCGCACCGGCGACAAACGGTGACCGCCCGCGTCTCCGTCCCGCGTACCCCCGGAGGAAGGGCCGAACGGTGACAGACAGCCCGGTGACAGACAGCCCTCTCCAGAACCGTGTCGTCGTGGTGACCGGGGCCGCCCGCGGACTGGGCGCTGCCCTGGCGCACGCCTGTGCCCGCCGAGGCGCCCGGCTCGCCCTGCTCGGCCACGAGAAGCCGCGACTGGACGCCGTGGCGGCGGCCCTGCCGACGCCGGCGCTCGCCGTCGAGACCGACGTCACCGACGCGGCCGCACTGGACGAGGCGGCCGGCGAGGTGCGCAGGCGCCTGGGGCCGCCGTCGGTCGTGGTGGCGAACGCCGGCATCGCGCGGGGCGGACCGTTCGCCACCTCGGACCCGGCCGAGTGGCGCCGCGTCGTCGACGTCAACCTGACCGGCAGCGCCCACACGGCCCGGACCTTCCTGCCGGACCTGATCGGCACGGCGGGATACCACCTCCAGATCGCCTCGCTGGCCTCGCTCGGTGCCGTCCCCATGATGAGCGCCTACTGCGCGTCCAAGGCGGGCGTGGAGGCCTTCACCCACTCGCTCCGCGCCGAGGTGGCCCATCACGGGGTCGCCGTGGGCATCGCCTACCTCAGCTGGATCGACACCGACATGATCCGCGACGCCGACCGGTACGCCGTCCTGCGCGAGCTCCGCGCGCACCTGCCCGCGCCGGCCCGCCGCACCTTCCCGGTGGACGAGGTCGCCGCCCGGGTGGCCGATGCCGTGGAACGCCGCCGCACCGCCGTGTACGTGCCGCGGTGGCTGCGCCTGACACAGGCGGTGCGCACGGTCCTGCCCCCCGTCGTCCTGCGGGTCTCCCGGCGCGACCTGCCCAGGCTGGAGGCCGAGGGGGCCACGGACCCGACCGGACCGCTCGGCGCGGGCGGGGAGGCCGACCACGCGGCGGTGGGAACGGGGGTGTAGAGCCGTACGCGCCGCAGGTGTCAGCGGGGCGCCCCGAACGTCCGCGCCAGGGCACGCAGCAGGGCCGAACGGCCCCGGTCGGGGACCGTCCACAGCGTTTCGCCCCGCACGCCCCACCGTTCCAGCAGGGCGTTGGCCGCGAGGAACCCCGAGGTGGCGGCGCGCTCCATCAGGGCCACGGGCAGATCCGTACGGACCAGGTCCCCGGCCACGACGACGGCCGGGTCGGGCGTGCGGACCGTCAAACGCTCCCGGTACCCCCCGACGGTGAACAGGGGGCAGTCCGCCCGCCACTCGTGCCGCGCGGCGACGACGCGGGCGTGCCGGGTCTCCGGATACACCTGGTGCAACCGGCCGACGAGGCGCTTCTCCTCGACCTCCCGGACGGCCGTCGGCGGCAGGGCGTAGGCGTGGAGCTCGACGACCGACCCTCCGGTGCGTGCCGCCCAGCGTGCCGCCTCGCCCTCCCAGTGGGACAGCACGCTGACGTTGTCCAGCGAGCCGTACCCGCCGGTGCCGAGGAAGCCGGGCCGGCCGGGCGCTACCGGGCGGTCCAGCCACAGCCGGGTGACCAGGAACGGCGGAGCGTTGCGCAGCCGCGCCACCCGCGCGCGCCACCCGGCGTCCCCCAGACCGGGTGAGCGGCCCACCACCCCCTTCAGCCCACCGACGTCCAGGGCGAGCACGACCGCGTCGTACGACCGGCAACCGGCGCCGTCGACCACCAGGCGACCACCGGACGGGCCCGACGGACCGGGCAGGACGGCTTCGACGGGAGCGGATGTCCGCACGTCGACTCCCCACCCCGTCAGATGCCGCACGAGCGGATCCCACAGAGCCTGCGGAAAGGGCTCGCGGTTCACGTCGAACAGCAGCCCCTCGCTGGAGCCGAGGAAGTAGATGTGGAACATCAGCGCCATCTCCGCGGCCGAGAGCTCCCGCGGGTCCGCGAAGAAGCTGCGGGAGAACACCTCGAAGGCCAGATGCCGCGCGGCAGGGGGAAAGCCCAGCGCGTCGAGGAAGTCGTGGGCGCTGACGTCGTCCAGTCGCTCGTGGACGCGGCGCGTACGGACGTCGAGCAGGGGCAGTGCCGCGGCGGGCCGCATCGCCGACAGGTCGCGGGGCCGGAAGCTGGGGCTCAGGGCGACGAAGCCGAACGCGCTCCACGGCGGCGTGCGCGGAACCCGGCGGAAGCCGTCGCGCAGCCCGCTGCTGTGCAGCAGGGGATAGTCCGGCAGGCCGGTGAGCATGGCCAGCGCGGGATCGGCACGGCGCAAGAGGCCCCGCAGGTTGTAGTACTGGCGGAAGAAGGCGTGGAAGCCCCGGCTCATCGTCACGGACGTGCCGTCGGGCAGGCCGACCGGCCATCCGGCGACCCGCCCGCCGAGCACGGGCTCGCGCTCGTGGAGCACCACGCGCACGCCCCGCTCCGCCAGGACGGTCGCCGCCGCCAGCCCCGCGATGCCGCCGCCGATCACCGCGACGGACGGCGGGTCACCGGTCACCCGCTCCCGTCCCGGCCGGGGACGGACGGCCTGTGCGCGCCGGTCCCGTCCCGGAGGCCGTGTCCCCTCGCGCCGGTTCACCGCGCACCACCCGTCTCCGCGTCGGCCCGGCGGCCGAGGAAGGTGTGGGTGATGCCCGTCTGCCAGCCCGGCAGCGGCAGGATGCGCACCTGCTCGAACCCGGCCCGGCCCAGTCGAGCGCCGAACGCCGACGCGGTGTCGAACGCCGTGACGCTGCGCCACAGGTGCCGGTACAGGTCCCGGTCACCGGTGGCCGTACCGAGCGGCAGGACGACGCCCCGGCACACCGCCGCCCACACCAGCCGGTGGGCGCGCCTGCCCCCGAGCGCATACTCGTGCACCGCCAGCCTGCCGCCCGGGGCCAGCAGCCGGTGCACCGTGCGCAGGACGGCGTCGGGATCGGCCAGGTTGCGGAAGAGGTAGGCGGCGAGGACCGCGTCGAAGGGCCCGTGCACGTCGGCCCGGGGCAGTTCCTCCGCCGGGGCGTGCACGAACCGCACCCGCGACGGCCAGTCCTTGGCGCGGGCCCGGAGCAGCATGCCCACCGAGGCGTCCACCCCCACGATCTCCGCGCCGGGGAACGCCACGGCCAGCGCCGCCGTCGACGCGCCCGTGCCGCAGCCCAGGTCGAGCACGCGGCGTCCCGCGCCGCCGTCGGCGAGGCGGAGCCGACGGGCGGAGCGGCGCAACTGGGCGTGATAGCCGGGATTGAGCGCGACGAGACGGTCGTAGCGGCCCGCACCGTGGTCGAAGGCGGCGGTCAGCGCGGCGTCGCGCAGCAAGGGCATCGGAGCTCCAGGGGACGGGGGCCTCTCACCGGTCGCAGGTGTACCGGCGGGGCAGCCAGGGCAGTTCGGCCGCCGTGCGCAGCATGGGCAGGACGGGGGTGCGCACACCGACCGCGAGGTCCTCGTACAGCCGGGACCGTCCGTCGAGGAAGCGCAGCAGCCGCTGGGCGGGGACGCGGTCGAACAGCCGGAAGAAGAGGTCGGGGCCGTCCACCCGGCCGGTGTCCAGCGCGCGCAGCAGCACCGCGTCCATCAGCCGGGCCCGCACCGGGTACGGCGGAGGCGGCACCGGGCGGCGGCCCGCGCGCACGGCGCGGGCGATGGCCTCGGACTGCCGTTGCACCGCGGCGAACGTGTAGCCGGTGGAGGCGCGGGTCGCCCCGCCGGCGATCCCGATCCGGAAGACGGAGGCGGGGGCGGAGACGGAGCCCCCTGCGGCCTGCCGCTCGTAGACGGCGTCCGTCATCGGGATCACCCCCTGCTCCGTCGACAGGATCTCGGTGTCGCCGGTGCGCAGAACGCGGCGCGTGTAGTCCTCCAGGGCGCCGTCGTACTCGGCGGACGTGAGCGGCGCGGGCCCGAACTCGGTGTACTCGACCAGCGCGGTGTGCCGGCCGGTCGGCAGCACGTAGCCGAAGGACAGGCCGCGTGCGGGCCGGGGGGTGCGGAAGTCCATCAGGTCGACCACCGCCGGGTCGAAGACCGGCCGCTCGGTACGGACGAACCAGCCCCGGAAGTGCTGGAGAAGGCGGGTGCGGGCGGCGGACGGACGCCCGGGCGGGCGGGAGTCGAACACCGAGCGGGCGCGCAGACCGACCCGGGCCCCGGTGGCGTCGGTGGCCGTCACGCACGCGGTCCCGTCCGGCAGGGGGGTCACCGTGCCGACGGTGGCCTCCAGACGGCGCAGCCCCGGCCGGTCCTCCAGGTCACGGTCCACCATCGCCTCGAAGTCGTCCGAGCGGATCATCTTGTAGCGCGCGGGCGCGATGTGCCGCCGTACGACCGCCCCGTCCCGGCTCCGCACCCGCAGCCACTCCCACGACGCCGTTGTCGCCGGATCGAAGCGGCCCGGACCCGACTCCCAGAAGCACCAGGTGCGGCGCGGCGCCCGCAGGGGCCCCGCGGGCGGAGCCACGAGGACGACGGAGGGGCCGGGGCGGTGCGGCGTGCCGGCCGGGAGCCGGTGCGCCAGCGACAGGCCCGCAGCCCCCGCCCCCACGATCACGATGTCCGCCTCGACCACGGACTCTCCTTCCTTCGCCCGGCGGGGCCGTCCACCGCCCCGGACCGCGGGCCGTACGACGGACGTACGACGGACCTGCGCCAGGTGCATGGGACGAGCCCGCGACGGCTCGGCTCCGGCGGAGTATCCCGTCCCCGTGCCGGCCGCGGCCGCACGGCGCGCTGGACTGCCCGGGGCGGGTGCCCGCCGGGCGGGTGACCGCAGGACGGGAACGGGCCCGGGCGGCGTCGCGCGGCACGCGGGCGGGGAAGGCATGACGCCGTGCCACTCCGGCGGACGGTGGCCGACGCCGGACGGTGCCTGCGCAGCGCACCGCCCGGCCGGAGCGGCCGACGCACCCGACACGGCCCGCCGCCCCGGCCGACGACGAGAGAGGAGCCCGGGATGCGCCCCAGCACCGCCGACGACGGCGGCCGACAGCCGTGGGACCGGTCGTCCGCGGGACGGGGCCCGCGATGACGCGGACGGTGACCGGGCGCACCGACCACGTCGTGGTCGTGGGTGCGGGACTCGCGGGCCTGTCGGCCGCCCTGCACCTGCTGGGCTCCGGACGACGGGTGACGGTCGTGGAACGCGACCCGCTGCCCGGCGGCCGTGCCGGGCGGCGGGAGCTCGGCGGCTACCACCTCGACACGGGTCCGACCGTGCTGACGATGCCGGAGCTGGCCGACGAGGCGTTCGCGGCCGTGGGCGAGCGTCTGGACGACCGCGTCGAACTCCTGCCCCTGCACCCCGCCTACCGGGCGTGCTTCGCCGACGGCGGCACGCTGGACGTGCACACCGACGCCGCCGCGATGGAGGCGGAGGTCGAACGGTTCGCCGGGCCGCGGGAGGCGGCCGGATACCGGCGGCTGCGGGCCTGGCTCCGGCAGCTGTACACCGTGCAGATGCGCCGGTTCATCGACGCCAACTTCGACTCGCCGCTCGGCCTGCTCACGCCCGACCTGGCCCGGCTCGCCGCCGCCGGCGGCTTCGGCCGGCTGGACGCGCGCATCTCCCGGTTCCTGACGGACGAACGGCTCAGGCGCGTCTTCTCCTTCCAGGCCCTGTACGCCGGTGTCGCACCCTCCCGGGCGCTGGCCGCCTACGCCGTCATCGCCTACATGGACACCGTGGCCGGCGTGTACTTCCCGCGCGGCGGCATGCACGCCCTGCCCCGCGCCATGGCCGCCGCCGCGACCGACGCCGGAGCGGACCTGCGCCTCGGACAGGACGTCACCCGCCTGGAACGGTCCGGCAGTCGCGTCACGGCGGTCGTCACCGCCCACGAGCGCATCCCCTGCGACGCCGTCGTCCTCACCCCCGACCTGCCCGTCGCCCACCGGCTGCTGGGCCGCCGTCCGCTCAGGCCGGTCGGGTTGCGGCACGCACCCTCCGCCGTCGTCCTGCACGCCGGCACCACCCGCACCTGGCCGCACCTCGCCCACCACACGCTCTCCTTCGGGGCGGCGTGGCGGCGGACCTTCGACGAACTGACCAGGACCGGCACCCTGATGACCGACCCGTCCCTGCTGATCACCCGGCCCACGGCCGGGGACCCCGCCCTCGCTCCGGCGGGCCGCCACCTCCACTACGTCCTCGCGCCCTGCCCCAACACCGACATCGGGCCGGGCGCCCGGGAGTGGAGCGACCTCGCGCCCCGCTACCGCGACCGCCTGCTCGCCACCCTGGAACACCGGGGACTGACCGGAGTCGCCGCCGCCATCGAGGAGGAGTGCCTGGTGACGCCCGCCGACTGGACCGCCCAGGGGCACGGAGCGGGCACGCCCTTCTCCGTCGCGCACACCTTCGCCCAGACGGGGCCCTTCCGTCCCCGCAACCTGGTGCGGGGCACGGACAACGCGGTCCTCGCGGGCTGCGGCACCACTCCGGGGGGCGGCGTGCCGACCGTGCTGATCTCCGGGAAGCTGGCCGCCGCCCGCATCACCGGATCACCGGCACGCCGTACGGCGGTGCGGGGCGGGCCCCGATGACCCACCGCGAACTGGACGCCGCCGGCATCACCGACCCGGTGCTGCGCGCCGCCTACACCCGGTGCCGGCTGCTGAACGCCCGCCACGGACGCACCTACTTCCTGGCGACCCGCCTCCTGCCCGCCGACCGGAGACCTGCCGTGCACGCCCTGTACGGCTTCGCGCGGTGGGCGGACGACATCGTCGACGACTTGGGGGCCGACGCCACACCCACCGAGCGCGCCGCAGCCCTCTCCCGCCTCGACGAGCAGCTGAGGCGGGCACTGACCGGCCTGCGGCCCGCCGACGAACCCGTGGTGCTCGCCCTGGCCGACACCGCCGCCCGGTACGCCATCGAACCGGCGCACTTCACCGACTTCATGGCCTCCATGCGCAGCGACCTCACGGTCACCGACTACGCCACCTACGACGACCTGCGCGCCTACATGCACGGCTCGGCCGCCGTCATCGGCCTCCAGATGCTGCCCGTACTCGGCACCGTCACCAGCCGCGCCCGGGCCGCCCCGCACGCCGCCGCGCTGGGTGTCGCCTTCCAGCTCACCAACTTCCTGCGGGACGTCGGGGAGGACCTGGACCGCGGCCGGATCTACCTCCCGGCGGACCTGCTGGCCGCACACGGCGTGGAGCGGGCCCTGCTCACCTGGAGCCGGCGCACCGGCCGCCACGACCCGCGCATCACCGCCGCGCTACGGGCGGCGGAGGACCTCACCCGAGCGGTCTACCGCGAGGCCGAGCCCGGACTCGCGATGCTGGACCCGGCCGCGCGGCCCTGCATCCGCACCGCCTACGTGCTCTACCGGAACATCCTCGACGCCATCGCGGACGACGGGTACGCGGTCCTGCACCGGCGCGCGACGGTGTCCCGCCGACGGCGCGCGATCGTCGCGGCCGACGGGCTGGCACGGGTGCTGGCCGCACGCCTGGCGGCGCGAGGCGCCGCCGCTCACAGAACGTCGCCGGCGCCGTGCCGGAACGACACCCACCCCGCGAAGGAGGCCGGATGACGCGGAACCCCCGCCCCCGCCGGGGCCGCCACCCCCTGCGGCTGCGCCGCCACCCCGTCCCCTGGCAGCACCAGCGGCCGACCTGGCGCGAGGCCCGGCCCGCCGTCATCGCCGGGGCGCTGAAGCGAGCCCTGGCCCGCCCCGCGGGTAACTGGTACGTCCTCGGCGCGAGCACGGACGCACGATCCGCCCGCCCGCTGTCCGGCACGGTCGCCGGCGTCGAGGTCGTCGTCTGGCGGGACGCGCGCGGGCGCCTGGTGGGTGGCCCCGGCGCGTGCCCCCACCTCGGCGCTCCGCTGGCGGACAGCCCGGTGCGGTGCGGCACGCTGGTGTGCCACTGGCACGGACTCGCCCTGGACGGCACCCCGTTCGCCGGCTGGGACCCCCTGCCGGTCCACGACGACGGCGTCCTGGTGTGGGTACGCCTGGACGCCGTGGGGGAGGAGCCGCCCACGGCGGCGCCCGTCGTGCCCGCCAGGCCGCCGCTTGCCGCGGCCCTGACGTCCGTCTGGCGCGGGGTCGGGACCTGCGAGCCCGAGGACGTCGTGGCCAACCGGCTCGACCCGTGGCACGGCGCCTGGTTCCACCCGTACTCCTTCGTGGACCTCACCGTCGTCGCGGCACCCGGCGAGACCCCGGACGCCGGCGAGGAGGACGATCGCTTCGTCGTGGACGTGTCCTTCCGGCTCACGGGCCGGCTCGTCGTCCCCGTACGGGCCGAGTTCACCGCACCGGAGCCGCGCACCGTCGTCATGCGCATCACCGACGGCGAGGGCACCGGGTCGGTCGTGGAGAGCCACGCGACGCCACTCGGCCCGGACGAGAGCGGCCGGCCCCGCACCGCGGTGGTCGAAGCGGTGCTGGCCACCTCGGACCGGCCCGGCTTCCCCGCGCTCCGCCGACTGGCACCGGCCCTGCGCCCGCTGATGCGGGCCGCCGCCGGCCGACTGTGGCGCGACGACCTCGCCTACGCCGAACGCCGCGGACAGCTGCGCGAGCGCGGCCGGTTTCCCGGCTGAACGGAAGAGGACCAGCGTGCAGACCTTCCTTCCCCACCCCGGGTTCCGCGAGTCGGCCCTCACTCTCGACCGTCGCCGGCTGGGCAAACAGCGGGTCGAGGCGCTCCAGGTGCTGCGCGGCCTGACCGTGCCCGGCTACGGCTGGCGCCGGCACCCGGCGGTGACGATGTGGACGGGCTACGAGGAGGCACTCGTCCGCTACGGCCTGGAGGTCTGCCGGGTCTGGCGCGAGCAGGGCCACCAGGACAGTTGCGCGGCCTCACTCGTCGCCGGTCTGGCCGCGCGCCGTCCCGGCGAGCCGGTGCGGGACCAGCGGGAACTCGCGGACGCCGGGGAGCTGCCGCCCTGGCTCGGGGACGACGCCTTCCACCGCAGCCACCGGTCGGCCCTGGTGCGCAAGGATCCCGCCGTGTACGCCGAACGGTTTCCCGGCGTCCCGGACGACCTGCCGTATGTGTGGCCGGCCTCGGACCGGGAGCGAGGGGAGGCGGGGGACGGAGGCTAGGGCGGCTCGGGTCCGCGGCTCGCCGGAGAGTTCCTCCAGGTCGACGGTCCGGTCGGCCGGCGGCTGCTCGGGCCGTTCCCGCGCCATGCACGTGAGGGGGGAATCCGTGAGGACCGTGCGCGGGCCGTCGCCGCGGATTGGTCCCCGATGGCGGCCGTGAAGTGGACCCCTCGCCGGGCCCCGGTGCTTCCTAGCGTCGTGGACATGAACGCCACCACCACGCGCGGAGCCCTGCTCGCCGCACTCGCCTGTGTCCTCGTCGGAGGGTCCTTCACCGCCAACAGCCTGCTCGGGGACTACCCCTACGCCGGCGGCCAGTTCCTGCGCTACGGCCTGGCCTTCCTGCTGCTCGCCCCGCTCGCCGGGCCCGGCGCCCGGACCCGGCTGCGCACGCTCGGTCCCGGCCGGTGGCTGCGCCTCGCGCTGCTCGCGGCCGTCGGCATGGTCGGCTTCAACCTGGCCGTCCTCGCCGCGGAACGCACGGCGGAACCGGCGGTCCCCGGGGTCTTCGTCGGCTGCGCGCCCGTGGTGGTCGCCGTCGTCGTCCCGCTCCTGGACGGGCGCCGGCCGCAGCGCGCCGTGCTGTACGGGGCGCTGCTCGTGGCCGTGGGCGCCTTCACGGTCCAGGGGTGGGGGCGCACCGACGGGGCGGGCATCGCCTTCTCCGTGTGCGCCCTGGTCGGTGAGGTCGGGTTCGCCGTCCTCGCCGTGCCCGTGCTGCGGCCCCTGGGGCCACGGCTGCTGTCCACCGTGGTGTGCGGGATCGCGGCCGTCGAGTCCGCTGCGGCCGGTGTCCTGATCGACGGCTCCGGATGGCTACGGCGGCCGGACGCGGTCGAGACGGGCGCGCTGCTGTGGCAGGCGGCGGTGGTCACCGTCGTCGGGTTCGTGTGCTGGTACATGGGCATGCAGCGGATCGGCGCCGAGCGCGCCACCCTGTTCTCCGGTCTGATCCCCGTCGCCGCCGCCTGCACGGCACCGCTCGTCGGCACGGGCTCCTACGGTGCGGCACAGGCCGTGGGCAGTGCCCTGGTCTGCGCCGGGGTCGCCGTGGGGTCGGGCGTCTCCCTCCGGTTCGCACGCGGGGGCCGCCCCGCGGGGCGGCGTCAGTCGGCCCCGGAGCGCTCCTTGGAGAAGCTGTAGAGGTCCTTCGAGGTGGTGATGAGCTCCCGTTGCTCCTTCCGGGAGCCGACCATGGGCCGCGAGCCGTGGAGCGGCACCTGGGCGCTCTCCGGCATGAACCTCACGGTCACCAGGCCGATCGCGCCGGCCGCCATCAGGTAGTAGGCGGGCATCATGTCGTTGCCGGTGATGCTCACCAGCGCCTCGGTGAACAGCGGCGTGGTGCCGCCGAAGGCCGCGACGGCGAAGTTGAAGCCGATGCCCATGGCCGCGTAGCGCACGGCGGTCGGGAAGAGCGCGGGCAGGGTGGCGGCGCTCGGCGCGGCGAAGAGGGCCAGCAGGGTGGACAGGAGCAGGACACCGGCGATAGGCGCCCAGGTGCCGTCGGCCTTCAGGAGCAGGAAGGCCGGTGCGGCGAGGACGATCATCGCGGCGGCGCCGACGGCGTAGAGCGGGCGTCGGCCGACGTGGTCGCTGAGCCGGCCGAGGAAGGTGATCAGCAGCACGATCCACACCATGCCGATCAGCACCAGGACGTCGGCGAAGCCGCTGGAGCGGCCCAGGGTCTCCGTCTGGTAGGTGGGCAGGTAGCCGGTGACCATGTAGTTGGTGACGTTGTAGAGCAGTACCAGGCCCATGCAGATGAGCAGCGGACGCCAGTGCCTCCTGATGATGGTCTTGAACTCGCTGCCCGCCGACTCCTGGGCGAGGCTCTTCTCGTGCTGGTCGAGCTGCTGCTGGAAGGCGGGGGACTCCTCGAGCTTGAGCCGCATGTACAGGCCGATGACGCCCAGCGGACCGGCGATCAGGAACGGCAGACGCCAGCCCCAGGAGAGCATCTGGGCGTCGGTCAGCGTCAGGTTGAGGACGGTGACCAGCGCCGAGCCCAGGGCGTAGCCGACGAAGGTGCCGAAGTCGAGCCAGCTGGAGAGGAAGCCGCGCCGGCGGTCGGGTGAGTATTCGGCGACGAAGGTGGTGGCGCCGCCGTACTCGCCACCGGTGGAGAAGCCCTGGACCATTCGGGCGAGCAGCAGCAGGATCGGGGCGGCGATGCCGATGGTGGCGAAGCTGGGGATCAGCCCGATGGCGAAGGTGCCGAGCGCCATCATGATCATGGTGGTGGCGAGCACCTTCTGCCGGCCGATGCGGTCCCCGAGCGGGCCGAAGACGAGGCCGCCGAGCGGCCGCACGACGAACGCCGCGGCGAAGGTGGCGAAGGACGAGATGACCTGGGCGGCCGGGGAGGCGCCGGGGAAGAAGACCTTTCCGAGGGTGGCGGCCAGGTAGCTGTAGACGCCGAAGTCGAACCACTCCATGCAGTTGCCGAGCGCCGAGGCGCCCACCGCGCGTTTGAGCAGAGGTCCCTCGACGACCTGGACGTCCTCCTCGCGGAAGGCCCGCTTGTTGCGCCTGAGCCGGCGGGACAGCTCCTCGCGCACCTGGTGCGGCAGGTGCGCGACCGTACTCGGCATCTTCACCCGGCCGCCCAGGGGGCCGGACCTTCCGTCAGGCTTCGCGTTGTCCACGCTGCTGCCTTTCTGTTGCCTCACCACGATTCGCCTAAGCGAATTCTGCGCCGCAGTGATCGTCCGGCGCATGCCGGAGCTGCTGCCCGGGTTCGCGCGGGTCACACCCGGGGGCGACGATGCCGGGCCCGGACGAGGGAGGACCCCGGCGCGGCCTCGCCGGGGTCCTCGCACGCCTGCGGGGTGGGGCTCAGGGCTGCACGGGCATGCTCCAGCAGTTGGAGCCGGCCGGCTTCCCGGAGAGCCGGTCGGTGAGCCAGGAGAGGGCGGGGCCCTGGTCGGTGAGCAGCGGGGCGGCGTGGTTGAGCAGGCCGCTGCCGACGCCCGGGAGCAGGACGGGGGCGTAGGTGACCTGCGCGCCCTTGCCGCACCAGTCGACGGCCAGCTCGCGCGCCTGCCCGTGCGGAACGAGGTTGTCGCTGACGCCCGTCGCCACGCGCACCGGACCGCTCGGCCTCAGCGTGCCGACGCGCTGCCTTTCGAGGAACGCCTGCAGTGCGGGCTCGGCCCGGATGATGTCGCCGAGCGACTGCCCGGTCTTCGTCCAGGCGGTGCTCCTCGCGGAGCCGTAGGAGAAGAGCGCGTCGCCGATGCACATCGTCGACAGGTCCTTCAGCGCCTCTTCGCCCGCGGTGTTGACGTACCGGTCGGCGATGGCCCGCAGGGACGGCTCGGTCTGGAGGAAGCCGTTGAGGGACCAGCCCAGCGCACCCGCCAGGTCACTTCCGTCGATGGCCTCGGTGACCTTCGACAGGTCGGCGGGCGGCGCGCCCGCGTAGGTGCCCGCCAGCTCGACGTCCGGGGCGTAGGACGGCTGGAGTTCGGCCGCGGCGGCCGTCGCCCCGCCGCCCTGGCTGTAGCCGAACAGCCCCACGCGCGAGTCGGGGGTGATCGAGGACGAGTCCAGGGCGCGTGCGGCGCGTACGGCGTCCAGTACGGCGTGGGCCCCGTCCACGCGGTTGACGTAGGTGTGCAGCCGGTCCGTCGCGCCGAGGCCGACGTAGTCGGTGACGACGACGGCGACGCCCCGGGCCAGCAGCCGGTAGACGGACAGGTCCTCGTAACCCACCGAGACCGTCTCGCCGTTGATCCGCAGCGGGTGCTCCAGGCCCATGGACGCGGAGCACTGGTCGCCCTGGCCCATGGTGCCCGGGGCGACGGCGACCAGCGGGCGTGGTCCGTCGCCGCGCCACTTCGCGCTCGGCTCGATGTAGGCGCCGGTCACGGCGACCGGTTCGCCGTTGGCGTCGGTGGACTTGTACATCAGCCGGGTCGCCCGCCCCGGGAGGGGCCCGCCGAGGCTGGGCAGGCTCAGGGCGAGGCGGAGCGGCTCGCTGCGGATCAGCGCGCCGTCGGTGTCGGGGAGTTCGGTCGGAGGGGTGTAGAAGGCGGGGATCTCGACGCCGCGGGACACCACCGGGGCCGTGTCCGTGGTCGCGGCGGCCGGGACGGCCGGGACGCCGAGGGCGAGCGCCGCGGTGATCGCCGCGGCGAGCATGCGTGGGCGTGCGGGCATGGCGAACCTCCTGGGGAAGGACCGGAACCGGTCGTCCGCGGTCCGGTGGGAGAGGGTCGTGTCGCGCTGCTCCTGTGGGGTGACGGGACCGTACCCGGCCAGAGGTTACCGGGGGTAGCGCCAGGCCTATTACGGTTCAGTAACTTGACGCGTTGTCTAACAGGAGTCGCCCGCCGTGAGGGCGGTCGCGGTGGGCGGGGCATGGCCGCCGGGGTCGAACGCGGCCGGGACCCGCCGTCGCGTCTCGGAGCGAAGGACGCGGGCCGGCCGTCCGGACCACCGCGGCCACGGCCGTCCGGACCACCGCCGGCACCGACGCCGGGCCACGGTCGCCGCACCGTCGTGAGGGATGCTGTGCCGGTCGCGGCAGCGCGGCGAGGCGGTCGAGGAACGTCGACACCTCCGACGCCCGCCGGTGCGGCAGTACCCGTGCCGTGTTCGACGGCGTCGTGTGGACGCGTGACGACTGGACCTCGCCGAGCAGGTCCGGGATCCGCATGCCCGCTTCGCGGCCTCGTCCGGCCGCCCTCCGCGGGCAGGGCGCGGGCCACGGCCGTCGCCCTGCGTCATCCGTCTGGGCTTCCCGCACCACCGCCGTCGCGTCAGGACGGTGACCCACCGATCGGTCCGGTGCGGAACGCGTCGGCCACGGCGGTCCGTCCCGGCGTTCCCGCCACCGTACGGCGCCCGCGGTCACCGCCACCCGGGCTCGTGCCGGTGAGCGGGCTACCGGCGGCTGCGTACCAGGAGGTACAGGAAGTACGGCGTACCGATCACCGCAGTCATGAGCCCCGCGCCGAGCTGGGCCGGGGCGATCACCGTACGGCCGAGCAGGTCGGCCGCGCAGACGAGGGCGGCGCCGAGGAGGACCGAGACCGGCACGACCCGTACGTGCCGCCGGCCCACCAGGGCGCGTGCCGCGTGCGGGGCCACGAGCCCCACGAACCCGATGGTGCCCGCACAGGCCACGGCGGTCGAGCTGAGCACCACGCTCAGCACGAGGAAGCCGAGACGGCCCGGCGCCAGCCGCAGACCGAGCAGCCGCGGCGTGTCCTCGTCCAGGGAGATCAGGTCCAGCTCGGCGCGCCGGGCCACCGTCACGCCGATACCGACGACGAGCGCCAACGCGACCGGCACGACGTCGGGCATGGTCCGCCCGTAGGTGGAACCCGACAGCCAGGTCAGCGCCTTGGTCGCGTTGAACGGGTCGGTGACCACGATCAGCAGGCTGATCAGCGCCGCCGTCGCGGAGGCGACGCCGATGCCGACGAGCACCAGCCGGTTCTGCTGGAAGCCGCCCCGGGCGGCGAGCCCGAAGACGAGGACGGCGGTGATGCCGGCCCCGGCGAACGCGGCCCCGGCGATCCCCCACGTGCCCGCGGCCGGCACGGTGGTCACCAGGACCACGGCGCCCAGCGCGCCCCCGCCCGTGACACCGAGGACGTTCGGCTCCGCGAGCGGGTTGCGGGTGACGGCCTGCGCCAGCGTGCCGGCCAGGGCGAGCGCCGCACCCGCGCAGAGCGCGGCGAGCACTCGGGGCACCCGCGTGTCCAGCACGAAGGAGACGGTCCGCCCGGCCTTCCCCTGCGCCCAGTTGACGACGTCACCGAGCAGGAGCTTGCTGTCACCCACCAGCACGGCGGCGATCACGAGGCCCACCAGGACGGCGACCAGGACGGCGACCGTGGTCAGGAACACCGCCCGGCTCGGGATGCGCAGCCGATCCGGCGCACCGGCCCCGGCGGTGTCCCGCAGCCGCAGCGCCATGACGACCAGGAACACGGCGCCGACCAGGCTGGTGACCACGCCCGTGGGCACGGACACCGCGCGGTCGTCCGCCACCAGGGCCCGCAGCAGCACGTCCGAACCGAGCACCAGGGCCGCGCCGGTCAGGGCGGCCGCGGGCATGGACGTACGGGATCGCGCGAAGCCGCGGAACCGGCGGGAGAGCGGGCGGACCAGGGCGGGTGCGCACAGGCCGACGAAGCCGATGGGTCCGGCGAGCGTGACCGCCGCGGCGGACAGCAGCGCGGCCAGCACGACGACCGTGACCCGGGTGGCCCGGACCGGGACGCCCAGCCCGCGCGCCACGTCGTCGCCGAGGGCGAGGGCGTCGACCCGACGGGCCGTCAGCAGCAGCCCGACCAGCCCGACGAGGGCGATGGGCAGCATCTGCAGGACACCGTCGAAGCCGTTCTGGCCGATGCTGCCCTGGTTCCACTGGTAGAGGCCCTCGGTCCGCTCCGGGAAGAGCAGGAGCAGTCCCTCCGTCATGGAGTTGAGGCCCAGCATCAGCGCGGTGCCGGCGAGCACGAGCCGGACGGTGCCCGTGCCGAGGCCGGACAGGCCGAGCACGACGGCCGCCGCCGCCAGGCCGCCGGCGAAGGCGACACCGGAGGAGGCGATCATCGGGAGCGAGACGCCGGTGGCGCCGGCCAGCCCGAGCGCCAGGTAGGAGCCCGCGTTCACCGCGAGGGTGTCGGGGGAGGCCAGCACGTTGCGGCTGACCTTCTGGAGCACCGCGCCGGCCATGCCGAGGACGGCGCCGACCAGCAGACCGGCGGTCATGCGCGGCAGCCGGGACGCGATCACGACGGACGCGTCGTCCGGTTCGGCCCGTCCGGTCAGGGCTTTGAACACCTCGGCCGGTCCGACGGCGGCGGTGCCCTGGGTGATGTCGACGACGGCGAGGACGGCGACCAGCAGGACGATCCCGGCCGTCACCGCGGCCGCGCCCGACCGGGACGTGGGGACCGTCGACGGACCCGTCGCGGGTTTGGTTGCGGTGACGGCCATGGCCTCGCTACTTCGTCAGGGCGCCGACGACGGCGTCGATGTACGCCTTCATCGACCCGGGACCGCCGAACATCCAGATGCCGTCGTTCAGCCGGTGCACGTCGCCGGCCTTCACGAACGGCAGGGACTTCCAGACGGAGTTCTTGGTCAGGGCGCCGGTGAACGGGGTGGCGCTCTCGTCCCCGTCGTTGCCGATGTAGGCGAACTGGACGTCCTTCGGCAGGGCGGTCAGGCCCTCCACGTCGGTGGCGCCGAGACCGTAGGCCTCGTCGCCCTTCACCTTCCAGGCGTTCTTCAGGCCGATGGCCTCATTGACCTCACCGATGAGCGAGGTCGCGGTGTAGGGGCGGATGGAGACCTGGTTGGCGGTGACGTAGCCGTCGGCGAAGGCGATCTCCTTGCCGGCCATCTCGGCGTCGGTCAGGGCCTTCTTGCCCTCGGCGACCTTCGCCTCGAACTCCGTGCGGATCGTCTTCGCCCTGTCCGTGGTGCCGGTGGCCTTGGCGATGAGGTCGACGTTCGCCAGCATCTGGTCGATCTGACCGGTGCCGTCGGCGGACTTGACCTCCAGCACCGGGGCGACCTCGCGCATCTGCTTCACGGCGGCGGGCGGCAGGTCCGTGGTGGCGACGATGAGGTCGGGGGCCAGGGAGGCGACGGTGTCCATGCTCGGCTCGCCGCGCGTGCCGATGTCCTTGGGCTTGTTCTTCAGCGGAGCCGCGGTGTCCCACGTGGTGTAGCCCTTGACGTCCGCGACGCCGACCGGGTCGACACCCAGCGAGACGAGGCTCTCGACGACGTTCCACTCGGTGGCGACGACCTTGGTGGCCGGGCCGTCCAGCTTCACCTCGGCGCCCTTGCCGTCCTTGAGCGTGATGGCCTCGGAGGCCTTCTTCTCCGTCTTGTCGGCGGCGGGCTCGGTGGTGCCGCAGGCGGCGAGGGTGAGCGCCGCGGCCGTGGTGGCGGCCGCGGTGAGGAGGAGGCGTCTCATGAGGTGGTGCCGAGCCTTTCGGTTCGTATGTGGTGGCGGCCGATCGGGCGGGTGCGCAGCCGGCCGGTCAGGGGGTCGGTGTCGACGTCGATCCGGATGCCGTAGACGGCGGTCAGGCGTTGTGGCGTCAGCACGTCCTCGGGTACGCCGTCGGCGACGATCCGGCCCGCTTCGAGGAGTGTGATCCGGTCGGCGACGGCCGCCGCCTGGTCGAGGTCGTGCAGGACGACACCGACGGCGATCCCGTGCTGGTCCGCCAGGTCGCGGATGAGGTCGAGCAGTTCTATCTGGTAGCGGAGGTCGAGGTAGGTCGTCGGTTCGTCCAGGAGCAGTACGCCGGTCTCCTGGGCGAGGCAGCTCGCGAGCCACACCCGCTGCAACTGCCCGCCCGACAGGTGGTCGGCGCCGCGGTCGGCGAGGCCGTCGACGCCGGTGAGCGCGAGCGCCCGGTCGACGGCGGCCGGGCCGTCCGGATCCGGCCGCCCCCAGCGGCCCCGGTACGGATAGCGGCCGAACTCGACGACGTCCCGCACGGTCAGCCCGCCGGGCGTGGGGCGCGCCTGCGTCAGCAGCGCGACGTATCGCGAGAACTCACGGGACGTCAGCGCCAGGCCGTCGGTGTCGCCGTCGATCCTGAGCGTGGCGCTGCGGGCATGCTGGAGCCGGGCGATGGTCCGCAGCAGCGTCGACTTCCCGCTGCCGTTCGGACCCACCAGTACGGTCACTTCGCCGGGCCTGAGCCTGACCGCCGCGTCGTGCACGACATCGACACCGTCGTACGACACGGTCACACCGGTCGCCGACAGCTCATGACCGCGCAGGCGCGGGGTACCGGCTGCGTCTTCACCTGATCTCACGTGGTGAAGGTTAGCCTAACCTAATAAGTGCTGGTAGGGGCGCGGTTCACCGGCCCCGTCGACGGCCGCGTCGCCCGTCCCGCACGAAGACGGGCGGCGGGCTCAACTCGCCTTCCAGGACTGGGGTTTCCACAAGCCGGCCCGGTTCAGGGACTGCGGGCAGTGGAGGTAGATCTCGTCGATCTCCATGAGGAGCGCCAGGTCCGGACGCCTGCCGTCGCGTGCCATCGCGTCGAAGAAGGGCGCGTCGGTGAGGATGCGGACCCGGCCGTTGACCCGCAGTACCTCCTTGCCGCCGGGGATCAGGTAGAGCAGGCCGGCGTGCGGGTTGTCGAGGATGTTGTGGAAGCTGTCTCCCCGCCGGTTGCCCGGCCGGTCGGGCAGGGCGATGGTGCCGGGGTCGAGGACGTGCGTGAAGCCCGGGGCGTCGCCGCGGGGGGAGACGTCGCAGTTGCCCTGTGCGTCGGAGGTGGCCAGGAGGCAGAACGGGGAGCGGGTCAGTATGTCCCGGTCGTCGTCCGTGAGCCGGTCGTGGACCTTGTCGATGACGATGGGCCAGGGCTCGCCCAGCAGCTCGCGCAGTTCGGCGTGTGAGCCGAGTTCCACCCAGTGGTCGTCGGTGACGGTGTCCGGCCCGTCTCCGGTCGCGTCGATGGTGTGTGGCAAGGCCGGCTCCCAGGTGTGTGCGTGCCGGAAGCGCGCGCTTCCGGAGGTGATTGCACACGGAACATTATCGGGTGTTAGGTTCGCCTTACCTAACACCCGGCGCGCAGGGTCCGGGGCGGGCGGTAGCTCCACTCCCGGTCCGCGTCGGTGATCTCGCGCAGCACCCGCGCCGGTGTCCCCGCGACGACCACCATGGGCGGCACGTGTGCCGTCACCACGCTGCCCGCGCCGACCACCGAGCCCCGGCCGATGGTGACCCCCGGCATAATCAGCGCGCCGGCCCCGATCCACACATCGTCCTCGACGCGCACCGGCGCCGAGAACTGCGTACCGTCCCTGCGCAGGTCCGGGTGGACGGGGTGGCCGGTGGTGCTGATGGTCACGTGCGGGGCGAACATCACCCGGTTCCCGACGAAGACCTCGACGTCGTCGACGAGGGTGAGGCCGAAGTTGACGTAGACGTCGTCGCCCAGGTGGACGCGGTTGCCGTAGGCGACGTGCAGCGGCGGTTCGATCCACACGCCCGTGCCGAGGGAGGCGAACAGTTTCTTGAGGATCGTCCGGCGGCCTTCCTCGTCCCGGGGGCCGGTGCGGTTGTAGGTGTCGGCGAGTTCCTTTCCCCGCAGGCGCTCCTCCGCCAGGCGTTCCAGGCCGGGCGCGCCGTCCGAGTACAGCTCCTGCGCCGCCATCCTGCGGCGTACTTCCAGTTCACGCGGATCCAGGGTCATACGTCCTCCTCCGGTCGCCCGGTCGGGCGGCCCCGTCCGCACCGCGGCAGGGGCGGTGCGGACGGGGCCGTTCTCCTGTGCGGTGGGTGTCAGTCGGTGCTGGTGGCGGTCACGTCCGTCACCGTCCAGCGCTGGTTGGCGCCGGAGTTGGGCGGCCACGTCGTGACGGCCGCGCCCGCGTGGGTGGCCTGGCCGCCGACTTCGAGCAGACGCCCGGTGCCGGCGTTGACCAGGGTCCAGGTGCCGTCCCCGGTGGTCGACAGGAGCCACTCCGAGGCCGCGTCGCGCCGGCCGGTGTCGGGTTCGGCCACCGGGACGTCGTCGCGTACGGCCAGCCGCGTGCCGCCCTCGGGGTCGGTGAAGACGTAGCGGTCACGGACGCCGCCGTCGGGGCGCACCGCGCTCAGCCGCCACTGCCGGGCGTCCGCCCGGGCCTCGGTGCCCAGGACCAGGTTCGTGCCGTTGTCCGCGACGGTGACGGGCTTGCCGCTCTGCACACCGGTCAGCGTGTAGGAGTGCCCCTTGCGCAGCAAGGCGGCGTCCTTGGCGACGCCCGAGACGCCCTTGATCTCGAAGGAGGTCACGGACTGGGCGGGCACGGTGAAGGTGGCCGTGCGGTCGTCGACCCCGATCGGGGCCCGCCGTTCGAGCTTGCCGTCGGTGCTGGTCACGACCGGGGTGACGGTGGCCCTGCGGCTGACGTCGCGGAACTTCGACAGGTCGATGGTGACCGTGCGGGCCTCGGTGGTCCGGTTGACGTGGACGAGCGAGGCGCCCTTGCCGTCGCGGGTGACGGCGGCGGCGCTGGAGGTGTCGTCCGTCCTGATCAGCCGGTCACCGGGCTTGATGAAGCGGGTGAAGTTGCGGGCCGTGTCGAACTTGGTGTTCGTGCGGATCGGGCACGTCTCGAGGGTGTCCCCGGCGGTGCAGCTGAAGGGGATCTGGATGCTGCCCCAGTTGCCGCCCTTGGCGGACTCGCCGCCCGGCTTCATGTTGTCGTAGTCCTCGACCGGCTGCCAGAACACCCAGGCGCGGGGCTCCAGTTCGCGCAGGTCGTCCACGATCTGCTGGGCGAGACCGAGGCCGGGCCGCATGTCCTCGAAGTCCTGGCCGTCACCCCAGTCGCCGCCCACCTCGCTCATCCACAGCGGCTTGTCGGCGGCCTTGGCGAGGTCGCGCACGGTGGTGCGCTGCCCGGTGCCGTAGGTGTGGACGTTCATCTGGCCGACCAGGTCGCGGTCGGCCTGGGAGTAGGCGCTCCAGTTCGTCGCGAAGGTGCCCGGGTTGGTCTCGTCCATCGCGGAGATGTCCGCCTCGACCTTCGCCTTCTTCAGCGCGGGGGCCAGGGCCTGCAGGACCTCGCGCTGGAGCTCGGGTCCGATGTGGGCCCCTTCCTGCCGGCCGCCGACGGGTTCGCCGTCGCTGCCCAGCCGCGTGCCCCAGTAGGGTGTGTTGGGCTCGTTGAACGGGTCGACCGTGTCGACCTCGATGCCCTCCGCCTGCTCCAGCCGCCGGGTCGCACCGGCCAGGTAGGCGGCGAAGTCGTCGACCGACTCGGCCTTGAGCTGGTCGTCGGAGGAGTCGAAGCCGCCGGAGACGTAGCCGCTGACCGTCATGAACCAGGGCGGCGAGTTGCTGAACGTCTCCCAGTGGTCGATGTCGTCCTTGATCCGCTCGACCCACCAGCGCTGGTTCGCGTCGGCGTCCTTGTTCCAGTCGGCCGGGTCGTCGGCGCTCCACCAGTCGGTGTCCTCGCGGGTGGTGCCGGCGGGCGCCTTCCACCAGCCCTCGACGGCGCCGCCGGCCCGCAGGTAGTCCTTGACGTCCGGCGCGTTGCCGCCGCCGATGTTGTACCGGGCGATGTTCAGCCCCAGACCGTCGTCGCCGAACAGGAGCCGCGCCAGCTTCTCGCGGATCTCGGGCGGGTAGTCGCCGGTCGCGTTGGCGAACCAGACCAGGCTGGTGCCCCAGCCCTCGAACTTCTCCTGCTGGTACGACGGGTCCGGCCGCACGGTGACGGAGGCGGTGGCCGCGGCGGGTTCGGCCTGGGCCGGGACGCTGATCGATGCGGCCCCCATGGCCAGGGCGGTCAGGGCAGCGGCTCCGAGGAGGCGTCTGCTGCGGGTACGGCGTGCCATCGTGTGCTCCCAACTGACAGGTGCGGTCGCTGCGGTGGCCCCTCCCGCCCGGATCCGGGCAGGAGGGGACGGCCCCGGAGCGGGGCGTGCCGCTCCGGGGAGTCGTGGGTGGTGCGGTGGTGGTCCTTCGACGGTGCCGGTGCCGGCTCAGGCGGTGGGCGTGCGCAGCACGGCGACGCCCCTGGGTGCGAGGACGACGGCGCCGTCGGCACCGGTGTCGCCCACCAGGACCTCACCGGTGAGCCCCGGCACGGTCACGGCCTCCTCGGTCCGGTTGACCAGGAACAGGAACCGGCCCCCGGGACCGCGGCGCACCGTGAGCTCCACCGAGCCGCGCACCTCGGCGGGCAGTTCACTCGCCACGCCGGCCGGTTCCAGCAGCCTCGGCAGCAGCGAGGCGAGCCCGTCGGCGCCGAGCCGGGTGGAGACGTAGGCGGCCGTGCCGCTGCCCGCCGGACGCCGGGTGACGGCCGGGCGGCCCGCGTGCGTGCCGGTGCGGTAGTGGGCGAGGACCTCGGTCTCGGGCGCGGTGACGGTGATGTGGTCGGTCCACAGGCCTCCGGTGCTCGCGTCGTCCAGCTCCACCGTCTGCCCGGCGGGCAGCGGGCCGAACTCCTCGACGCGGATGCCGAGCAGGTCCCGCAGGGCGCCCGGGTAGCCGCCGAGCCAGACGTGGTCGTTCTCGTCGACGACACCGGAGAAGTACGTGGTGACCAGGTGGCCGCCCTGCTCGGCGTAGCGCGTGAGGTCCTTGGCGAGCTCGGCCGGGACCAGGTGCAGCACGGGCGCGATCAGCACCCGGTGGCGGCTCAGGTCGGCGCCGGTGGTGACGACGTCGGCGCGGATGCCGAGGGAGAGCAGCGCGGAGTACCAGTCGAGCGCCTCCCGGTGGTAGTCGAGCAGCGACGTGGGGTGCGAGTCCTGCTCGCTCGCCCACCACGACTCCCAGTCGAAGAGGATGCCGACCTCGGCGGCCTCCCGCTCGCTCCCGGCGATGGGCGCCAGCGTCTTCAGCGTGTCACCGAGCGCGGTGACCGCGCGGAAGAGGTCGCTGTCGGCGCCCGCGTGCGGGACCATCGCCGAGTGGTACTTCTCGGCGCCCGCCGCCGACTGGCGCCACTGGAAGAAGCAGACCGCGTCGGCGCCGTGCGCCACGTGCGTCAGCGAGTCCCTGGCCAGCTCACCGGGCCGCTTGGCCAGGTTCACGGGCTGCCAGTTCACGGCACTGGTCGAGTGTTCCATCAGGAACCAGGGCCGGCCGCCGGCGATGCCGCTGGTCAGGTTCGCCGAGAACGACAGCTCGTCGCGGTCCCGGGGGCCCGGCACGACGTAGTGGTCGTTGGCGACGAAGTCCACCTCGCCCGCCCAGTCGGCGTAGTTCATGCCCTTGGTGCCGGGCATCACCATGAAGTTGGTGGTGACGGGGATGTCGGGTGTCAGCTCCCGCAGGAGGTCCCGCTCCGCGCGCAGGTGGTCCTTGAGCGCGTCCGACGAGAACCGCTTGAAGTCCAGTTGCTGGGTCGGGTTCGGATGGGAGGCGGCCAGTCGCGGCGGCAGGATCTGCTCCCAGTCGCTGTAGCGCTGCGACCAGAACGCCGTGCCCCAGCCGTGGTTGAGGGCGTCCAGCGTGCCGTAGCGCGCGCGCAGCCAGTCGCGGAAGGCGCGGGCCGCGTCGTCGGAGTAGTCGTATACGTTGTGGCAGCCCAGCTCGTTGTTGACGTGCCAGGCGACCAGGGCCGGGTGGTCCGCGTAGCGGGTCGCCATCTCCCGGACCAGGCGCAGGGCGTGCTCGCGGAACACCGGCGAGGTGGGGCGCCAGTGCTGGCGCGCGCCCGGCCACAGCGTCTCGCCCCGGTCGGTGACCGGGAGGATCTCCGGGTGCGCGGTGGTCAGCCAGGGCGGCGGGGAGGCGGTGGCGGTGGCCAGGTCGACGCCGACGCCGTTGACGTGGAGGAGGTCCATGACCTCGTCGAGCCAGGCGAAGTCCCAGGTGTCGGCGTCCGGTTGGATGCGGGCCCAGGAGAAGATGGCCAGCGACACGATGTTCACGCCGGCCTCGCGCATCAGCCGGACGTCCTCCTCCCACACCTCCCGGGGCCACTGCTCGGGGTTGTAGTCGGCGCCGAAGGCGAGACGGGAGGCCGGCGTACCGTCCTCTCCGGGCTGGAGTCGGGACAGGAGGGTGGAGATCATGGCGGTCCTTCCGGTGTGGGGGCGAGCGGTGCGCCGGGCGGCGCGGGAGCCGCGCCGCCCTGCGCGGGCCGCCGCCTCGCGTGCTACTTCTCGACGGTGAAGCCCTGCTCGGTGCCGTACTTGACCGAGGCGTCCTGCCAGGACTTCAGGCCCTCGGCCAGCGTGGTGCCGGAGACGTAGGCCTTGCCGACGGTGTCGTTGAAGATCGAGTTCGCGTACACCTGGTAGGGCAGGTACGACCAGTCCTCGGCGACGTTCGCGGCCCCCTCGGCGAAGATCTCGTTGGCCTTCTGGCCGCCGAGGTAGGGGAACGCGGTTTCCTGGAACTCGGTGGACTGCAGGTCCGCGGTGGTCGCCGGGAAGGCGCCGTTCGCGAGGCGGGTCTGCACGCCCTTGCCTGCGTTGGCGTACTGGACGAAGGCGTAGGCCAGGGCCTCGTTCTTGCCGAGCTCCGGCAGCGCGAGCGCGCTCCCGCCGTTCTCCGCGCCGGCCTTGCCGCCCGCGGTCCACTGCGGCAGTGGGGCGACGCGCCAGTCACCGGACGCCGTCTTCGCGCCGGATTCGAGGTTGGCGGGCATCCAGGCGCCGGTCGCCAGCGTCGCGATGCTGCCGTCGGCGAGGCCCTTGTACCACTCGTCGGTCCAGGCCGGGACGGAGGCGAGCAGCTTCTCGTCGATGAGCTGCTGCCAGGTGTCGGTGAACTTCTTGGCTCCCTGGTCGGAGAAGTCGATCTTCACCTTGGTGCCGTTCACCGTGTAGGGGCGCGAACCGGCCTGCCAGAGCATGCTGGTGGCGAACCCGGCGTCGCCGTTGTCCGCGGTGATGTACGCCTTCGGGTCGGCCTTGTGCAGGTCGCGGGCGGCGTCCACGTACTCGGCCCACGTGGTGGGCACCTTGATGTCGTACTTGTCGAAGACCTTCTTGTTGTAGAACAGCGCCATCGGACCGGAGTCCATCGGCAGCGCGTAGACGCTGTCCGAACCGGCCTTCACACCGTTCCACGGGCCCGGGGAGAACTTGGCGGAGAGCTTGTCGGCACCGAAGGACTTGAGGTCGGTGAGCTGCTTGGTCAGGGCGTACTGGCCCATCGCGTAGTACTCGATCTGGGCGACGTCGGGGACGCCCTTCTTCGCCGAGATGGCGTTCTGCAGCGCCGTGTACTGGTCCTTGTTGGTGCCCGCGTTGACGAGGTCGACCTTGACGCCCGGGTGTTCCTTCTCGAAGTCGGTGGCCACCTGCTCGAGCGTGGGCTCCCATGCCCAGACCGTGAGGGTGCCGCCCTCCTTGAGAGCCGCCTGGATGTCCGCCTCGGAGACCGCCTTCTGGCTCGATCCCCCGTCGTCGGAGCCGCCGCAGGCGGTCGCCCCCAGGGCGAGGGCGCAGACGAGGCCTATGCCGCGCAGTAGGCGGCGCGAGTGCTTGGGCATGGGTGTGCTTCCACTTCTTCGTGGCCGGAACCGGCACCGTTGAGGGTTGGAGAGGTCGAGAGGGGCATGGGGGACATGCCGGGGGGAGGGGGAGGGAGCGGGGGCTACTCCTTGACGCTTCCGGCGGCGAGACCGGACTGCCAGTACTTCTGGAGCAGCAGGAACGCGACGATCAGCGGCAGGATGGTGATGAGCGACCCGGTGACGACGAGGTTGAAGACGGCCTCACCGCCCGCGGTCGCGGCCTGCTGGTTCCAGCTGTTCAGCCCCAGGGTCAGCGGATACCAGTCGGGGTCCTTGATCATGATCAGCGGCAGGAAGTAGTTGTTCCAGGTCGCGACCATGGTGAACAGCAGGACGGTGACGATGCCGGGCGCCAGCAGCGGCAGGGCGACCTGGAAGAAGGTGCGCACCTCGCTCGCCCCGTCGATGCGGGCGGCCTCCATCAGCTCGGTCGGAATGGCCTCGGTGGCGAACACCCACATCAGATAGAGGCCGAACGGCGAGATCAGGGACGGGATGATCACCGCCCAGGGGGTGTTGGTGAGCCCCATCTCGCTGAACATCAGGAAGGTCGGCACCGCCAGCGCCGTACCCGGCACGGCCACCGCGCCGATGACGACGGCGAACACGGCACGCCGGCCGGGGAAGTCGAACTTGGCGAGCGCGTAGCCGCCGAGCACGGCGAGGAAGGTGGCACCGCCGGCGCCCAGCCCCACGTACAGCAGGGTGTTCAGCAGCCAGCGGGTGAAGACGCCGTCGTGGTAGGTGAACGTCTCGCTGATGTTGTCCCACAGGGCGAAGTCGCCGTCGAACCAGAGACCGAAGGAACGGGACAGCCCCTCCTGCGTCTTGGTGGCACTGACGGCCAGCCAGACCAGCGGCACCAGGCTGTACAGCAGCACCAGTGAGGCGAGCACGGTCAGCAGCACACTGCGCCGGGGCTTGTCGGGGGAGTGCCGGCGCCGGGAGGCACGCAGCCGGGGTACCGGGCCCGAGGCGGCGGACGGCTTCGGCGCGGAACGGTCGGAGACGGTGGCGACGGGACTGGTCATCGCTGTTTCACACTCCCTTGCGCATGCCGCGCAGCTGGACGACGTAGGCGATGACCATGGTGATCAGCCCCATGACGATGGCGACCGTCGCGGAGTAGTTGTGCTGCTGCCCGTTGAAGGACAGCGAGTACGTGTAGTAGTTCGGCGTGTAGTCCGTGGTGATGGCGTTGCGCGCCAGCGGCTGCAGGATGCTGGGCTCGTTGAAGAGCTGGAAGCTGCCGATGATCGAGAAGATCGTCGCGATCACCAGGGCCCCGCGGATCGCCGGGAGCTTGATGGCGGTGATCACGCGGATCTGCCCGGCGCCGTCGATCTGGGCCGCCTCGTACAGCGAGTGCGGGATGACGCGCAGCGCCGAGTAGAAGATCAGCATGTTGTAGCCGACGAACTCCCAGGTCACGATGTTGCCGATGGAGGCCAGCACCAGGTCGGGGGAGAGCGGGTCGGGCAGCGAGACGCCCAGCGCGCTGTTGATGTCGCCGACCAGGCCGAAGCGGGTGCCGTACATGAAGCCCCACATCAGGGTGGCCACCACGGCGGGCACGGCGTACGGCAGGAAGATCGAGATGCGGAAGAAGTCCCGGCCGTAGAGGCGTCCGCTGTCCAGGGCCAGGGCCACCAGCAGCGCGATGCCCAGCATGACCGGCACCTGCACGGCGAGGAAGAGCGAGACCCGGCCGAGCGAGGCCCAGAACTGGTCGTCCTTCAGCGCCTCGCTGTAGTTGTCCAGCCCGACGAAGGTGGTCCCGCCGATGAGCTGGTCGCGGAAGAGGCTGAGGTAGATCGAGTACGCGATCGGCGCGAGGAACACCAGCGCGAACACGGCCACGAAGGGGCCGAGGAAGCCCCACCCCGTCCAGGAGCGGCTCTCCCGCCTCGCCGGGAGTGGGGCCGGCCGCGGTTCGGCGGCGGCCGGCGGTTGCAGGGTCGTCATGTCGTTCCTCGCTCGTCCACGTCAGGGAGCATCATCATGTTTGCGTAAACATCAAGGGGCGCGGGAAGCGGCGCGGGCGCCTGGCGGCTGTTATGTTTACGTAAACATTTGATGGCGGCATGTCTACACTGCCCCGAGGACGACGGTCAAGGGTCCTTCGCGAACCGGGACTCGACCAGCAGCAGAGAGGTGGCGGACGGCAAGTGGACACGGCTGAGGGAGTCGCGGACGCGCGGGACGCGGGCACGCGACGCCGACGGGGCGGCCGGGTACCGACGGCGTCCATGGCGGACGTGGCCCGGTTGGCGGGGGTCTCCTCGCAGACCGTCTCCCGCGTCTCCAACGGCTACGCCGGAGTGACCGAGGAGACCCGGCAGCAGGTGCTGGCGGCCATGAAGGAGCTGGGCTACCGGCCCAACAGCGCGGCCAGGGCGCTCAAGCGCGGCGAGTTCCGCACCATCGGCGTCATCACCTTCTCGCTGGCCACCACGGGCAACGTGCGCACCCTGGAGGCCATCGCCACCTCCGCGGCGAGCGAGGGCTACGCGGTGACCCTGCTGCCGGTCGCGGTACCCACTCAGGACGAGGTGCGGGGCGCGTTCTCGCGGCTGGAGGAGCTCGCGGTCGACGCGGTGATCGTCATCATGGAGGTCCACCTGCTGGACGCCGCGACCCTCAAACTGCCGCCTCACGTGCAGGTCGTCGTGGTCGACTCCGACGCGGGCGACCACTACACGGTCGTCGACACCGACCAGGCCGGCGGCACCCGCGCCGCCGTACGGCATCTGCTGGACCTCGGGCACGACACGGTGTGGCACCTGGGCGGGCCCGAGGGCTCCTTCGCCGCCCAGCGCCGTACGGACGCCTGGCGCCGGACGCTCGCCGAGGCCGGCCGTACCCCGCCGCCCCTGGTGCGGGGCGACTGGACGGCGGAGTCCGGCTACCGGGCCGGCCTCGAACTCGCCGCCCGTAAGGAGTGCACGGCGGTCTTCGCGGCCAACGACCAGATGGCCCTCGGTCTGATGCGCGCCCTGCACGAACGCGACCGGCGCGTCCCCGAGGACGTCAGTGTCATCGGTTTCGACGACATCGCCGAGGCGGGCTCCTTCCTGCCGCCGCTGACCACCGTCCACCAGGACTTCGCCGAGGTGGGGCGGCTCTGCGTGCAGGCCGTGCTGCGCAAGATGCGCCAGGACGGCCCGGAGCGGGGCACGACGCTCGTGCCGACCCGGCTGGTGACCCGGGCGAGCACGGCGGCACCGCCGCGGTAGCGGCGCGGGTCCTGGCTAGGGGCGCCCGTGCGTACGGCTTCCACCGTGCGTACGGCTTCCACCGGGCGATCCGTGCGCCACATCTCGGGGGGCGTCACGTCCGGGCGCCACAGGGCGGTCGCTGGCCGAACGGGTGAGTACCGTCCGGTTTACGGACCGCCGGGGAAGGCAACTCCAGAAGCCCACGTCGTTTCCCCACGCCCAGGAGAACTCCATGACCCAAGTCGCCGACTATGTCCTCCAGCGCCTGTCCGAGTGGGGCGTCCAGCGTGTGTACGGCTATCCGGGCGACGGCATCAACGGCCTGCTCGGCGCGTTCGACCGGGCCGACGGCGACCCGGAGTTCATCCAGGCGCGGCACGAGGAGATGGCCGCCTTCATGGCCTGCGGGCACGCGAAGTTCACCGGGGAGGTGGGATGCTGCGTCGCCACCTCGGGTCCGGGCGCGGTGCACCTGCTCAACGGTCTGTACGACGCCAAGCTCGACCACCAGCCGGTGGTGGCCGTGGTGGGCCAGCAGAAGCGGCTGTCGCTGGGTACCCACTACCAGCAGGAGATCGCCCTCGACCAGCTGTTCGCCGACGTGTCCGAGTACTGCCAGATGGTCGTCCACCCGGGCCAGGCCCGGCACGTGATCGACCGTGCCTTCAAGACCGCGCTGACCACCCGCGGGGTCGCCACGATCATCATCCCCAACGACGTGCAGGAGGAGGAGGCCCAGCCCTCCCCGCCCAGGGAGCACGGCTCCGTCTTCTCCAGCGTGGGCTGGAGCCGCCCCAGGGTCCTGCCCGACCTGGACGAGCTGCGCAAGGCCGCCGACGTCCTCAACGCGGGCGACAAGGTCGCCATGCTGGTCGGCCAGGGCGCGGCGAACGCCGAGGCCGAGGTGGCCGAGGTGGCCGAACTGCTCGGCGCCGGCGTCGCCAAGGCGCTGCTCGGCCGCGAGGTCCTGCCCGACGACCTGCCCTACGTCACCGGCCCCATCGGACTGCTGGGCAGCAAGGCGAGCGACAACATGATGCAGGGCTGCGACACCCTGCTCATGGTCGGCAGCAGCTTCCCGTACTCGGAGTGGCTGCCCGAGGAGGGACAGGCCCGGGGCGTAGAGATCGACATCGACGGCCGCATGATCGGCATCCGCTACCCGATGGACGCGCACCTCGTCGGCGACTCCAGGGAGACCCTGCGCGCGTTGATCCCCCTGCTCCAGCGCAAGAAGGACCGCGGCTGGCGGGAGAAGATCGAGAAGGACGTCCGGGAGTGGCACGACCTGTGCGACCGCTGGGCGGGCGAGCACTTCGGCAAGCTGATCAACCCCCAGTCCGTCGCCGCCGAACTGTCGCCGCGGCTGCCGGACGGCGTCATCCTGACGGCGGACTCCGGCTCGGGCACCAACTGGTGGGCACGCCACATCATGCTCCGCGACGGCATGCGGGCCTCGCTGTCCGGCACGCTGGCGACGATGGGCCCGGGGACGCCGTACGCGATCGCGGCACGGTTCGCGTATCCCGACCGGCCGGTGATCGCCTTCATCGGGGACGGCGCCTTCCAGATGAACGGCATGAACGAGATGATCACCGTCAAGCGGTATCTGGACCGCCTGTCCGGGTCGGCCCCGCTCATCTTCTGCGTGTTCAACAACCAGGACCTCAACCAGGTCACCTGGGAGCAGCGCGCCATGGCCGGCGACCCCAAGTACCCGGGCTCCCAGGACATCCCCGACGTCCCCTACGCCGCCTACGCCGAACTCCTCGGCCTCAAGGGCATCGTGTGCGCCGACCCCAAGAAGGTCGGTGCCGCCTGGGACGAGGCGCTCGCCGCCGACCGGCCCGTGGTCCTGGAGTTCAAGGTCGACTCGGAGATCGCGCCGATCCCGCCGCACATCATGAAGGACCAGGGCAAGAAGGCCATCAAGGCGGCGCTGCACGACCCGCAGCTCACCGGGATCGCCACCAAGGGCGTACGCCAGAAGCTCACCGAGTACGCCGAGCACCTCCCGGGCCGGGGCAGGAAGTGAGCGGCGGGCGACGGGCCCGGCGAGGCGGCCGGTCCGGCCGGGCGGGCGGCACCGAAGTCGTGGTCGTCACCGGGGCGAGCGGCGGCGTCGGCCGGGCCACCGCACGGGCCTTCGGCGCCCGCGGGAGCACCGTGGCCCTGCTGGCGCGCGGTGAGTACGCCCTGGAGCGGGCGGCCGAGGAGGTCCGGGAGGCCGGTGGTCGCGCGCTGCCGCTGGTGGTGGACGTCTCCGACCCGGCGGCGGTGGACGCGGCGGCCGACCGGATCGAGGAGGAGCTCGGCCCGATCGACGTCTGGGTGAACGCCGCGTTCTCGACCGTCTTCGCGCCCGTCCCGGAGATCAGGCCCGAAGAGCTGAGGCGGGCCACGGAGGTGACCTACTTCGGCTTCGTCCACGGCACCCAGGCCGCCCTGCGGCGCATGACGCCGCGCGATCGCGGCACCATCGTCCAGGTGGGGTCGGCGCTGGCCCACCGCAGCGTTCCGCTCCAGGCGGTCTACTGCGGGGCCAAGCACGCCATCCAGGGGTTCACCGAATCCCTGCGCTGCGAGCTGCTGCACGACCGCAGCGGGGTGCGGGTGACCGTGGTCCAGATGCCGGGGCTCAACACGCCCCAGTTCAGCTGGGTCCTCACCCGGCTGCCCCGGCACCCGCGCCCGGTGGCTCCCGTCTACCAGCCCGAGGTCGCCGCCGAGGCGGTCCTGTACGCCGCCGACCATCCCGGTCGGCGCGAGTACTGGGTCGGCGGCTCGACCGTCGCCACCCTGCTCGGCCAGAAGTTCGCCCCGGGACTGCTGGACCGCTACCTGGCCCGGACCGGCTACGACGGGCAGCAGACGGACCAGCCGGTCGACCCGTCGAGGCCGGTCAACCTCTGGAAGCCGCCGGACGACACCGCGCCCGCGGACTACGGCGCGCACGGCGTCTTCGACGACGAGGCCCACCCGCGCAGTGCCCAGTTCTGGCTCTCCCGCCACCGCCGGCCGCTCGCGCTGGCCGCCGCCGCGACCGGAACCGTCGCCGCGGCGGTGGCCGACGGCCTGCGCCGACGGTCCCGCGGCGGCCGGGCGGCGGCGTCCTTGCGGCGGACCGAGCGTTCCGGCAGGAGGGCGTGGACGACGGCCCGGGCGGGACTGCCGCACGGCTGACGCCCGGCCGACTCGACGGGCTTCGGGACGACGGCTGGCCGGTCCGGCTCGCATGCGGCCTGCTCGCATTCGCATGGGGCGTGCTCGCATGGGGCCTGCTCGCACGGGGTCTGGTCGGAATCACGGAATCTTCAAGGCCCGGCGGGAGGAGAGCGTGTCGGCGGGAGCGGTCACTGCCGGTCGACATGGCGCGTCCACCAGTGGTGCTCGCAGAACCAGTGGCCGACCATCGCGCCCCCGAAGACGACGAATCCGACCCCGATCAGCCAGGACTCCACCACGAGCACGATGCCGACCGTGCCGTAACTGATCGCGTTGTCGAGGATGAGCGGTGTGAAGACGAGGAAGGAGAAGCCTCGCAGGCCGACCAGGCCCACCATGGTGGCGATCGCCCCCGGCAGCAGGTCCCGCCAGCGGACCTGGCTGCCCAGCAGGAAGTGCTGACCCCACCAGAAGAACAGCATGCCCGTCGCCGTGGACAGCGCGATCCGCGCCGATCCGTGCAGGGCGGTCCGCGTCTGCACCTCCTGGTAGAGGTAGGCGGTCAGCGCGACCACCCAGGTCAGCTGGCGCCAGACGCGGTGCCACGGGCCGGAGGGCAGCCCCCAGATGCGCTCGTAGCCGTTCTGCACGCTTGCCGCGAAGGACACGCCGAACACGGCGAGCGCGATACCGCCCCACACACTCGTGGTGCCGACCACCTTGGTCGGCGGGCTGATGATGTCGGTGAGCACGCGGGCGGACCGGCCGGACAGCCCCATGCCGTCGGCCAGCCAGGACGCGAAACCCCCGCGCCCCAGGGGATCGGCGGCGGCCACCACGATCAGCAGCGGTGCCAGCGTGACCAGGGCGAGCGTGGCGAACCCCATGGCCCGGTGCATCAGCTCCAGCTGCCGGCCCCGCCGGACGAGGGCGGACGCGGCCAACCGGTCCCACACACGGTGGAACGGCCGCCACAACCGGTTCACGGGCTGCTCCTAGGGGCGTCCTTTCGATGGCTCGCGGATGCGGAGATGAGTGACCCGGCGGCGCCCGGACAAACGTCGCGTCACCCGGTCGCCCGGGGTTCGCCACCGGGAACGGTGTGGGCCGCCACGGCCTTCGCATGGGCCGAACGGCGCGGGGAACCGGCTCCGTGTATCCGTGTAGGCGGGCTGTGCGGGTGAGCGCCGTGTGCCCACCGACCGCCCCCACCGACCGCTCACCGAACGACGTGAGGGAGTACGTGATGACGCCTGCCACCAGCCCGGGCGCGGAGCCACTGGGGGAGTGCACGGTCGACGCGCTCGACGTCCACGCCTTCGAGGTCCCCACCGACGGCCCGGACGGAAGGGAACAGGACGGCACCCTGGAGTGGGACTCCACGACCCTGGTCCTCGTGCGGGTGCACGCCGGCGGCCGGACCGGCCTCGGCTACACCTACGGGGATGTCTCGGTCGCGTCCTTCGTGCACTCGGTGCTGGCGCCGGTGATCACGGGAGGGCCGGTCTCCTCGCCGTCGGCGCTGTGGGAGCGGATGGGCGCGCGGATGCGCAACGCCGGGCGTCCCGGTGTCGGGGCCATGGCGCTGTCCGCCGTCGACGTGGCGCTGTGGGACCTCAAGGCGCGGCTGCTGGGGCTCCCGCTGGTCCACCTCCTCCCGGCCCACCACGACCGGGTACCGGTCTACGGCAGCGGCGGCTTCACCAACTACTCCCTGCACCGCCTCACCGGCCAGCTCTCCGGATGGGTCGAGCAGGGCATCGGGCGCGTGAAGCTGAAGACCTCGCGGGAACCGGAGGCCGACGCGCGGCGCCTGACCGCCGTGCGCCGGGCGGTCGGGGACGCGCCGGAACTGTTCACCGACGCCAACGGAGCGCTCGGCCGCAAGGCGGCCCTGTACTGGGCGCACAGATTCCACGACGAGTGGGACGTGCGCTGGTTCGAGGAGCCCGTCGCCTCCGCCGACCTGGAAGGACTGCGGATGCTGCGCGACCGGGGGCCGGCCCGCCTGGAGATCGCCGCGGGGGAGTACGCCTTCACCACCCAGGACTTCGTCAACCTCGTCGACGGACCCGCCGTCGACTGCCTCCAGGCCGACGTCACCCGGTGCGGCGGCATCACCGGCGTGCTGGAGGTCGCCGGTCTGTCGGCCGCGCACCACCTCGACCTCTCCGCCCACTGCGCCCCGGCGGTGTCCGCCCACGCCTTCTGCGCCGTACGCCGGCTGCGGCACCTGGAGTACTTCCACGACCACGTGCGCGTCGAGAGGCTGCTCTTCGACGGCACCCCGTCGCCCGAGGGCGGCGTCCTGCGCCCCGACACCGGCCGTCCCGGACTCGGACTGGACGTCAAGTGGGCCGACGCGGAACCCTACCGGGTGCACGGGACCCGCCCCTCCTGACCCCCGACCGGGGCAGGAGTCAGGGGTCCGTGCCCTGCTGCTCACGCATGCGCTCGTTGTGCCAGGCGATGGCCGCGCGTATCTGCGGCTCCTGAAGACCGGTCCGGCAGCCGAGCTGATCCATGGAGAGCGCCGGCGGGCCCTTGGTCAGGGCCCGGGTGAGCTTCGCCGCCCACAGCTCCTCCTGGACGAAGGGCCGATCCGCGTAGCCCTTCTTGATCACGTCGAAGTGGTCGTCGCAGCACGCGGTGATGAGCCGCAGCCCGTCGAACCACTCGTTGGTGGCGTGCGCCGCGGACGAGTCCGGTACGTATCCGCTCACGGACTCGTCCTTCGGGAAGACCCTGGCGCACAGGTCGCACAGCTCCATGGGGACCGGCTTCGCGGGCCGCCGGTCCTTCCTGCTCTTGCGCTTCCACATAGTGACTCCCGGGATGCCACGCAGCAGTGTCGACGCCGGTGTGCCGGAACGGGTTCGGCGTCCGGAATGCCGGAGTTACCCGCAGGGCGGGGAGCAAACGCCCCGCGGGTCGAGGGCCCCGGCCCAGGCCGGTGCGTCGCTACGCCAGCCTGACCGGCAGCTCGAACAGGTCGTTCTGCGTGACCACCGGCTTGTTGCGCAGGTCCGACACCGGCACCGCCAGGTCCAGGCGCGGGAAACGGGCGTAGAGTGCGGGGAGCGCCACGCCGGCCTCCAGGCGGGACAGGGCCGCGCCGGGGCACACATGAGGGCCGTGACCGAAGGAGATGTGCCGGTTCTGCGAGGCGCGGGTGATGTCGAACTCGCCCGCCGTCGGACCGTGCGCCCGCTCGTCCCGGCCCAGCGCGCCGTACGACACGATCAGCGCGTCCCCGGCGGGCAGCACCTTGTCGCCGACCGGGACGTCCTCGGTCGCGAAACGGATCAGGACGTGCGAGGTCGGGGTCGAGTAGCGCAGCGTCTCCTCGATCACCGCGGACCAGTCCGCCCGACCGGACAGCACCAGGTCCCGTTGCCCGGGGTGCGCGGCGAGGTTGACCACGGAGTTGACGATCAGCGAGATGGTGGTCTCGTGGCCCGCCGCCACCATGAGCTGGAGCGTGGAGACGATCTCCTCGTCGCTGAGGTGGTCGCCGTCCTCGGAGGCCAGGATCAGCGCGCTGGTCAGGTCGTCGCCGGGCGCGGCACGCTTCGCGGCGACCGTGTCGGCCATGATGCCGGCCAGCTCGGTGAGGGTCGCGACGACCTCCTCGGGCGGCGTCTGCGTCGAGAAGAACTTCTCGAACAGCACCTTCAGCCGCGGCAGCCGCGCCTCCTCGATGCCCATCAGGTCGGCGATGACGTACATCGGCAGGGGGTAGGCGAAGGCCGACTTGAGATCGACCACGCCGCCGTCCGCGGGCAGCTCGTCCAGCAGCCGGTCGGTGAGCTCGGTGATCCGCTTGCGCATGTGCTCCACCCGGCGCACCGTGAGCGCCTGCGCCACGAGCGTGCGCAGCCGGCGGTGCTCGGCGCCGTCCACGGTCAGCATCGAGCGGCCCGGGTTGGCCAGCCCGATCAGCGGCCAGTCCGCGGGGATCTCGCCCCGCCGCCACGCCCCCCACACATTGATGTCCTTGACCAGGCGGGGGTCGGTGAGCAGGGCCTTGGCCTCCGCGTGGTGGGTGACCGCCCAGACGGGCACACCGCCCGGCAGCTCCACGGCGGCCAGGGGTCCGGCCGCGCGCAGCCGGGCGCTCTCGCCGTCCAGGTCGGTGACGAACGGGTCCAGCGGGATCCGCGCTTCTTCGGTGCCGGTCGTCATGCTGACGTGCCTCCCAGGGCAGTGGTCGGGGTGAACCGCACGGGCAACTCGGTCAGCCCCCGCAGCCAGGGCGAGGGGCGACGGGTGAGGGACCCGGCGGGCACGGCCAGGTCGATGTCCGGCAGCCGGTCGAGGACGACCTCGATGCCGGTCCGCGCGATGACCTCGGCGACCTCCTGCGCGGGGAAGGGGCAGCGGTGCTCGCCGTGGCCGAAGGAGAAGTGCGCGTTGTTGCCGCCGGTGAGCGCGGAGCCGTCGGTGCGGACCTGCGGGTCGGAGTTGGCGCCCTGCAGGCCGAGCAGCACCAGGTCGCCGGCGCGGATGTGGCGTCCGCCGAGCCGGGTGTCGCGCAGGGCCCAGCGGCCGGCCACGTTCTGCGTGGGCGTGTCCTCCCACAGCACCTCGTTCATGGCCTCGGCGACGCTGTTGCGGCCACCGAAGAGGGAGGCGGCGAAGCGGTCGTCGGTCAGCATCAGGCGCAGCGAGTTGCCGATCCAGTCCGCCGTCGGCTGGTGGCCCGCGGCCATCATCACCATCAGGTCCTGGGCGACCTCCTCCTCGCTGAAGCCGCTGTCGTCGGCCAGCATCCGGGAGGCGACGTCGTCGGCGGGCGCCGCCTTACGGTCGGCGAGCAGCCGCGCCATCGACGTGGCGAGGTGCGTCTGGCCGGCGATGGCCCGCTCCCTGCCGTCGATCATGTCGTTGAGGGCGGTGACCAGGGCCGGTCCCTGGTCGTCGGGGAAGCCGTACAGGCGGGCCAGCACCCGGACGGGCAGCAGCATGGCGTAGTCGCCGACCAGATCGGCCGCGCCCCTGGCGCAGAGCCGGTCGACGAGTTCGTCGGCGAACCGCTCGGCGTGGCCGCGCAGGACGTGCGCGTCGACGGCCTCCAGCGCGTTGCTGATCATCGCGGCGCGTTCGCGGTGCCTCTCGCCGACCGTGTAGAGGATCGACGGCTGCTTGCGGCCGATCATCGGCAGCAGGGGCCAGTCGTCGGGGATGTTCTCCCACTGGTTCCACAGGTCGGAGTCCCGGCTGAAGAGCACCGGATCGCCGGTCACCTGGTGCAGTTCGCGGTAACCCAGCACCAGCCAGGCCGGGACGTCCCCGTCCAGGAGCACGGGTGTGACGGCACCGTGCTCGCGCCGCATCTGCCGGTACAGCAGCGCGGGTTCGGTCTGGAAGCGGGGGCCGCTGAGCGGTACGGCGTCGGTGGCGTCGGGGCTCACACGAACTCCTGTCGGGGCTGGGCGGCGTGGCCGGCGTAGCGGGCCCGGAGATGCTCGACCAGCGTGATCAGCACCTGCTTGCTGGATGCGCGGGACCGGGCGTCGCAGGTGACCAGCGGCACCCGCGGATCCAGGTCGAGGGCCTCGCGCACGGCCTCGGGCGGGTGCTGGGGCCCGCCGAAGTCGTTGCAGGCGACGATGAACGGCGTGCCGTGGTGCTCCAGGCGGTCGATGGCGTACCAGGAGTCGTCGATGCGGCGGGTGTCGACGAGGACCACCGCGCCGAGCGTGCCGGAGAACAGCCGGTCCCACAGGAACCAGAACCGTTCCTGACCGGGCGCGCCGAACAGGTACAGCACGTTGTGCGCGTCGAGGCTGATGCGGCCGAAGTCGAAGGCCACGGTCGTCGCGGTCTTGCCGCGCACCTCGCTGATGTCGTCGACCGCCTCGCCGGCCTGCGTCATCGTCTCCTCGGTGCTGAGGGGACGGATCTCGCTGACCGAGCGGACCATGGTCGTCTTGCCGACGCCGAACCCGCCCACGACCACGATCTTCAGGCCGTTGTCGGCGGACGCACCCAAGGGGGTGCGGGCATCAGAGGTTGCGGAGTCCAACGAGCACCTGCTCCAGGATGTCGGGATCGGGGACGGCTGCCTTGGGGTGGCGCGCGCTGACGCGGCCCGCGGCGTGCAGGTCGGACAGCAGGATCTTGGTGATGCTCACCGGGAGCCGCAGCTCGGCGGCGATCTCCACCACGGCCGTCGGGGCCCCGGTCATCCTGAGGATCGTCGCGTGCTCGGACTGCATGCCGGGCGTCGGCTCGCACTCGGCGACGACGAGGGTGACCAGGTCGAAGGGGTTGTCGGGGCCCGACCGGCTGCGTCCCTGGGTGACGGTGTACAGGCGGTCGGGTGCGTCGTCCCTGCCGGGGCGGCTCATGACGTGCGGGGCCGCGCGGTCAGGTGCTCGCCGAGCTGCTCGATGAGCTCGCTCATGTTGTGCCCGACGAGTCCCGCGTCGGCGTCCTCGGAGGTGACCAGGGCGAGGTGCGCCCCCTCACCGGCCTCCACGATGAACAGGACGCCGCCGTAGAACTCGGTCATGGCCGAGCGCACCCCGCCGCTGCCGTCGCCGAACTCCACGGAGGCGCCGTGGGACAGCGACTGGATGCCGGCGGCGATCGCGGCGAGCTGGTCGGCCTGGTCGACGGAGAGCTCCGGGGTGCGGCACAGCTTGAGGCCGTCACGGGAGAGGACGAGTGCGTGCCGCGCGCCCGGCGTGCGCTCCAGGAGGCCCTCGATGAGCCAGGTGAGCTTCTCGTCGGCGGTGGTCGAGCCGGTCATGAAGTGGTGTCGCCTTCCGGGTGCGCGTGCGAGTGGGACGGGTGGTCGGGGGCCGTCTCGGCCGGTGCGGGTGCGGCGGGCTCCGCCTGCGGGGCACCGTCCCGCGCGGTGGCGGGGCCGGTGGCCCGTACGGCTTGGCGGAAGCTGCCGAAGCGGGCGGCGCGGGCCTTCGCGTCGTCGGCGGGCGGTGTGGCGCGCGGCTCGGTGGACCGGGTGGCGCGGGCGCGTTCCGCCGCGGCGAGGGTGCGGCCGCGGCGGCGCCGGGGCAGCCCCGTGACCGGATCGGCGGACTCGGCAGCCGCGTCCGGTCCGCGGTCCGCCGACTCGTGGGCGGGCAGCGGCTCGGGATCGACTTCGGTGGACCCGGCCGACCCGGCGGCGAGCGCCGCGGTGGGCCGGGGCGGATCGGCGGGGGCCGAGGGCAGGGGGCTCGCCACCGGACCGTCGGCGGCGGGGCCGCTCAGGATGTCCTGGGGCACGAGCATCAGCACGCCCGTACCGCCCCGCGCGGACGGCCGGAAGGAGACCTTCAGCCCGTACTTGACGGACAGCCTGCCCACCACGGCGAGCCCCAGCCGGGTCCCCGTCAGTCCGCCGAGCCCGGCCAACTCGCCGGACACCGCCTGCTGGGCCCGGCGCAACTGCACCTCGCCCATCACCAGCCCGCTGTCCTCCACGGACACGATGACGCCGGCGGGGACCTCCTCGACGTACACATGCACTTCGGCGGTCGGCGGGGAGAAGTTCGCGGCGTTGTCGAGGAGTTCGGCCAGCGCGTGCATGACGCCCTCGGCGGCGTGCCCCGCGACCGCGGCGTCGCTGGTCGAGTGCACGCGCACCCGCTGATAGCCGGCGATGCGGCCCATGGCGCCGCGCAGAATGGACTCCATGGCGATGGGCCGCGCCCAGCGTCGTCCGGAGCGGGCCCCCGTGAGGACGGCGACGGAGTCGGCGAGCCGGCCCGCCTGCGCGGTGCGGTGGTCGAGGTGGAGCAGGTCGGACAGGACGTCCTCGTCGCTGTGCCGTTCCTCCATCGCACGCAGGTCGGCGAGCATCCCGGTGGCCAGCGCCTGCATCCGGCCGGCCGCGTTGGCGGTCGCGGAGACCGCGGCGGCACGTTCACCGGTCGCCCGGTCGAGCCGTTCCCGCAGCAGGCCGGCCTCCTCGGTGAGCCGGGCGACCTCCTGGGCCCGCTGCTCGGCGAGACGTACCCGCTCCTGCTCGAAGCCGTCCGTGAGCTGCTCCCGCTCGCGGCCGAACTCCGCCGCGAGGCGGGCCCGTTCGCGATCGGCCTCCGCCCGCAGGCGCTCCTGCTCCTGACGCGCCTGCTCGGCCACCCGCACCCGTTCCTGAGCGAGTCCCGCGGCGTCCGCGCGGGCGGCGTCCAGCAGTCGGCGGGTGGCCCGTTCCCCGCGGACGGCGTGCACGGCCACGGTCACGGCCACGCAGAGCAGGAGCGCCGCGGCGCTCGCGCCCAGGGCGAGCGGAAGGCGTACCGAGGACGGCGCCGCGGCGACGGCACCGCCGACGACGAGCGCGGACACCGTCGCGCAGGGCAGGGCCACGACGGTGAGAGCGCGGGGAGCGGTGCGGTCGCGGGGGCGGGCGGGCGCGGTCATCAATCGGGTCCTCGCCAGGCCGCCGGAGCAGCCCTCGTGTCGTCCTTCGGGGCGCGTGTGGGCGGGGAGCAGCCTTCACACGGCACGCAACTGGCGATCACTATACGAGAGTTCACGGTCCAAAGGAGAAGGATCTCGATCAATCTCCGGGCCTGTTCCGCCAGTTCCCCGCCGCCCGCCGCCCGCCCCCTCGCGGGGACGTCTGCGGCCGCCCGCGCCGGCCCGAGGGCCGTGGTGTCAGCCGACGTCCGGCCGGAGCCGGTCGGCGGCTGCGGGCGGCTGGATCCGCATCCCGGGGCGGCGCCGGTGCACGGTCAGATACGTCACCCCGTCCGGGCCGGCCAGCACACCGCGCGTCGAACCGTGGGGCAGCCAGGTCAGGACGCCGGCCCGCAGGGGGCGCTCGCCGTCGGTGCACAGGAGGGCGGCCCCTCCGTCGAGGACGAGCAGCAGGACGTCGAGGTCCGGTTCGGTATGGGTGTCGACCCGCCCCGCCGGGGGGATGCGGACGACGTTGGCGTCGAGCTGCCGCCCCGGTTCCGCGAGCTTCCACAGGGCGCCGGCCGGCGCGTCGGGCCCGTACGACAGGAGCTCCGCGGTGTCGCACAGGACCCGGGGGAGGGCGGGGCCCGCCGCCGGAAAGGGGGAGCCGCTGTCTTCCGCTGCCATCCGGTGTCACCCTCCGCACTGCTCATCCTGTGCCGGCGTACCCCCTGGTGGGCGGCCGACCCGGCCTGGCCCGTCGTGACGTACTCCACAGGGGCACCGCCGTAAGTAAAGGCGAATCTAACATGCGTATTTGATAGCGTCCTGTTCGTGAGGCTGACGAAGTTCACCGACCTGGCACTGCGTTCCGTCATGCGCCTGGCGGTCCTGAGGGAAGGTGACGACCCGCCGGCCACCCGCGAGGTGGCCGAGGTCGTGGGGGTGCCGTACACGCACGCGGCGAAGGCCATCACACGCCTGCAGCACCTCGGCGTGGTGGAGGCGCGGCGCGGCCGCGGTGGCGGGCTGACGCTGACCGACCTGGGCAGGCGCGCCTCGGTGGGCTGGCTGGTGCGCGAGCTCGAGGGTGACGGCGAGGTGGTCGCCTGCGAGGGTGAGTCGCCGTGCCCGCTGCGCGGGGCCTGCCGGCTGCGCGGCGCGCTGCGTGACGCCCAGGAGGCGTTCTACGCCGCGCTCGACCCGCTGACCGTGGCCGACCTCGTCGCCTCGCCGACCGGCCCGGTCCTGATCGGTCTGTCCGACCGCCCCTCCGTGTGACGGACGGGCGGCCGCCCGACGCCGACCTGTGACACAAAACACGAATATCATCTACCAATTAAGGAGTCGCTGTGCTCTCCGAACAGTCCGTCCCCGTGGTCCGGGCCACCCTTCCGGCGGTAGGAGCGGCCATCGGTGACATCACCGAGCTCTTCTACCGGAAGCTGTTCGACGCCCATCCCGAACTGCTGCGGGACCTGTTCAACCGGGGAAACCAGGCCAACGGGGAGCAGCAGCGGGCCCTGGCGGGCTCCATCGCCGCGTTCGCCGGCATGCTGCTGGAGCGGCCCGACGCCCGTCCGGACGCGATGCTGTCCAGGATCGCCCACAAGCACGCCTCCCTCGGCGTCACGTCCGACCAGTACAAGATCGTCCACCGTCATCTGTTCGCCGCGATCGCGGAGGTGCTCGGCGACGCCGTCACCCCCGAGGTCGCCGAGGCCTGGGACGAGGTCTACTGGCTGATGGCCAACGCGCTCGTGGCCGTCGAGACCCGCCTCTACCAGGAGGCGGAGGTCGCCGAGGGAGAGGTCTGGCGCCGCATGGAGGTCGTCGAGCGGCGCGAGGAGAGCCGCGACGCCGTCTCCCTCGTCCTCCGGCCGGCCGACGACCGCCCCGCGAGGCCGTTCCGTCCGGGCCAGTACGTCAGCGTCCAGTCCCGGCTGCCGGACGGCTCCCGGCAGATCCGCCAGTACAGCCTGTCCGCCGCGCCCGGCCGGTCCGACTGGCGCATCACCGTCAAGCGGGTCCAGGGCGAGGGGCAGCCGGACGGCGAGGTCTCGTCCTGGATCCACGCGCACACACGCGTGGGCGACGTGCTCACCGTGTCCGCCCCGTTCGGCGACCTGGCACTGGCGCAGGACGACGGCCCCCTGCTGCTGGCCTCCGCCGGAATCGGCGTCACCCCCATGCTGGCCATGCTGGATCACCTGGCCGCCACCGGCGCCACCCGCCCCGTGACCGTCGTGCACGCCGACCGCACCCCCGCCGACCACGCCCACCGGCAGGAGCAGCTCGACCTGATAGGCGCGCTCCCCGACGCCCGGCTCCACCTGTGGTACGAGGAGCCCGGCGACGGCGCACCGGAGGCGTCGACCGGCCGCGCCGACATCGGCGGCCTCGAACTGCCCGAGGGGCTCACGGTCTACCTGTGCGGCCCGGTGCCCTTCATGCGCGCCGTCCGCGGCGACCTGCTGCGCCGCGGCGTGCCCGCGGAAGCCATCCACTACGAGGTCTTCGGCCCCGACCTCTGGCTCGGACAGCGGTAGCGGTCGACGGTCACGCGCCGTGTGACACGAGCGCGTGACCGCCGGGTTTCCGTACGGACGTTAGACCGCCGCGGTGAACGCCGTGGTGATGGCGGTGTCGACGCGGGCGTGTACGACCAGGCGCGGCCCGGAGGTGTCGGCGTTGTTCTGCAGCAGCCGCCGGACGGGCGCGCTGTGGGTGACCACGGACATCAGGACGCCGAGCCGACCGCACCACTGGTGGGCCCGGAGCACGGCGCTGACCGCGGCATGGCCGCCGGCCCGCTCGGTGAGGACGATGACGACGGGGGTCGGCTGATGGGCGTCGACCAGGTTGGTGATGCGCGTGGTCAGTGTGGCCCGCCCGTCGATTCCCGGGTCCTGGTCCACGGTGATGACCAGGACCCCATGCTCCAGGGTGTGGGACAGCATTGCGGCCTCCGATCCGACGCCTGGTGGCGAAGTTGTGTTCAGTGAAAGGCTCCTGGGTCGGGACCGCAATGCGCCGGTGTCGTTCCGGGGAAGTCCGGGGAAGTCCGGGACGGATCCGCAGAGCACCGGCACTGAGTACGATCATCCGGTCCGTCCCTGACCCCCGCGAGGAGCCCGACCGGTGCCCGCCCTCCTGCCACCGCCCCGTACCGGGTCCGGCTTGCTGAACCCGGAGCGCCTGACGCGGAGGGAGGACGGCGAACGGCTGCACGCCCTGCTGTGGCGCCCGGGCCCGGGCTGGCGGATGGCCAGCAGCGCCGTGCTGGGCGGCGGGATCGCCGAGCGCGCCTGGGTGCTCAACGCCCAGGTGGCCCACGGTTACCGCCGCACCGACCCCGCGCGGCACCTGGCCGACCTGGCCCTCGCCGCCGGTGCCCGGGGTCCGGGCGTCGGCCTGATGACGGCCGCGGACGTCTCCGTCCCCGGCCGTGCGCGGGACGGCGGCGCGGAAGCCGTGGTGACCGCCGGTGTCTCGGTACGCGGGTGGGCGGCCTCACCCGGGGAAGGCGCCCCGGGGGCCGCCGCACCGGGCACGATCAACATCGTCGCCGCGCTGCCGGTCACCCTGGACGACGCCGCCCTGGTCAACGCGGTGATGACGGCGACCGAGGCCAAGGTGCAGGCCCTGCTGGAGTCGGGCCTCGACTGCTCCGGCACTCCCACGGACGCCGTGTGCGTCGCCGTCCGCGCCCCGGGGACCGGCGCGGAGCCCCACTCCTTCGCCGGCCCCCGTTCCGAGTGGGGAGCCCGGCTGGCCCGGGCCGTCCACCGCGCCGTACTCGCCGCTCTGCCCGAGCACGCGAAGGCGGCCCGGAGCACGCGTCCCCGGTCCTGACCGGCTGCCCAGGCGTCCGCTCAGGTGCTCAGCGCTGGGAGGACTTCTGCAGCGCCTTGTCGAGGGCGGCCTTGAAGCCGTAGGCCCACAGTTGGTTCACCCGGCTGCGCTCGTTGGCGTTCGGGTAGGCGTTGGTGCAGGACGGGCCGGGGCCGCCGCCGGACATCAGCTCGCTGCACGGGCCGGAGTAGTGGTCGGGCAGACCGAGCACGTGCCCGGTCTCGTGGGCGGTCACGCGGGTCGAGTCGTACTGCTGGTTCTGCCGGTAGTCGAGGAAGATGTAGCCGCTGCCGTGCCCGTCCGTGGAGGCGTACGAGCCGCGTGAGTCGTTGCCCTCGTAGTACGCGAAGTCGGCGCCGGAGCTTGACTCCTGGAGACGCACGTTGGCCACGGAGCTGTTCCAGATCGAGGTGCTGCGGGATATCTGCGAGCGGAAGCTGGGCGCGTTGGTGGTGCTGTAGTAGACGGTGACGGCGGCCGTCGAGGTCGGGGCGGCGGCGCGCTTCTCGGCGACGGACTTGATGACCGCCTCGAAGAACGCCCGGTTGTTCAGGGCCTCTTCACCGGTGCCGGCCGACGGCTCGTAGCCGACGGTGGCCGCCCGGGCCGGAGCCTGCGGCGCGGTGGCCGTCGCGGCCGGTCCGGTGCCGAGCACGGCCGCCGTCAGGCCGAGTCCGACCGCGGTGGACAGCAGGGGAAGACTGATGCGCATCGATGACTCCTTGTGTGGGGGAGTGGGGTGAGAAGTCGTCACCGGTGAGTGTGGAGCGCCCATGAGCCCGCTGTGATGATGGCAACAGGCGATAGGACCGGGCTATCACCCGCCGTGCGCCAACCCCGGAACAGGTTCGACCGGAGTGCAGAACTCGCCCCGATCCGCCGCGTTTTGTTCACCTGGCGCAACCAACTGTTCCGCCCTACGCTCCCCGCATGGAGCTCGAGGTGAGGCACCTACGCGCACTGTGCGCCATCGCCGATGCCGGCAGCCTGCACCGGGCGGCACGCCAACTCGGCGTCGCACAGCCCACCTTGAGCACCCAGCTGGCCCGCATCGAACAGACCCTGGGCGGGCCCCTGTTCGTCCGTGAGCGCACCGGCTGTCGCCCCACCCCGCTCGGCCGCACGGTCCTCGGCCGGGCCCGTCCGCTGCTGGCCGACATGGGCACCCTGGTCCGCGAGGCCCGCGCCGCCGCGGCCGGCGGCGACAGCAGGCTGCGCGTCGGCTCCACGGCCAGCCGCGCCCTGGCCGGCTGGCTGCGCAGACTCAGACGGCCCGGCCTGGAACCGACGCTCCAGATGGACGTCTCCGCCAACGCGCTGCTGCGCCGCGTCACCGACGGACAGCTCGACGTCGCCTTCGTGCACGAGGTCGAGGGGTGCCCGCTGCACGTCCCCGAGGGCCTGCGGCTGCGGGTCCTCGTCGAGCGGGAGCCGCAGTTCGTGATGCTGCCCGCGGACCACCCGGCGGCCACCCGGCCCGTCGTCCGCCTGGCAGACCTGGCCGACGACCGCTGGATGGTCGACCCCACCGTCGACGGCGAGTGGGACGGGGTGCACCGCATGCTGCGCGCCGTGGGCCTCAACCCCCGTGTCCTGCACGGCGACTACCACACCGCCGCGTCCCTCGTCGCCACCGGCGAGGTCGTGACCGTCTGCCAGCCCAGCTCCCAGTCGCGCCCCGACATGGCGGTGCGCCGTCTGTACGGCGACCCCCTCGGCGTCCGCCTCCTGCTGGCCGCGCGCACCCGGGCGGAGCTGGACGCCGTCTACCCGGCACTGGAGGAGGCGTACTGGGAGGTGGCCCGCCAGTCCACCGCGTACCGGGAGTGGCTGGAACGCGCCGGGGCCCTCCCCGTGGGCCCGTGCCCGCCCGGAACCGTCACGGCGCCCGACCGGGCGGCGTTCGTACCGGTCCGCTGAGCAGGTCGGCCATTGGGGTGGTTTCCCACCCGAGCCGGTATGACAAATCGGTCATACGGTTACGGAGAGAGGCATGAGCTCTGTACGACGTCTCCCGCCCCTTCGTTCGATGGCCGTCATCTGCGCCCTGGGCAGCTCCGTTCTTCTGATGACCGGCTGCACGAACGCCGACACGGCACGTTCCAGCGTCGCCGAGGCGGCTCAGACCACTCCCCCCACCGACACGACATCCGCCACCGACACCACCTCCCCCTCTCCTTCGGCTTCCCTGACCGAGGACCAGGCCGAGCGCAAGGCCCTGGTCCCGATGGCGAAGGTCTCCTGGGACAAGGCGGCCGACACCGCCGTCAAGGAGGTGCCCCAGAGCAAGCTCGTCGACCTCGAACTCAAGCGCACCTCGGACGAGGCCACCGCGTCGACCGGCTCGCCCAGCCCCAGCATGCCGAACCCGGCCCCCAGCCAGGGCTCCCCGGAGTGGGAGGCCAAGGTCGCCACCTCCGACGGCACCGTCCACCGCGTCGACATCGACGCCGTCTCCGGAAAGGTCTTCCGCATCCAGGCCGAGGACCAGGACGCGGACGACAAGCAGAAGGTCTCCGACCGGCTCGGCAAGGCGACCCAGAAGCCGGAGCAGGCCGTGAAGGTGGCCACCGACAAGACCAAGGGCACCGTCACCGGCGTCGGACTGGACGACAACGACGACCAGCAGCTCCTGTGGTCCGTCGACGTGGTGTCGACCGACAACTGGAACAAGACGACCGTGGACGTCGACGCGACGAACGGCAAGATCCTGCGCGAGCACGTGGACCGCGACTGAGCCCCGACGCGCGAGACACGGCCCCGAGACACGGTTCCGAGACACGGCCCCGGGACGCGAGGCACCGCGACCGGCACGGCCGGCAGGACTCGGCGAACACCGCGACAAGCGCAACACCGCGACAAGCACAAAGGGAGCAGCGGGTGGAGTGACCCCGCTGCTCCCTTTGTGTTCCCGCAGGCGTCAGAGGGCCGGCTCCACGGACTCCGCCCGGCCGCCGGCCGTCGTGCGCGGCAGGGTGAGCACGGCCAGGAAGCCGAGGACCGCCACCGCGGCGAAGAAGTAGAAGCCCCACGGATGTCCGATCCCCGAGGAGACCAGCGCGCCGGTGATCGACGGGCCGACGATCGAGCCGATCCGGCCGATCCCGGACGCCGAGCCGAGCGCCGTGCCGCGCACGGAGGCCGGGTAGAAGTTCGTCACGTAGGCGTAGACGAGGACCTGGGCCGAGAAGACGAACACGCCGGTGAAGAAGACGACGACGTTGAGCAGCAGATCGCTCTCCATCTTGACGCTCAGACACGCCAGCATGAGCACCGAGACCGCGAACCAGCCCATGGTGGTGCCCTTGATGCCCCGCCGGTCGGCGACGAACCCGCCGAGGACCAGGCCGGCGACGCCGCCGATGTTGAGCACGAGGAGCTGGGTGACGGCCGTGGGGACGGGGTAGCCGGCGTCGTTCATCAGCTTGGGCAGCCAGGTGTTGAGGCCGTAGACCAGCAGAAGACCCATGAACGACGCGACCCAGATGCCGATGCCCGCACGCAGGTACGCCGGCTTGAGCAGCTCGGTGAACGGCACCCGTCGGGCCCCGTCCTGCTTGGCCCGCACGAAGGCCTCCGACTCCGGCAGCTTGAACCACTGGATGACGGCGACCACGAGGCCGACGACGCCGAGCAGGTGGAAGAGGACCTCCCAGTCGTCGGTCACCTGCAGGGCCAGCAGCGAGGTGATGACCGCACCGGTGTGGTAGCCGGTCATCGTCAGCGTGCTGGCCCGTGCCCGGCGGCCGGCCGGCATGTGCTCGGCCATCATCGTGAGCGAGACCGGCATGCAGGCGCCGAGGCCCAGACCGGCGACGAGACGCAGCGCGGCGAACATGGCGACGGAGTTCGCCAGCGGCACCGCGATGGTGAAGAGCGAGAACAGCACGACCGACCCGATGAGCAGGCGGCGGCGGCCCAGCCGGTCGGCCAGTGGACCGACGCAGACCGCGCCGATGGCGACGCCCACGAGCGAGAGCGTCGCGATGGAGGTCGCGTCACCCGCGGTCATGCCGAGGTGGTGGGTCTTGAGCAGGGTGGGGATGATGGCGCCGAGGACGACGAGGTCGTAGCCCTCGAGCAGGACGGTGATCCAGCAGAGGATCACCGTCCAGGTGCTGTTGCCGGTGTGGCCTGCCTGAGCGGGTGCGCCGGACGTGGTGGCGGACGTCATGTGACTCTCCCCCCGGGGACGGGTGTGAGTGAGCGGAGCCGGAGCGGCCGGGGTGGCCGGGGTGACCGGAAGGGTCAGAACGGGTAGTCGGCGATGTCCGGGCGGACCGTGACCCACTGGGTCTCGGTGAACGCCTCCACGTTGGCCGCGGCCCCGCCGAAACGGGACCCGGTGCCGGATGCCTTGACCCCGCCGAAGGGGGCGTTGGGCTCGTCGTTCACCGTCTGCTCGTTGATGTGGACCTTGCCGGAGTCGATCCGGTCGGCGAGCTTCATCGCCGTCCCGACGTCCCCGAGGATGCCGACGGACAGCCCGTACTCGCAGTCGTTGACGATCCGGGCCGCCTCTTCGAGGGTGGAGAAGCCGATCACGGGGGCGACCGGGCCGAAGATCTCCTCGCGCCACGCCGGCATGTCGGTCGTCAGGCCGGACAGGACGGTGGCGCGGTAACCGGCGCCGGCGATCTCGCCGCCCGCCGCGACCTTCGCGCCCGCCGCGACGCTGTCCGTGACGATGCCGTGCACCCGCTCGAGCTGGCGGCGGTCGATGATCGGGCCGAGCGCCACGTCCTCCCGGGCCGGGTCACCGACCGGCAGGGCCTCGGCCTTCGCGGCCAGCGCGGCCGTGTACTCCTCCAGCAGCGACTCGTGCACGATGTGCCTGCCGGTCGTCATGCAGATCTGGCCCTGGTGCAGATACGAGCCGAACGCACCCGCCGAGGCCGCCTTCGGCACGTCCGCGCCCGGCAGCACGACCAGCGCGTTGTTCCCGCCCAGCTCCAGATGGGCCCGCTTCAGGAGCCGGCCGGCCTGCTCGCCGATCGCCCGCCCGACCGGCGTGGAGCCGGTGAAGGAGACGACCCGGACCTCGGGGGCCTCGACGACCGCCCGGCCGACCGAGCCGTCGCCCGGCAGCAGATGGAGGACGCCGGTGGGGAGCCCGGCCTCCTCGAAGATCCGGGCGATGACGACACCGCCGCTCACCGCGGTACGCGGGTCCGGCTTGAGCAGGACGGCGTTGCCCAGGGCGAGCGCCGGGGCCACCGAGCGCAGGCCGAGGATGAGTGGGAAGTTGAACGGCGCGATCACGCTCACCACACCCGCCGGGCGGCGGCGGGCGAACGACCAGCGGGCCTCCTCGGTGGTGAGCACCTCGCCCTGCGGGTGCGTCGGCAGCCCCGCGCACTCGAAGCACTCGCCGATCGCGAGCCCCACCTCGAAGCCGGCCTTGGACCGCACCGAGCCGGCCTCGCGCACCAGCCAGTCCTCGACCTCGGCGGCGTGCTCGGTGAACAGCTCGCCCGCGCGGCGCAGCACGGCGGCCCGCTGCTGCGGCGGGGTCGCCGCCCACGCCCTCTGCGCCTCGGCCGCCCGGGCGGCGGCACCGGCCACGTCGGCGGCCGTGGCCAGGCCGACCTCGCCGAGCCGGTCGCCGGTCGCCGGTTCGACGACCGGGTGCCGCGAGGCGGCGTCCCGCCAGCCGTCGCTGAAGAACTTCCGGCCCCAGACGTCGCTGTCCAGGAGTGTCATCTTCTTCCCCTTCTTCGGGATCTTCGGGTGCCGAGCGCGTCAGCGGCTCCGGGCGCTCGGCCGGTTCGGGCGGGTCAGGAGGGTGTGGTCAGTGCCGTGTCCACCTGGATGAGACGCGGGTGGTCCGGTCGTTCGGCGAGCGCGGCGCGCAGCTCCTCGGCGCCGCCGACGTGCCGGGCGGGGACGCCGTAGCCTTCCGCGATGCGGGTGAAGTCCAGCCCCGGGATGTCGAGCCCGGGGGCGTCCGGCACGCCGAGCAGGCCGCCGAACCAGCGCAGCGCCCCGTACGTGCCGTTGCGCAGCAGCACGACGGTCAGCGGAACCCGGTGCTGGGCGGCGGTCCACAGGGCGGTGATGCCGTAGTTGGCCGAGCCGTCGCCGATCACACCGACGACCGGGCGGTCCGGCCGGCCCAGGGCCACCCCCACGGCGCCGGGCAGACCGAAACCGAGTCCGCCGGCGGCCGGGAAGTAGTAGGAGCCCTGGCGGCGCAGGTCCATCTGGCGCCACCACGCGGAGTTGGTCGACGTGGACTCCACGACGTACGCCGTGTCCTCGGGCAGTTCGTCGCGCAGTGCGGCGAAGACCTGCTCGGGGTGGAGGCCCGGTCCTTCGGCGGTGAGCGGCTCGGGCGCGGACCGGTACGGTCCCGCGGGCGTTGCGGGCGGGTCCAGCGACGCCAGGAGCAGGTCGATGACGGCCCCCGGGTCGGCGACCAGCGCCTCGCCCATCGGCGCCCGCGCGGCGGCCGAGGCGTCCTCGGTCACCTGGATGAGCCGGGTGCCCTCCGGCAGGTACCGGCCGGGGAGGTACTCGTGGTAGCGGAAGACCGGCGCGCCCAGCACGAGCACCAGGTCGTGACCCTCGAAGGCCCGCGAGACCGGCGCGATCCCCGCGGGCAGCACGCCCCGGAACAGCGGGTGCCGGTTGGGGAAGGGCAGCCGGAACTGCGAGGGCGCCGCCCACACCGGGCCACCCAGGCGCTCCGCCAGGCGGACCGCGGCGTCGAACAGCCCCGCCGAGTCGATGTCCCCGCCGAGCACCAGCGCGGGCCGCCGGGCGGCGGTGACCCGTTCGGCGAGCCAGCGGCTCTGCTCGCCGTCGGGCACGGAGGCCCGCCGCACCTGCCGGTCGAGCACGGCCAGGCCGTTGTCGTCCGCCTCGGCCGACCAGTCGTCGTAGGGGACGGAGAGGTAGGTCGGCCGCCGTTGCAGCCGCGCCTCGAACACGGCCTGGGCGAGGGCGCGCGGCACGTCCTCGGCGCACGCCGGCTCCGCCGCCCAGCCGACCAGCGGCTTCATCAGCGCCGGAGCGTCGACGTTGGCCAGGTTGGCCTCCGGGCCGATGGCGGGGCGGACCTGCTGTCCGGCCACCACCACGAGCGGGGTGCGGGAGGCCACGGCGTTCGTCAGCGCGCCCATCGCGTTGCCCGAACCGGAGGCGGCGTGCAGGTTGACCAGGACCGGACGGCCGGTCGCCTGGGCGTAGCCGTCGGCCATGCCGACGACGGCGCCCTCGTGCAGACCGAGGACGTAGCGGAAGCCGTCGGGCAGATCGGCGAGGAAGGGCAGCTCGTTCGAGCCCGGGTTGCCGAAGACGGTGGTGAGTCCCTGGCGCTCCAGGAAATCGTGGGAGACACGACGCACGGATGGCACGGACATTCCTTTCGAAGTGACGTCCGACACGCTAGGCACCCCGCGACATGTGCACCAATAGATGTTTCGGCATCCCGATATAGAGTCCATCGATATGGGCACCTTCGATCTCAACCTGGCCCGCGTCTTCGTCCTCCTGTACGAGACCGGCAGCGTCACGGCCACCGCCGAGACGCTCCACGTCACGCAGCCCACCGTCAGCTACAGCCTGGGCAAGCTCCGCCGGCACTTCGACGACGAGCTGTTCCGCCGCAACGGACGCGGCCTGACGCCCACGGCCGGCGCCCGGCGGCTGTACGAGCCGCTGCAGCGCGCCCTGGCGGAGATCGACGGCACGGTCCGGCAGGGCGACGCCTTCGACGCCGGGACCATGTCCGGCCGCTTCACGATCGCCCTCTCCGACCTCGGCGAGGCCACCCTCCTGCCCAGGCTTCTCGCGGCGGCGCGCGAGCATGCGCCGGGGGTGTCGTTCACCGTCCGTCCCTTCGACGTGGAGGACGCCGAGAGCCAGCTGCGCCGCGGTGACCTCGACGCCTTCGTGGCCACTCCGGTGATCACCTCGCACCTGACCGTGCGCATCCCGCTCTTCCGGGAGCGCTACGTCCTCATGGTCGCCGCCGACCATCCGCGCATCCGGGGCGACGAGGTCACGCCGGCGGACCTCGCGGCCGAGCACCACGCGACGGTCTTCGGCCCGAGCGGGCACGTCGCGCCGAGGGCCGCACTGGCCGCGCACGGGCTCCTGGAGCGGGTGGCGGTGGACGCCACCCGCTTCTCGATGCTGCCCTACCTGCTGGAGCAGACCGACCTGATCGCCATCGTCCCCGAGTACGTGGGGGAGGTCTTCACCGCTTCGCACCGAGTGCGCCTGGTGCGGCTGCCGTTCGAGACCGAGCCGATCGAGATCGCCCTGTACGCACGGCACGAGTCCTCGCGCAGCCCCGCGCAGCGGTGGCTGGTGCAGTTCATGGCGGAGGTGCTGGGCGAGCAGGTGAGCCCGGCTCAGCTGCCGCCCACCGCCACCGGGTGGCGGTGACAACGACGGCCGAGAACACGGTGGTTGGGCGCTGGCTAGGATCAGGTTCATGACGACACCCGAACCCACCATTCTCGCCACCTCCGGCGGGCACCGCACGGGTGGCCGGACCATGGTGGCGTTCGACGCCCTGGTGCACCACGCGGTGGATCTCTCGGGCGCGCACGGCCGGCGTCCCCGTGTCCTGTACGTCGGCACGGCCATCGGGGACGCCGAACACTTCACCGCCCGCATGACCGAGGCCGCCCGTGTCGCCGGCTTCGACCTGACGCCGCTGCACCTGTTCCCCATGCCCAACGTGGAGGACGTCGAGGAGACCGTGCTCGCCCAGGACGTCGTCTGGGTCATGGGAGGCTCGGTGGCCAACCTGCTGGCCGTGTGGCGCGTGCACGGCCTGGACCGCGTCATGCGCCGGGCCTGGGAGGCCGGCGTCGTGCTCAGCGGGGTGAGCGCGGGATCCCTGTGCTGGTTCAGGGGCGGTGCGACCGACTCCTTCGGGCCCGAGCTGCGCCCGATCACCGACGCCCTGGGCTTCCTGCCCTACGGCAACGGCGTGCACTACGACGTCGACCAGGGCCGCCGCCCGCTGGTCCACCGGCTCGTCGCCGACGGCACCCTGCCCGCAGCACACTGCACGGACGACGGCGTCGGCCTCGTCTACCGAGGCACCGAGCTGGTCGAGGCGGTGACGGAGGTCCCGGGAAAAGGCGCCTACGTGGTCGTACGCGAGGGCGACACGGCAGTGGAGGAGCGCATCGAGCCGCGGACGCTGCCCGGCGTGACCTGACCCGGTGACACCTCGGGCGCCTCCCCGGCGGCGCCGTGGGTGTTTGCCGTCGCGGGGAGAGGCAAGGCGGTGTCCATGAGCGATACGAACAAGGACGCGAAGCAGAAGCCCACCACCACACGGGCCGCGGAGTCCAAGGCCCGCGGTGCCGCGGACAAGGCGACCGCGCCCGCCTCGCGAGCCGGGCAGGCCGCCGCGGACAAGGCGACCGCGCCCGCCTCGCGAGCCGGGCAGGCCGCCGCGGACAAGGCCGCTGACGCGGCGTCGGCGGCCAAGGCCGGCACCCGGCGTTCGGCCGAGGCCGCGAACGGCGCCGTGCGGACGGCCGCCAAGGGCGCCGAAGCCGGCCGCCGGGCGGTCGTCACCACCTCGGGTCAGGTCGCGGCCACCGCGAAGACGGCGTGGACGGTCATCGCCCACCGCAAGCTCGTCGCCGCCGGCGTGGGAGCCGGTCTCACCGCGCTGAGCGCCGCGTCGTACGCGGTGGGCCGCCGCGCGGGACGTCACCCGCACGGTCCCCTCACCCGGCTCACCGGCGGCCGGATCTGACGCCCGGTCGGCCGGTGCGCCGGCCGGACGAACCTTCCCGGCACCTCCGCCTCGGACCTGGCGTCCGCCATGACCTCGGCCGCAACGCACGGCACCGGTCCCCGGACAGGGGAAGATGGGACCGCGAGCGAATGCCCGACCGATGCGGAGGAGTGGGCGCATGCAACACGACCGAGCCGGCAAGCCGGCCGGCCCCGAGGACCTGATCGACGTAGCCCGGCTGGTGACGGCGTACTACGCCCTGCACCCGGACCCGGCCGAGCCCGGGCAACGCGTGGCCTTCGGCACGTCCGGGCACCGCGGTTCGTCCCTGGCGGCGGCGTTCAACGAGGACCACATCGCGGCGACCAGCCAGGCCATCTGCGAGTACCGCGAAGCGCAGGGCACCGACGGCCCGCTCTTCCTGGGCGCCGACACGCACGCCCTGTCCGAGCCGGCGAGGATCACCGCCCTGGAGGTGTTCGCGGCCAACGACGTGACCGTCCTCATCGACACCGCGGACGGCTACACCCCCACCCCGGCGGTCTCGCACGCCATCCTCGCCCACAACCGGGGCCGCGCCTCCGGCCTCGCGGACGGCGTGGTCGTCACCCCCTCGCACAACCCGCCCGCCGACGGCGGCTTCAAGTACAACCCGCCGAACGGCGGCCCCGCGGGCTCGGACGCCACCTCCTGGATCCAGGACCGGGCCAACGAGATCATCGCGGCCGGCCTGAAGGACGTACGACGCATCCCCTACGCCAAGGCGCTCGCCGCGCCCGGCACCGGCCGCCACGACTTCCTCGACGCCTACGTCCGCGACCTGCCGAGCGTCCTGGACCTCGACGCGATCCGTGCGGCCGGTGTGCGGATCGGCGCCGACCCGCTGGGCGGCGCCTCCGTCGCGTACTGGGGCCGCATCGCCGAGCAGCACCGGCTCGACCTGACGGTGGTCAACCCGCTCACCGACCCGACCTGGCGGTTCATGACGCTGGACTGGGACGGCAGGATCCGCATGGACTGCTCGTCGCCGCACGCGATGGCTTCCCTCATCGAGCGGCGCGACCGCTTCGACATCGCGACCGGCAACGACGCCGACGCCGACCGGCACGGCATCGTCACCCCGGACGCCGGGCTGATGAACCCCAACCACTACCTCGCCACCGCCATCGCCTACCTGTACGCCCACCGCGCCGACTGGCCCGCCGACGCCGGCGTGGGCAAGACGCTGGTGTCCTCCGGCATGATCGACCGGGTCGCCGCGGACCTCGGTCGACGGCTCGTCGAGGTGCCCGTCGGTTTCAAGTGGTTCGTGGACGGACTGGTCGACGGCACGCTCGGCTTCGGAGGGGAGGAGTCGGCCGGGGCGTCGTTCCTGCGCCGGGACGGTTCCGTGTGGACCACGGACAAGGACGGCATCATCCTCGCCCTGCTCGCCTCCGAGATCACCGCGGTCACCGGCGAGACACCCTCCCAGCACTACGCCGCCCTCACCGCCCGCTTCGGCGAGCCCGCCTACGCCCGTATCGACGCGCCGGCGACCCGCGAGGAGAAGGCCCGCCTGGCCAAGCTGTCCCCGGCCCAGGTCACCGCGGACACCCTCGCCGGGGAGCCGGTCACCTCCGTGCTCACCGAGGCACCGGGCAACGGCGCGCCCATCGGCGGCATCAAAGTGACCACCGAGAACGCGTGGTTCGCCGCCCGGCCCTCCGGTACCGAGGACGTCTACAAGATCTACGGGGAGTCGTTCCTCGGGGCGGATCACCTGAGGCAGGTGCAGGACGAGGCCAAGCTCGTCGTCCTCGGAGCCCTGGGCGGCTGACGCCGTACCGGACCCCCGGACCCCCGGGCCGGTCAGCGACGACCGGCCCGGGGGAGCGCCACGGTCAGCCCGCGGATCTCGTAACCGCCGATCGCCTTCTGGAAGGCGACGCGCGGCTCCCCGTTCATACGGATGCCGTCGAGCGCGAACAGACGGCTGAGGAACACGTCGGTCTCCAGCAGAGCGATGTGCGCCCCCGGGCACCGGTGCGGTCCGTCACCGAAGGAGAGCCCCGCACCGACATCGGCGGCGCGGCCGGGCCGGACCAGCAGCGGGTCCTCGCCCACGGCCTTCGGGTCGGTGTTGGCATCGTCCAGGAGGAGCTCGACGTACTCGCCGGGGCGCACGGTCACCGGTCCGTCGGGGCCCGCCAGTTCGACGGACCGGGTGGCCCGTCGGCGCAACTGCCCGATCACGGGTTCCAGACGCAGCAGCTCCTGGAGGGTGGCGAGGCGACCGGCCTCGTCCGCCGAGCGGTAGTGGGCGAGCAGCTCGGTGTCCGAGAACAGGTGCCAGGCGGCCAGCGAGATGAACTCGCGCGTGGTGACCATGCCGGCCGCGGCGAACGTCAGGCACTCACCGAGGATCTCCGCGTCCGAGCAGCCCTCCGCGACGAGGTGGGAGATCAGGTCGTCGTGCGGTCGGCGCCGGTGCGCGCGGATGGCGGGGCGGACGTCGGCCAGGTGGATGCGGAGCCAGTTGGTGTTCTGCCGCACCAACCAGTACAGACCGCGCACACTGGTCAGGCCGGGCTGTCCGAACTCCTCCGGGAAGAAGCGCTCCAGCCTGCGGCGCAGTCCCGGCCTGCTGTACCGCAGGCCGATCACGTCGCTCACCACGCCGATGGCCAGGTCGAAGGCGAGGTCGCTGAGGTGCGCCTCGCCCGCCGCGCGCAGGGCCGCCAGCTGTTCCTCCGCGATGCGCACCATCAGGGCGCGGTAGTGCTCGTCCACCCGGCGGGGAGTGAAGAAGCGAGCGGTCTGCCGGCGGTGTTCCCGGTGCTCGGGGCCGTCCCGGTAGAGCACCGGTCGGCGGACGCGCGGCGGGAGCTTCTCCACCGTCTCGATGCCGAGCCCTGCCTGCACGGTGCCCGGACCGCGCAGCAGCTCACGCGCGACGGCGTAATCGTGCACCTGCCACGTCCCGTCCGCCGCACGACCCACCGGGCACGCCGGCCGGGCCCGGCCCCGGTCGGCCTTGCGCGCGGATTCCTGTCCTTCGCGTACCACGTGGGCACCCCCAAGTCCGCTACCGGGCCGCCCCGTTGACCGCCCGGCCTCGACGACGTGGTCACAGGATCAGCCACCCGACGACCGCTGACCAGTCCCGGAGGCCGCCGAGTCCGCCGGTACGGCACCCGCGTACGTCGGCCCGGCACCGACGCCCGGCCGCGCACCGCAAAAGCGGATGCACCGAGGCGGAGCCTGTGTCAGGCTCCGCCGGTGGACCGTCAACAGATCTCCAGGCTCGCCCACGCCGATCACCCGATCGCCGCCCCGCTCGACGACGAGGCGGTACGCCGACTGCTGGCCCGCGGTGTCCCCCGGGGTGACGCGCGCGTACTCGACCTCGGCTGCGGTGGCGGGGAGTGGCTCCTGCGGGCCCTCGCCGGGCATCCGCGGCTGACCGCCGAGGGCGTCGACATCTCCGGGACCTCCCTCGCGCGCGCCCACGAGGAGGCGGACCGGCTCGGCGTGCGGGACCGCCTGGTGCTCCACCGTCAGGACGCCGCGCGGTTCGCCGCCCCGCACCGGTTCGACCTGGTGCTGTGCGTGGGCTCCACGCACGCGTTCGGCGGCCTGCTCGCCACCCTCGAGGCCGCCCGCGAGCACCTGGCGCCCGGCGGGCGCGTCCTGGTCGGTGACGGCTTCTGGGAACGCGAGCCGTCCGCCGATGCCGTCGAGATGCTCGGGGACTTCGCCGACCTGCCGACCACGCTGGACCGGGTCGTGGCGGACGGTTGGACCCCCGTCGGCGGGCACGTCAGCAGCCGCCGGGAGCTCGACGACTACGAGTGGGCCTGGACCGGCTCGCTGGCCTCGTGGGCCCTGGACCACCCCGACGATCCGGACAGCGCGCAGGCGCTCGGGGCGGCCACCACCCACCGCGATCAGTGGCTGCGCGTCTACCGGGACGTACTGGGCTTCCTCTGCCTCGTCCTGCGCCCGACGGACGACTGAATCCGGCGCCCGCCGTGATCGGACGCACCCGTCTGTGATGTTTCCGGGTTTTCGGGGGTAGACGGGCTGCCGTAACGGTCAAGGCTCAGGAAGAGGGCGGATCGGATGGACGGGGCTGCCCACCAGGGGGACCGGCTGAGAGAAGCGCTGGTCAGGGTTTCGGCGGAGTACGAGGGCCTCCCCGGCGACATCGCCCGGGGCAGGGAACTGGCCCGGTGCTTCCTGGCCCGGGTGCGGGCGGCCGGGGCCCTCCCGGTGCCCGACCGCGCGGTCGACGTGCTGCAACTGGTGGTCAGTGAGCTGCTGACCAACTCCTGCAAGTACGCCCCCGGCCCGTCACTGGTCGATCTCGAGCTGGCCGGGGACCGGGTGGAAGTGACGGTGTGGGACAGCGCCCCCGTGCTGCCGATGGCCGAGAGAGCGGATCCGGGCCGGGTCGGCCGGCACGGGCTGGAGATCGTCATGGCCCTCTGCCAGAGCTTCGAGGTGCACCGGGAGCCGGTCGGCAAGCGCATGAGGGCCGCGGTGTGCCTCGCCGACGACCTGAACGGCACGGTCGTCGGCCACCCGTCGTGATCTGTCCGGGACGACGCGTCCACCGCCGCCCCAGGCGGTCGGACCCGTCCCGCCGCTCCTACCGTTCGACGGGCCGTCGGTCCTGCGCGGGGAGCCGGTACACCACGCCGCGGCGCAGCGGCCCCTCGGGTACGTCGGGGTCGTCGAAGTCGTCGGCCGGGTCGCGGGTCATGCCGAGACGGCGCATCACCGCTCGCGAGCGCAGATTGGTGGCCGTCGTCACCGCGAGGACCTCCGCGAGGCCCAGCTCCTCGAAGGCGAAGTCCACCGCGGCCCGCGCGGCTTCGGTCGCATAACCGTGCCCCCAGGCCGGACGGGCCAGACGCCAGCCGGCCTCCACTCCGGTGAACGGCATGCCGTCCTCCACGGGATCGAGCCCGGTGAACCCGACGAACTCGCCGGTCGCGGCGACCTCGACCGCCCACCACCCCCAGCCCCGCCCGTCGAGGTCGGCCCGGAAACGGGCCACGGACGCGTCGCTCTGCTCCCGGGTGAGCACCTCGGGGAAGTACTCGCGGACCACCGGGTCGGCGTTCATGGCGGCCCACGGCGCCAGGTCGGACTCCCGCCACTGGCGGAGCACGAGACGATGGGTTCTGAGTTCGGACATCACGCCAACCTATGGGGTGCGAACCCGCCGCGCCACCGGATTACGCCACCGCCCCCGCCCGGGCTCGTCCTCCGCATCGGTCGTCTCGGACGGCTCCGGGGCCGGACGCCGACGGCTCGCCGACATCGGCGAAGGCCGTGCCGGTGCCGCGCTCGGCGCCCTCGTGGACCGGACCGAGGAGGCACGGCCCGACCTGGGAACCGACGACCTCCCACCTTCGGCCCTTCGGAGCGGTTCATCCCCGCCACCTGAGGGAACCTGGCGGGATGGACGGCATCGGAAGGCTGTGAGGGTCGTGGCATCACGCTGGTCGGGCCACCGGGAGGACGACGAACCAGGGCACGGACGAACGGACAGTGTCCCGGAGCCCGACTTCGCCCGCGCCGTCCTGCGTGATCTCGGCGCGGGCGTGCTCACCCTCGACCTCGCCGCCCGGATCACCTCGGTGAACCCCTGGGCCGAGCAGATGCTGGGACGCTCCGCGCGGGACATGATCGGACACGACGCGCACGACCTCCTGCACCGGCACGCCGACTGCACTCCCGTGCCGAGCGAACGGTGCGCCCTGCGCAACGCCCTGCGCGGATCACCCGCCGAGGAGGGAAGCGAGGAGCACTTCCGGCGGGCCGACGGCACCACGGTACCCATCATCTGGGCGGCCACCCCGCTCCTCGGCCAGGGTCGGCAGCAGGGGCTGGTCCTCGTCTTCCACGACTTCAGCCTGCACCGCGGCGTCGCCGAGGAGCACGCGGCGCGGACCAGCGCCCTGGAGGCCCTGACCACCCAGCTGCACCTGGTCGCCGAGATCTCCACGGTGCTGATCCCCACGGAGCGCACCTCCACCACACTCCGCCGCCTCCTGCGGTTGCTGGTGCCGGAACTGGGCCAGTGGGCGGCGGTCGACGTCTACCCGGGGCAGTCGGACAGACTGGAGCGGGTGGAGGTCCGCAGCAGCACACACCCGCACCGGGCGGGACGGCTGCGGGGGCCGGTGACCTCGCTGCCGGACCCGGCCCGCGCCGCGCTGACCCGGCTGGTCAACGGCGACCGGCCCGTCCCGCTGAACGTGGACCAGGTCCTCCACGCCCCGGAGAACCCGCTCACCGTCACCCACCGGGCACTGTTCGAACGGCTCGGTGGGCACACGGCCGTCGTCGTCCCGCTCCGCACCCGGCAACGGTCCTACGGAATGCTGACCGTGGCCCGTACCGGTGACCACCCCGCCCACACCGAGGCCGAGGTCGCCCTGCTGGCCGACATCGGCCGCCGCGTCGGGCTGGTCCTTGACAACGCCCGGCTCTACCACGAGCAGCAGAACGTCGCCGAGACCATGCAACGCCAGTTGCTCACCCCCCTCCCGCAGGTCGACCACGTCCGCATGGCCGCCCGCTACTGGCCCGCCGAGAGCGCCATGGAGGTCGGCGGCGACTGGTACGACGCCTTCCTGCTCGCCGACGGCGTGATGGCGCTGGTCATCGGGGACGTGGTCGGACACGATCTGCAGGCCGCCGCCCACATGGCCGAGGTCCGCAACATGCTGCGCGCCCTGGCCTGGGACCACCAGGAGCCACCCAGCGTGATCATGCGGCGCCTCGACGAGGCCGTGACCCACACCAGCGACGCGCCCATGGCCACCCTCGTCTTCGCACGCGTCGAAGGGCGCGAGGGCGGTCCCTGGCGACTCCACTGGGTCAACGCGGGCCATCCGCCTCCCCTGCTGATCGCCCGGGACGGAGACACCCGCTTCCTGGAGGGCGGCCACGGCCCGCTGATCGGCATGAGCGCCACCCTGCGCCTCGGTCTGGGCTGGCCCGACACGCGCGAGGATCTCCCGCCCGAGAGCATCCTCCTGCTCTACACCGACGGACTGGTGGAGAGCCGCGACTGTCCGATCGACCTCGGCATGGCCCGGCTGCGCCACCACGCAGGTGTCCTGGCCGGCCGACTGGACGGGTGGAGCGTCGACGGTTTCTGCGACGAGCTGCTCGCGCGTATCGCGCCCCGCGGCGACGACATCGCCCTGCTCGCCCTGCGCCTGCCCCCGGCCGGCGTCGGCGCCCCCGGCGACACCTCGCCGCCCCCGCCGCCCCAGTCCGCGCACAGCCAGGCCACTCCCGACCGGGCCGCCCCCGGCTCGCGGCGTCAGCAGCCCGAGGTGACGGACCCGACCCACGTCGACCCCGAGGAGTAGCGGACCGGGCCGCACGACGGCGCGGGCGGCGCATGCCCTCACCTGCACTCCTGCTCTCCTGCTCTCCTACTCTCCGCGACACGCCGCTGATGCTGCGGGGGCTTTCGAGTCCGGCATCCTCGATGAACGCTCGCGGTTGGTTCCACGCGGTCCTCCCGGAGTTTCCGGGGGGTAGACGCGACTCCACGACCGGACCACTGCCCAACCGGTCGCACCAGCACGCCGGTTGGCGACGGGCCGGCCCGGTGGGCCACCTCCGCGACCCCCCCCCGGGCAGTACCCCCATCCGGGCCGTCGGACCGGCGGGCGTTCACCCGGCTGAGCGCCTTGAGTGGTGCGAGACGGGCGGTTGGCTGACGGTGATTCACGTCGGGACCGGGTCACTTCAGCTGACGAAGCACCAGCTGCCCGGTCGTGACGGAAGGAATCTCAGATGCGTTCAGCTCGCACGGTCCTGGTCACAACGGCCGCGTCGGCCGTCCTCGTCCTCGGCGCTCCTGGCGCCTACGCGGCCGGGGGAGACTGGAACAACGACGACTCTTCCTACAGCAAGGAGCACGACAAAGGAGACAAGCAGGACAAGCCGCGTGGCGGAATGCACACGGGTGGCGGTGCGCTGACCGCGGTCGCCGAGGGCGACTGGGACGGTGGCGACCGTGGGTCCGACAAGGACTCCGACTCCTACAAGGACGGGGGCGACAAGAAGGACGACGGGGGCGACAAGAAGGATGACGGGGGCTACAAGGAGGACGGTGGCGACAAGTCCCGGGGCGGTGGGTACGACGAGCCGCGCGGTGGGATGCGTACGGGTGGCGGTGCGCTGACCGCGGTCGCCGAGGGCGACTGGGACGGTGGCGGCCGTGATTCCGGCGGCGGTCGTGACTCGGGCTCCGAGGGCGGCTACAAGCAGGACGGTGGCGACAAGTCCTGGGGTGGCGGGCACGACAAGCCGCGCGGCGGGATGCACACCGGAGGCGGAGCCCTCGCCACGTCCGGCACGACCGCCGGTGGGCTCGCCGTCCTGGCCGTCGCCGCGACCGGTCTGTACGCCGTCCGCCGCAGGAAGTCGGCCCACGGGGTGGCGTAAGCCATGCCGGGCGATATAGCAGTCGGGCCGCCACCCGCGCACCGCGTGGCGGCCCGGCTCGCGCCCCGCCCACCCCGTCCGCCCTGCCCCAGTGAGGTGGTCCTCGATGGCAGTCCCCCGCTCCTCCCCCTCCGACGACAAGCCGGCACCGACCGGACAGGGATCCCACTCGGGCATGACGGTGCTGTTCGCCGTGGCCCTTCTGGTCCTGGCGGTGAGCCTGTTCGGCGGCAACGACACATCGGCCGACTCCTCCTCCCGCCCGCCGCTCATCGCCCAGCCCGGCGCGTCGGCCCCGTCCGCCGCGTACCCCGGCGCGGCCGCCCCGTCCGCCCCGCCCGACACCGGACCGGCGAAGAGCGACCTGCCACGGTCGAAGCCGGTGCGCCTGCGCATCCCGGAGATCTCCGTCGACGCGCCCTTCACGGACCTCGCCATCGGCGCGGGCGGGCAGCTCGAGCCTCCGCCGCCGGGCGACACCAACCTCGTCGGCTGGTACGCGAAGGGAGCCTCCCCTGGAGAGACGGGCACCTCGATCATCGCCGGGCACGTGGACACGAAGACGTCCGCGGCCGTCTTCGTCCACCTCGACCAACTGGACGAGGGAGACGTCTTCCACGTCGAACGCGCCGACGGACGCAGGGCGACCTTCGTGGTCGACGCCCTGGAGACCTTCGACAAGGACGACTTCCCCAGCGAGCGTGTGTACGGCGACACGGACCGGGCCGAGGTACGGCTCATCACCTGCGCGGGTGACTACGACCACAAGGTCAAGGACTACACGGACAACCTGGTGGTCTTCGCCCACCTCGTCTGAGGTCGCCCGATGTCCGTACCGCGCAGGTCACCCGCCCAGTGCACACGGGTCGCGCGCCACCGGGCCCGGGCACAGGATCGAGTCAGGCTGGCGTCGCATCCCGCGGCCGACGTTCAGTTCCGCCCCCGCGAAGGAGATGTGCGCAGGATGACCACCATGTCCACCCCTGCTTCCGACCCGCTGACGCGACAGGTGTCGCATCAGGTCTCCCAGTCCGTGTTCGACGGCTCCAGACTCCGCGTCGTCCTGCTCGTGGAGGTCTACGACGGAGCTCAGCAGCAGTTCCTCGAGACGTACGAGCAACTGCGCAGCCACGTCGAGTCCGTCCCCGGACACATCAGTGAACAGCTGTGCCAGTCCATCGAGAACCCCTCCCAGTGGCTCATCACCAGCGAGTGGGAGAGCGCCCCGCCGTTCCTGAGCTGGGTGAGCAGCGAAGAGCACGTGCGCATGGTGAAGCCGCTGCACAGCTGCGTCCGGGACACCAGGTCGCTCCGCTTCCACGTCGTCCGGGAGACGAGCCACCCGACGGCGGGCGCCGAGCCCGCCCGGGGCGGGCTCCAGACGCCCCGGATCGGTGACGGAGTGATCCGCCACGCGCTGACCTTCACGGTCAAGCCGGGGAGCGAGGACGTGGTCGCCAAGATCCTCGCCGACTACGCCTCGCCCGAGCCGCAGGTCGACGACACCACGCGGTTGTGCCGCACCTCCCTGTTCCTGCACGGCAACCGCGTGGTGCGGGCCATCGAGGTGCGCGGCGACCTGCTCGCGGCCCTCAGACATGTGGCGGAGCAGCCCGAGGTGAGGGCGGTCGAGGAGGCCATCAACCCGTATCTGGAGCAGGACCGGGACCTCGGCGACCCGGAGTCCGCGCGGGTGTTCTACACGCGGGCCGCACTGCCCGCCGTCCACCATGTCACGGCGGGGGAGCGGGACCCGGCGGCGCGGCGGCACGCACTGTCGTACCCGGCCCGGCCGGGCTGCGGCATGCGGCTGGCCCAACTGCTCGCCGAGCACGACGAGGCGGCGGCGGACGACCCGCGCAGTGCGGTCCTGTGCAGCACGATCTTCCAGCGCGACGACGTGGTCGTACGGCTGATCGACGTACGAGGCGACCTCGCCGCCGATCCGGCGGTGACCCTCGGTCTCCCGGACGCCGGCCGGGTGGCCGAGCTGACCACCCTCCTGGACGGCCCCGCACCGGCGGACACCTCCGCGGCCGAGGGCGGCGTCCTCGCCCGTGCCCTCGAGGGCGCCCGCATGGAACCCGTCACCGACCGCCGCTCGCCCGACGCCTGACCCGTCCCCGCGACGTGAGCGCGCACATCGGCCGCCGGACCGCGACGTACGCGGTGCGGCGGCCGATGAGCCGTGTGTCGCCCGGTCAGCTCACTCGGGCACGGTGCAGTCGAACGCGTGCAGGTAGGGGTTGACCGGGCGGATGTCGCCGATGACGAGGCCCGCGTCGGTCAGCCGGCCGACCATGCTGTCGGTGGTGTGCTTCGCGCCGCCGACGTTGAGCAGCAGCAGCAGGTCCATGGCGGTGCTGAACCGCATCGAGGGCGTGTCGTCGACGAGGTTCTCGATGACCACGACCCGCGCGCCCGGCCCGCCCGCCTCGATGACGTTGCGCAGGGCGCGGGCGGTGCTGTCGTCGTCCCACTCCAGGATGTTCTTGATGATGTACACATCGGCCTGCACGGGGATGGCCTCACGGCAGTCACCCGGCACGATCCGCACCCGGTCCGCGAGCGAGCCGCCCTCGCGCAGCCGCGGGTCGGCGTTCTCCACCACCCGCGGCAGATCGAGCAGGATGCCCCGCATCGACGGGTACTTCTCCAGCAGGCTCGCCACCACGTGCCCCTGTCCGCCGCCGATGTCGGCGACCGACGTACTCCCGGACAGGTCCAGGAGTGCCGCCACGTCCTCGGCCGACTGCCGGCTGGACGTCGTCATGGCGCGGTTGAAGACCTCGGCCGACTGGGGAGCGTCCTCGTTGAGATAGGTGAAGAACTCCTTGCCGTACAGGCCCTCGACGACGTTGCGGCCGGTACGCACCGCCTCGTCCAGATGAGGCCACGCGTCCCAGGTCCACGGCTCGGTGCACCACAGCGTGATGTAGCGCAGGCTGTGCGGGTCGTCCTCGCGCAGCAGCCGGGACATGTCGGTGTGCGCGAACGTCCCGTCCTTGAGCTCGGCGAAGACGTCGTAGCAGGTCAGGGCGCGCAGCAGCCGGCGCAGCGGCCGGGGCTCGGTCTTCACCGCGGCCGCGAGGTCCTCCACGGCCATGGGGGTCTCGCCGAGGGCGTCGGCGACGCCGAGCCGGGCCGCCGCGCGGAGGGCGGCGGCACATGCCGCCCCGAACACGAGCTCCCTCAGCCGCATGGGCGGGGGTGGGGCGGTCTGTGCGGTCGTCATGTGCCGCTTTCCTTCCTTCTTCGGTCCACGGATTACTGGGGCCGGCCGGTCAGCACAGGCCCGCGGGCCGGGACGCCGAGCAGGTGTTGCCGTTGAAGGTGTTGGTCGTGCCGGTCTCGGTGCTGACGATGTCGGCCGGGGCGTTGTCGCGCAGCCTGTTGCCGATGACCTCGTTGCGTTCGCCGGTGACGCCCACCATGCTCTTGAACAGGACGATGCCGCCCGACAGCGGGGAGTCGCCGGAGTTGTCCTCGACCGTGTTGTCCACGACCCGGACCTTCTCGGTACCGGTCAGGACGATGCCGGAGCCCTGCAGAGCGGGCAGCCGCTCGGTCTTCGGGCAGGACTTGTTGTTGCTGACGACATGGTTGCCGCGCACCATCAGGTCGCCGGCCTTCGGCTTGTTCTCGTCGCCGACGACGAACACGCCCGCGCAGTTTCCGGTGACGTAGTTGTCCGCGACGCTGAGGTTGCGCAGGCGCCGGACGGTGAGGCCGATCCGGTTGTCCTCGAGCTGGTTGCGCTCGACGATCGTGCCCCGGGTGTCCTGGGAGCCTTCCTCGGCGGTGATCGTGTTGGCGACGAAGATGCCCGCGTCGCCGTTGTCCCGGGCGGTGTTGCCCCGGAAGACGCCGCGGACCGACCGCTCCTGGGCGATGCCCCAGATCCCGTTCCGCACGGCCGTCACGTTCCGCACGGTCAGACCGTCGGTGGCCGTCGAGTAGACGCCGGTGCGGGTGAAGCCGGTCACGGTCAGGGAGGAGACGGTGACGCCCTTGAGCTTCTCGCTGTTCGTCCCGACCACGCAGATGCCGTTGCCGCCCTCGGCGCACGTGTTGTCGGGGTCCTTCTCCGTGCTCGGCTTGATGACCGTGTCCCGGCCCATGCCGCGCAGGGTGAGCCCGGGCGTGCTCACGTTGACGCTCTCGCGATAGGTGCCGGGGGCGAGGAGAACGGTGTCGCCCGGCTCGGCAGCGTCCACTGCCTTCTGGATCGATTGCCCGGGGAGGACGAGGTGGGTCATGTGGCCTGCGGACGCCGGAGCCGCACCGAGCCCCGTTCCGATCATCGCTGCGGTGCACACCAGGTACACGGCGTGACATTTCTTCATGTTCCGCACGCTATGCCCGATATTGTCGCGTGCGGGCCGGATGGGCCATCCGACGGCGTGTCAGGTACGGCCGGTGAACGGTGTGTCCGTCGTCGCGACCCGGGGTGTGGCGAGGGCGTTTTGCCCGTCCCCCGGTGGCAACCTGGGCGGCATGGGCAAGACCGCGCTGATCGTCATCGACATGATCAACACCTACGATCACGAGGACGCCGAGTCACTGATTCCCGCCGTGGAGTCCGTGCTGCCGGCGCTGACCCGCCTGCTGGACCGGGCGCGGGGACAGGGCGTCCCCGTGATCTACGTCAATGACAACTTCGGCGAGTGGCGCTCGCACCACGGCGAGATCCTCGACAAGGCCCTCTCGGGACCGCAGTCCCGCCTCGTCGAACCGGTGCGGCCCGACGGGTCCTCCCTCTTCGTGGTCAAGGCACGCCACTCGATCTTCTTCGAGACCCCGCTGACCTACCTGCTCCACCAGCAGGGAATCGACCGGCTCGTGCTGTGCGGACAGGTGACCGAGCAGTGCGTGCTCTACTCGGCCCTCGACGCCCACATCCGTCACCTGCAGGTCATCGTTCCGCGTGACGCGGTCGCCCACATCCACGCCGACCTCGCGGACGCGGCGCTGCGCATGATGCAGCGCAACATGGGCGCCCGCGTGTGCGACAGCGGTGAACTGTGGCCGTGAGGCCGGGGACAGCGCGGGGGAGGCGTCCGGCGGGCCCGTGTGCTCCGTCCGGCGCAAGGAGGCCGCGGTCGGCGCGACGCCACCTCTCACCCGGTGTAACAGTCTCCATATGATCTGTAGACGACATGCTCGTACGAGCGACGTGCGCAGTTCTCACGGCCTCGGCGTCCGGACCGCTCTGGCGGTCCTCGTCACCGCGACCGCACTGGGCGCGACCACCGCGGCGGCCTCACCCTCGGTCCCCGTGCGGACCGACTGGGACGCCATCGCCGCCTGCGAATCGGGCGGCGACTGGAAGGCGAACACCGGCAACGGCCACTACGGCGGCCTGCAGTTCGCGCACTCGAGCTGGGTCGCGGCCGGTGGCCTCAAGTACGCCCCGCGCGCGGACCTGGCCACCCGCCGGGAACAGATCGCCGTCGCCGAACGCCTGGCCCGCATGCAGGGCATGTCGGCCTGGGCCTGCGCCTGAGGCGTCGTCGACCGCCACGTCGACCGCCTGTGCCGCGCCGGCCACGGCCGACCGGGTCGCCGTGTGGACCGGGGTAACCCGTGGGCGTGCACGTGTGCCCGCGACCCCCGCGCTCCGTCTTCTCGCGCCGGCGGGCGGGCGACCCCCTTCCCCGGGGGATCCGAGGGACGCCCGGACGTGCCCCGCCGATACGCCCGGGGCCGCCTCGCACCGCTTCCTCCCCGTGGCGCCGACGGAGTCACCCGGTCTTCCGCGCGGGCACCGGTACGGCGGCGGGCCGCGACAGTCCGTAGTGCTCGCGCAGTGTGGTGCCGTCGTAGGCGGTGCGGAACAGCCCCCGTGTCCGCAGGATCGGCACCACGTGGTCGGCGAAGAGATCGAAGCCGCCGGTCAGCCAGGGCGGCATGATGTTGAAACCGTCGGCCGCTCCGTGCTCGAACCACTCCTGGATCTCGTCGGCGACCTGCTCGGGCGTGCCGGCCACGACACGGTGGCCGCGGGCGCCCGCCAGGCGGTGCAGCAGCTCGCGGACCGTGGGCTGTTCACGGTCGATGATGTCCAGGACGAGCCGGAAGCGGCTGCCGTTGCCGCGCTCGCCCCGGGTTTCGATGAGCCGGCGGGGCACCGGACCGTCCAGCTGGTCCGCGCCGAGCTCGAGACCCAGCAGGCGCTGGAGCAACTGGAGCGAGTACTCCGGCTGGGTGAGTTCGTCGAACTCCTCGTGCAGCGCGCGTGCCTCCGCCTCGGTCGAACCGATGAAGGGGCTGATGCCCGGCAGCACGATCACCTGGCCCGGGTCACGGCCGAGCGCCGCCGCCCGCGCCTTGAGGTCGGAGTAGAACTCCTGCCCGCTGCGCAGCGTCTGGTGTGCGGTGAACACGGCCTCGGCGTACGCGGCGGCGAAGGAGCGGCCGTCCTCGGACGAACCGGCCTGGACGTAGACCGGCCGGCCCTGCGGGGAGCGGGGGAGGTTCAGTGGTCCGCGCACCTTCAGGTGGCGGCCCGTGTGGTTGATCTCGTGGATGCGGTCGGTGTCGGCGAACACGCCGGTCTTCTGGTCGACGACCAGCGCCTCGTCCTCCCAGCTGTCCCACAGCTTCGTCACCACGTCGACGAACTCCCGTGCGCGGTCGTACCGTTCGGCGTGCACCGGGTGGGCGTCGAGACCGAAGTTGGCGGCGGCCTGCGGGGCACCGGTGGTCACGATGTTCCAGCCGGCCCGGCCCTTGCTGAGGTGGTCCAGTGAGGAGAAGAGACGGGCCAGGTTGTAGGGCTCGGTGTAGGTGGTCGAGGCCGTCGCGATCAGGCCGATGCGCTCGGTGGCCGCGGCGACGGCCGACAGCCAGGTGAACGGTTCGAGCCGGAAACGGCTGGCGTAGCGCACGTTGTCCGCCAGGGAGGGTCCGTCGGCGAAGAACACGGCGTCGAACGCGGCCTGTTCGGCCCGGCGAGCGAGGCCCTTGTACAAGCCGATGTCCAGGAGCCGGCCGGGATCGGTGCCGTGGTGGCGCCAAGCGGCCTCGTGGTGGCCGCCCGGGTAGACGAACAGGTTCAGGTGCAGCTTCCGGGCGCTCATGCCGCGCGCTCCTCCCCGACGACCTCGGCCGTCTCGGTGGTGTCCATCGGGTCGGTGGTGTCAGTGGCGTCGGTGGTGTCGGCGGGGTCGGTGGTGTCGGTGGTGCCCACTCCCAGCCGGGCCAGCAGTCGGCCGCGCAGGGCCGCGTACTCGGTGCTGCCGTGGCGGCGCGGTGCCGGGAGCTCCACGGGAAGGTCGGCCGCGATCCGGCCCCGGTCCAGCACCACGACCCGGTCCGCGAGTGCGATGGCCTCGTCGACGTCGTGCGTGACGAGGAGCACGGCGGGGCGGTGCCGTTCGCACAGCCGCCGCAGCAGGGTGTGCATCCTGATCCGGGTCAGTGCGTCCAGGGCCCCGAACGGCTCGTCCGCCAGCAGCAGTCGCGGCTCGCGCACGAGGGACCGCGCGAGCGAGACACGCTGCTGCTCGCCGCCGGACAGTTCCACGGGCCAGCCCCGCTCGCGTCCGGCGAGACCGACCTCGGCGAGGGCGGCTCGGCCACGCTCCTCGGCGAAGGGCCCGCCCAGGCCCAGGACGACATTGTCGAGCAGCCGCTTCCAGGGCAGCAGCCGTGCGTCCTGGAAGACGACGGACACCTGGTCGGGGGCGGTCAGCTCGCCGCTGCCCGCCACCTCGTGGTCGAGCCCGGCCAGGGCCCGCAGCAGCGTGCTCTTGCCGGAGCCGCTGCGTCCGAGCAGTGCCACGAACTCGCCCGGTGCGATGGACAGGTCGAGCCCGTCCAGCACCCTGCGCTCACCGAAGGAACGCACCAGGTTCTCGATGCGGACCGTCGCCCGGTCCTCGGCCGTGTTCAGCCCGCCAGCGTGCGCCGCCACGACAGGGCCCTCCTCTCCACGAGTCGTACGAGGGCGTCGGAGACGAGGCCGAGCAGGCCGTACACGACGAGACCGACGATGATGACGTCGGTCTGCCCGTACGTCCGCGCGAGTTCCATCATGTAGCCGATGCCACTGGTGGCGTTGACCTGCTCCACGACGACCAGCGCGAGCCAGGCCCCGGTCACCGCGAAGCGCATGCCGAGCAGGAAGCCGGGCAGGGCGCCGGGAAGCACGACATGGCGGACGAAGGCGAGCCGGCCGAGGCCCACGGTCTCGGCGAGTTCCGCATAGCGGTTGTCGATGGTGCGCAGTCCGTTGTGCGTGTGGATGTAGACCGGGACGAAGACGCCGAGCGCGATCGTGATGACCTTCATCGTCTCGCCGATGCCGAACCAGAGGATCAGCAGGGGTATCAACGCCAGCGAGGGGATGGCCCGCTTGATCTGCACCGGACCGTCGATCACCGCCTCGCCGAGCCGGCTGAGACCGGAGACGAGCGCGAGGAGCAGCCCGGCCGCCACCCCGAACAGCAGCCCGAAGAACGCGCGTTGGGCGGAGGTGGTGAGGTGGGACGGCAACTTGCCGTTGTCGATCAGGTCGCCCGCGGTGTGCGCGATGGTCCACGGTGCGGGCAGGCTGCGCACGTCGACGAGGCCGAGTCCGGTGGACGCCGCCCAGAGCCCGAGCAGCAGTACCGGGCCGATCGCCCAGCCGTACGGCACGGGCTTGCCGGGGCCCAGGCGCCTGCGGCGCGGGCGGCGCGGGCGGACCGTGCCCGCCGGGGCCTTCGCCGCAGGGGGCGCCTGCTTGTCGTAGACCGTGGTGCTCATGGTGTCGTCCCTTCGCCCAAGACGGCCTCGGCGGCCACCGGCTCGTAGCGGCGGTCGAAGAGCAGGTCCGCCTTGAACGGTTCGCGGTCCTGTGCCTCGGCCAGCAGGTCGATGGTCTGCTGCTGCCGGTGGATGGCGGCGGTCCAGTCCGCGGGAAGGTCCGGATGACCGGCGCGTTGAACGAGGTACGCACCGTCCTCGGGACTCAGTCCCTGGTCCTCGACGTAATATCCCGCGACCCATTCCTCCGGATGTTCGTCGATCCATATCTGCGCCCGCGCCCAGAATTTCACGAGCTCGCGGACGGCTGCCGATTTCTGCGCGTCGGCGACGGATTCGGTCAGTGCCCACAGGTGCGCGGGGTCGTCCCGGAGCCCGTGCTTGACCGTTGCGCCGCCTTCCTTGCCGTAATTCGTCAGATAGCGCTTGATGTTGACGTCCGCGATGGGGGCGGCGTCCACCTGCCGGTTTCCGAGCGCCGTCGGATAGACGTCTCCGGTGCTCGCGAGTTCGACGAGTTCGACGTCCTCCTGTGTGAGGCCGGCCTTTTCCAGAATGCGCAGGACCAGTGCCCCCTGGGCCTGTCCCGGGCTGTAGGCGATCTTCTTTCCCCGCAGGTCCGCCGTCGTGCGGATGCCGGAGCCCGGGGCCGTGCCCAGCTCGTAGACGGGGTTCTCGATCGGATCCGTGCGGAACTTCACCGCCACCAGCTTCGTGTCGAGCCCCGTCCAGTGCGCGTTGATCGACGGGATGTCCGCGGCCGAGCAGATGTCGAGGGCGTCGGCCCGGAAGGCCTCGGAGCACTGGGGACCGCCGCTGATGTTGGCCCACTTCACCTTGAAGGGCAGTTCGTCGATCTGCCCCGACAGTTCCAGGGCGACCTTGAGGTCGGGTGCTCCAACCGTGAGCGTGGTGTCGCGGGCGACCGCGGCCGGGATCTTGTCGCCGGAGACGTCCTTGCTGCTCGCGGTGGACTGCGGCGGGGCCACGCACCCGGTGAGAGCGAGCAGGAGCGCCGATGCGACAGCGACGGGAAAGCGCCGGGATCCGGGCATGGGTGTGCTGGGGGTCATGACGGCCTTCGCGGGATACGGGAGTTCAGGGCAGTGGGGCGGTGGAACTCAGCTACACACCGCGGTGGCGACACGCATCAGATCGATGGCCCGCCTCTTTCGGAACTGCCGGGATTTCCGCATGCCGTGGACGCTATCCGCGGGGCAAATAGGGGTCAAGGCCCGCTGGTCGACTCTGCCGTGGCTGCAATGACGCATTCGCCGGTGTGTCACGTTCCGGAAACACGTCATGTTTCCGAAACGAAGAACACACGCCGGTCCCCGGGGGGATTATCCGTGAGCGCGCCGGCCCGAGTAGGCCGACCAGCGGCCGTCGCGCCTGGCCACCGTGATGTCGCGGCCGAAGCAGGAGGTGAGCAGCGCGTCGGTGAGGACGCCGTCCACGGTCCCCCGGGACAGGGTCCGGCCCTCGCGCAGCAGCAGGGCGTGGCTGACGGCCGGGAACAACTCCTCCAGATGATGGGTGACCGTCACGGTGGCCAGACGCGGTCGCCCCTCGGCCAGTTGGTGCATGGCCTCGACGAGGTCCTCGCGGGACGGCAGGTCCAGCGCGTTGAACGGCTCGTCCAGGAGCAGCAGGGCCGGATCGGCCATCAGTGCCCTGGCGATGAGGACGCGCGCCCGCTGCCCGCCCGAGCAGACGCCGTACGGCCGGTCGCTCAGCTCCTTGATGCCCAGTTCGGTCAGGAGATCGTGGGCACGGAGGCGGACTTCGTCGTCGTACGTCCGCCACAGGGGTTGCACGGTGCCGCTGTGGCCGGTGAGCACGACCGCGTGGGCGGTGAGGTCCTGGGGCACCCGCTGGGCGGAGGCGACATGGCCGATGCGCGCCCGGAGCTCACGGACGTCGACCCGGCCGAGCCGGCTGCCGAGGACCTCGACCGTGCCGGTCGTGGGGTGCATGAGCGCGCCGAGCAGCCGCAACAGGGTGGTCTTCCCGGCGCCGTTGGCGCCCAGCAGGGCCCAGTGCTCTCCCGGCCGGACCGTCCAGTCGATGCCGTCGAGGATGACCTGGTCCGTCGTGTAGCGGCGGACGCTCACGTCCCGGAGCCGGAGCACGGCCGTCCGGTCCTCGGCCACCACGGAATGGGTTGTCTGCCCGGTCATACCGAAGCTCCTTTGCGGGGGACGCCGTCTACCCGGGAAACGGTAGATGCATTCACCACGCGCTTGCCGAACCGTCCGTTTCCTGGACGAGGTCGTCGGCGCCCGCGTCCAGGGGCCGTCGGGTCTGCGAGCGTCACCGGCCGCCGACGAGCCTGCCCCCGCGGTGAGGGAGGCAGGCCAGTCGGGAGTGTGCGGGGCCGGGCCCGGGGGTGAGCCGCTCAGACGCCCGCGACCGACTGGATCCAGGAGCGGTAGGCGGTCACGTTCGTGTACGCCGTGGTGGTCTGCCGGTCGCTGGTCGAGGCGACGCCCACCTGGACACCTCCGGCCATCATCGGGCCGCCGGAGTCGCCGCCCGCGGTGATGCCGTCGACGGGGCGGGCGCAGATCGCCGAACCGTTGTAGGCGTCACGGCAGCCCTGGGTCACACTGACGTTGGCGACCTTCAGGTACTGGGACTGGCAGTTGATCTCGGAGCCGCACCTGGAGGTGGCTCCCCAGCCGTAGACCTGCACGGTCTGGCCGACCCGTACGGTGCCGGGCTGCCCGAGGCGCGCGTAGGAGGCGGAGACGGAGCGGTCGAGCCGCACCAGTGCGAGGTCCGCCGAGGGGTGGGTGGTGGTCTGCACGCCGTTGGCCACGGTGCCGCCGGAGCCCTGGTCGAGGCTGCCGATGCGGAAGGACAGCCCTCCGCCGCCGACGCAGTGCTTGGCGGTCAGGATCCAGGTGGGGGAGATGATGGTCGAGCTGCACGTCTGGGCGCCGTTGGAGAACAGCCGGGCCGCCCAGGGGGCGTTCTGCGCGTATCCGCCGCCGATGATGGGCTGGGGGCCGCCGTCACCGGGCCGGGGCTCCGCGGCGGAGGCGCTCGGGGCGAACGCGAGGGCGGACAGCAGGGCGGCCATGAGGGCGGGGACGAGTCTGGTTATGCGCAAGGCTCCTCGATTCCGACGACACGCGTCGGGGCGCGTGTGGGTGTGTGGGGGCGCCCAGCATGTCCGGCCCGGATCCGGGGCCACCAATCCCGACTTCTCATAACGCGCCGTTATGCCGGTGGGCCGGCCCGGGCCGGCGAGTCCGTTCTGCCGTACACGCTCAGCAGCGCGGCCCGGGGCCGCACGGTGGCCGCGGCGACGGGGCGTACGACGTGGCCGCGAGGCGAGTTCCCAGGGCGCCGGCCCTCGACGGCGGTGCCGGTCCTGCCGCGCCGCCTGTCGACGTGGCGGGCGATCGCCGCGCGGTGATGGCCGGTCGGAGCCGGCGCCGTTCGCGGCGGCGAGCCCGCGGCCCCGGGCGCGGTGACTCCCGGAGGCGATCCGTGCGACCGGGTGGGCAGGCCGCCCGCCCTGCACACCGGACGCCCGGCTCAGCGGAGCAGCAGCTGCACAAGGGCCACGGTGCCGACCGTCACGACGAGTACCCGCAGGACCAAGGGACTGAAACGGCGGCCCACCTTCGCTCCGCCGTAACCGCCGAGACCGGAGCCGACCGCGATGAGGAGGACGGCCGTCCAGTCGAAGTCCGCGGCGAAGAGGAAGAAGAGCGCCGCGACGGTGTTGACGACGGCCGAGAGCACGTTCTTGACGGCGTTGAGGCGTTGCAGGGACTCGTCCAGGAGCATGCCCATCAGGGACAGGTAGATGATTCCCTGCGCGGCGGAGAAGTAGCCGCCGTAGACACTGGCGAGGGTCAGGCCGCCGAACAGCAGGGGACCGCCGTCGCGGCGGGCGGCGGAACCGGTGCGCTCGCGGCGGCGCCGCACCAGACTGCTGAGCCGGGGCTGGAACGCGACCAGCACCAGGGCGAGGCCCACCAGGACGGGCACGATGGTCTCGAAGGCACGGGCGGGCAGGGCGAGCAGCAGCGTGGCCCCCGTGAGGCCGCCCAGCAGCGCGCCGACGCTCAGCTTCAGGACGCGCCGACGCTGCCCGGCCAGTTCCCTGCGGTAGCCGATGGCCCCGCTGACGGAACCGGGGATGAGGCCGAGCGCGTTGGAGACCGTGGCGGTGACGGGCGACAGTCCCGTGGCCAGCAGCACCGGAAAGGTGATCAGTGTCCCGGAGCCGACGACGCTGTTGATGGCGCCGGCTCCGACGCCCGCCGCGAACACCGCGGCCATGGCTTCCGGCGTCACGCCGTGCCGTCCCGTGCCGGCCCCGCACTCCGACGGAACGTGTCCTGGGCATCTTTCACGGGGCCGACTGTACCCACCGAAGAAATCGCAGCATGGGGCGGTCTCCCACCGGCCCCCAACCGGTCCTGGCTGAACAGATCTTGACGTCAATTCACCTGATCACACGGTGATACGATCACCGCGTTTGCGGAGCGGGCGGATGGGTGAAAGACGGCATCCCCGACTTCAGGGACGGCCCGGGCAGCAACCCAACCCCGGTACGGGCAGTCCACCGGGCCGCCCGCGTAGACGGGAATTCAGCAAGCCGGCCGTCAGTCGCCTGAAGAGAGTCTTATGACGGAATACATGGGGAACCCCTTGCTCTGGGTCCTCCTCGTCGCCCTCGCCGCCGCCGCCGTGCTCGTCAGCCGCCAGCGCAAGGCGGCCCGGGCTCTGCGGCAGGAGGTCCAGGGCCTCAGGGATCATTACACGCAGCTGGAGAACGATTACGGAAGGTCCGTTCAGGCGGCTCAGGAGCGGGCTGAGGACGAGACGAAGACCGTCCTGAAATCGGCCATGCGGACCCTGCAGGGCCTCGCCGCCGAACAGCAGTTGGTCCTCTCCCGGCTGCAGACCAAGTACGGGGACTCGGCGCTCCTCCAGGACCTCCTGGAGATCGACCACACCAACTCGCAGTTCGGCCGGCGCGCCCAGTCCATCGCGGTTCTGTGCGACGGCTGGCTGGGCGGCCGGCGTGACACCGCCTCGGTGTACGACGTGGTCCGCAGCGCCCAGGGCCGGATCCGGCACTTCCGCCGGGTGGAGATCCTCTCCCAGGTCGACTTCGGCATCACCAGCCGGGCCGTCGAACCCGTCGCCCTGGCCCTCGCCGAGCTGCTCGACAACGCCACCAGCTACTCCAGCCCGGACACCGTCGTCGAGATCAACATCCGGACCGTGCCCAAGGGCATCTGCGTCGTCGTCGACGACGCGGGCGTCGGCATGAGCGACGAGGAGCGCACCCGCGCCGACAAGCTGCTCGCCACCGAGCGTGCCTCGGGCGTGGCGGGGCTCGGGAATCCACCGCAGTTCGGCTTCGCGGTCATCGGCCTGCTGTGCGAACGCTTCGGCTTCGAGGTGTCGGTGGACTCCTCCTCCCCCTACGGAGGTGTGCGCGCGGTCGTCCTGCTGCCGCACGAGCTGCTCACCGGCATGCCGGACAAGACGGCACCCGCCCCGGCCGCCCGCGGCACGGCCCGGCCGGGCCCGGAGGGTGGCCCGGAGGCCGCGCTCGCCCCGTCCCAGACCAGCGACGGACTTCCCCGGCGGCGCCGCAAGCGCCCGATGGCCATCGTGCCCGGCAACCCCTCCACCCCGCGCTCCGCCGGCCGCTCCGACTCCGAGCAGGCGCAGGTCATGGCGGCCTTCCAGCGGGGCACGCAGACCGGCCGTGTCACCCGGCCGGGGGACACGGACCGGACGAGCAGAACACCTGGTGCAAGCAGCGAAGGACATGAGGACTCGTGAACGACGATCTGTCATGGATGCTCGACAGCGCCCTGGAGATTCCCGGGGCCCTGCACGCGGTCCTGATATCGGCCGACGGACTGCTGATGGCCCGGACGCAGGACTTCGACAAGGACGACGCGGACCGGGTCGCCGCCGCGATGAGCGGTGTGCAGTCACTCAGCCGCACCCTCGCGTTCTTCTGTGAGGACCCGCACCAGGCCTGGCGGCAGACCCTGGTGGAGTTCGACGGCGGCTGGGTGTTCCTGATATCCGCCGGCGAGGGAGCCTACCTCGGCGTCTCCGCCTCCCCGGAGGTCGACATGGCCGACATCACCTTCCGGATGCAGCAGCTCGTCGCCCAGCTCGGCAAGCGGCTGACGACACCGCCGCGCGAGAACCTCGGCAGCCGCTCGTGACCGGCCACGACGGCTGGGAGCCGGAAACCGCCGCATTAGTACGTCCGTACGTCATCACCAAGGGCCGCGGGCTGCCCGACGACGAGCAGCTCTCCCTCATCACCCTGGTGACCGCGTCCGCCGACCACGCGCAGCGGCCCACCCGGCTGTCGCCCGAGGAACTGAACCTGCTCGACCTCTGTTCCGCCGGCTACCTCTCGGTCGCCGAGATCGCCGGCCACACCCACTATCCGCTGGGCGTGGTGCGGATCCTGCTGGCATCCCTCATGGAAGGCGGCTACCTCATGACCCGCCCGCCGGTGGCCCGCGCCCGCCTCGCGGACAAGGAGATCCTGGAGGAGGTGCTCAATGGTCTCCGCGCCAAGTTTGGGTGAGCAGGACTACGTACGCGGCGGAGCAACCCAGACCGCGGTGAAGATCCTCGTCGTCGGGCACTTCGCGGTGGGAAAGACCACGCTCATCGGCTCCATCTCGGAGATCGAGCCGCTGTCCACCGAGGAGACGATGACGCAGGCCGCCGAGTCGGTCGACGACCTCAAGGGGGTCCAGGGCAAGACCACCACCACGGTCGCCATGGACTTCGGCCGTCTGACGATCAGCGACCGCGTCGTGCTCTACCTGTTCGGCACTCCCGGCCAGCAGCGCTTCGTGCAGATGTGGGAGGACATGGCCCGCGGCGCGCTCGGCGCCCTGGTGCTGGTCGACCCCGAGCGGCTGGCGGACTCCTTCCCGGTGATCGACCTGATCGAGCAGTACGGGCTCGAATACGCCATCGCCGTCAACCACTTCGACGGCGCGCCGCTGCGCGACGAGCGAGCGCTGCGGGAGGCCCTGGACCTGCTCGACGACACCCCCGTCGTCACCTGCGACGCCCGCGACGAGAAGTCCTCGGCCGCCGCACTGACCACCCTCGTCCGCTACTTGCTGGACCACACCCGCTAGGAGCTGGGAGCAGAACATGGACGCTCACGACACCGCCCCGGTGCCACCACCCGGGTGCCCGGCCCACGGCTCGGGTGCCCGTGTGCCGCTGCACGGGCCGGAGTTCGCCGCCGACCCGCAGGCGTACTACGCGTACCTGCGCCACTACGGGGCCACCGCGCCCGTCGAGCTGGCCCCCGGGGTGGAGGCGACGCTGGTCACGGACTACACGGCGGCGCTCCAACTGCTGCAGGACTCCGGTTCGTTCCGCAAGGACGCGCGTCGCTGGCGGGCCTTCAACGAGGGCAAGGTGGGCCCGGACAGCCCGGTCGCGCCGCTGCTGGCCTACCGGCCCAACTGCATGTTCGCCGACGGCGCCGACCACCTCAGGCTGCGGCAGGCGGTCACCGACAGCATGGCCCGGGTGGACACCCGCCGGCTGAGCCGCAGCACCGAGCAGATCTCCGGTTACCTCATCTCCCAGTTCGGCGGCCGCGGCTCGGCCGACCTGCTCGGCGACTACGCCCGGCAGCTGCCGCTGTTCGTGTTCAACGAACTCTTCGGCTGCCCCGCCGAGATCGGCGACCGGGTGCTGTTCGGCATCTCCGGGATGTTCGACGGGATCAACGCCGACAAGGCCACCGAGGTGCTGTTCCAGGCGGTGGGGGAGCTCGTCGCGCTCAAGCGGGGCAAGCCCGGGGACGACGTCACCTCCTGGCTGATGCGGCACGAGGCGCAGCTCAGCGACGAGGAGATGGTCCACCAGCTGGCGCTGCTGCTGGGCGCGGGGGCGGAGCCGCTGCGCAACCTCATCGGCAACACCCTCCACCGTCTCCTCACTCACGACCGGTACGCCCGTGAGGGCGGCCTGATCGACGAGGCCCTGGACGACACCCTGTGGGAGAACCCGCCCATGTCGAACTACGCGCCGCACTACCCGGCCGCCGACACGGAACTCGCGGGACAGCACCTGCAGGCGGGCGACCTGGTCCTGGTCAGCTTCGCCGCGGCCAACACCGGTCCGGCACTCAAGGCCTCGCGCCAGGCCGGCAGCAACCGCGCGCACCTGGCCTGGAGCGCGGGCCCGCATGCCTGCCCGTCGAAGGAACCGGCCCGGCACATCACGGTCACCGCCATCGAGCACCTGTTCAACGAACTGCCGGATGTCGAACTCGCCGTCCCCGAGGAAAGCCTGACCTGGCGTCCGGGCCCGTTCAACCGGGCCCTGGCCACGCTGCCGGCCCGCTTCACGCCGGTGCGGTCCACGCGGCGCGCCGATCCGCAGCCGAGCACCGCGGCACCCGGGCCCCAGCAGGCGAGCGGTCCGGCCCGCCCGGCCGAACGCGGCGGCATGTGGAGCCAGTTCCTCAACTGGCTCACACGGTGACATGCGTAACACCCGCCCAACCTGCCTCTTTCGCATGAAGGTTCAACGGCACGGGTAGTGAGCAACGCGGCAAGTCGCTCACGAGTAAAAGGAGGTTTCGTGGACCACATATCCACGAAGGCCGCTTCCCCGCCGCTGAACCCCCCGATACCCGCCTCGCCAGGCGGGTATCTCTTTGTCCGGCTCCGGCGGGGGAGGGGCCGGTGACCCCCGCACCGACGGCAGCGGGCCTGCGGGACGCGGCGACGCTCGGCGCCCTGACCAGCGGTCAACTGCGAAGACTCGGCACGGTCGCCGGCCTGTCCGAGGCCGACGTCGAGACCTACGCCGACGTCTTGACCGACTCCCTGGGCGCGGTGGCCGGACGTTCGCTGCACCTGCCGCCGCCCACCCGCACGTTCCTCTCGGACGACCACACCCCCGTGGAGTTCTCGCTCTCCTTCCAGCCGGACGCGGCGCCCGCCCTGCGGGTGCTCCTGGAACCGGGCTGCGGCGCAGACAGCCTGGCCCACAACGGCCGTGCGGGGCTCGAGGTGATCCGGGCGATGGCGCGGCGCTGGCACTTCACCACCGGCCCGCTCGAGCGACTCCAGGACCTGTTCCTGCCCACCGCTCCGCACGGCCCCCTCGCCCTGTGGTGCGCACTGGAGCTGAGACCCGGCGGCGTGCCCGCGGTCAAGGTCTATCTGAACCCGGCCGCGAACGGGGCGGAACGTTCCGCCGCAACGGTGCGCGAGGCTCTGCACCGGCTGGGCCACCGGCGGGCCTTCGCCGGCCTGCCCCAGGGCAGCGGATACCCGTTCCTGGCCCTGGACCTCGGGGACTGGGAACAGCCCCGGGCCAAGGTCTACGTGCGCCACGACAACCTCACGGCCGGCCAGGCCGGGCGGCTGTCCCGCATGGACCGCGGTCCCGGTCCCGCGGCGGTCGAGGGCTTCTTCCGCACGGCCGCGGGCGTCGGTCCCGACGTGACGGGGCTCAGCAGGCGGCCCGGCCTGTCCTGCCACTCCTTCACCGACACCGGCAGCGCGCGGCCGAGCGGCTTCACCCTCCACATCCCGGTCAGGGACTACGCCCGGCACGACGGGGAGGCGCTGGCGCGTGCGACGAGCGTGCTGCGCCACCACGGCATGGACGCCTCCGTGCTCGTCCGGGCCCTGGCCGCCGTCACCGAGCGGCGGCCCGAGGACGGCGTGGGGCTGATCGCCTACCTGGCACTGGCCCACCAGCGGGGCCGGGCACCGCGGGTGACGGTGTACCTCTCCTCGGAGGCGTACGCGGTCAGGCCGCCGGTCGTGGAGGCCTCCCGCCACGCGGTGGCGGTGAGCTGAGCGGACCGTCCGGACACGAGAGGGCTCCCGGTGGATCGCACCGGGAGCCCGGGGTGCGGCCGGGTGCCGCCCACGACGCCCGGCGGGGCGGCTACACGGGCAGGGACTCCCGGAACTCCGCCAGGTACGGGCCCACGTCGACCTGGATCGACGCGCCCTGGGTGCGGCCGTAACGCTGGGCGATGGCGGCGAGGTACGTGCCGATCTCCTCGCGCATCTCGCCCGCAGGGGGCAGCGTGACCTCCTGGTCGATGATCCGAGTCACCCACCGCGCCTGGGCCTCCACCAGCCGGGTGATCGCACCCACGGGCCGGACCAGGCCGACGAAGTACAGGCCCGGCCGGTCGGCCGGGACGACCCGCCGGTACAGCTCGACCGAGCCGTCCGCCGCCACCGGGCAACCGGCGGGCAGGAACGGGAAGGTCATGTGGAAGCCGGTGCAGTAGACGACCGCGTCCGCCGCCACGGAGGTGCCGTCGGTGAAGACGACCCGGTCGCGGTCGAACGACTCGATCGCCGGCTTCGGGGTCACGGCGCCGTGCCGGATCCGGCTGAGGATCTCGTCCGACAGGGTCACCGCCGAGGAGAAGACCGGGTGGTCGGGCTCGGGCAGCCCGTAGTCCGACAGCCTGCCCCGCGCGACGAGCAGGGCCTGCTCCACCCAGCGGCGCTGCTCGGCGAAGGACATCTCGCTCCACCAGGGCGCCTCGGCGATCTCGTCGACCGACATCCCGAAGAGCTGCTTGGGCACGATGTGCAGGCCCCGGCGCACCGAGAGCACCGTCTCGGCGGCGTGCCGGGAGAGGTCCGCCGCGATGTCCACCGCCGACGCGCCGAGGCCGACCACGACGACGCGCTTGCCGGCGAAGTCGGCGCCGGTGTGGTAGTCGAGGGAGTGAAGAATCGTTCCGGCGAAGGCCTCGGAGCCTGTCGGGAGAGGGTCGGGCAGAGCGGGGTCGGTGTGGTGCCCCGAGGCGACGACCACGTGCTCGAACCGACGCGTCGTCACCGAGCCGTCCGCGCCACGGCTCTCGACCGACCACATGCCGTCCGCGTCCCGGCCTACGGACACGACCTCGGTGCGCAGTTCGACCCGGTCCAGGATGCCGGCCCACTCGGCGAAGGACCGCAGATACGAGGCGACCTCGCTGTGCCGGGGGTAGAGCGGGTACGAGGACGGCATCGGGAAGTCGGTGTACCCGGTCAGCTGCTTGGCCGTGTTGAGATGCAGTGACAGGTACCCGGGGCCCCGCTCGCCGGCCTGCGGCTGACGCCAGATCCCGCCGACGTCGGGGGCCTTCTCCAGGCAGACGAACCCGATGCCCCGCGCCTCGAGAGCGTGGGCCACCGCCAACCCGGACAGACCTGCACCGATCACACACACACGCACGGGATTTCCCCCCTGGACGAACTCAACCTCCCCCGATCATGCACTGCCTGCCCATCCGCATCACTTCGCACACCAGTACCAGCGGTGAACGGGTGTGTCCGTCCTCACGTTTCACGCGCCCCGCAGGTCCCTGACCCGGCGAAGCTTGCCGAGCGAGCGCTCCAGGGTCCCGGGCTCGACGATCTCCACCTCCACGGTGACGCCCACCCCGTCCTTGACGCCCCGTCCGATCGCCCTGGCGGCCGCCTCGCGCTGCTCGGGGCCGGCGTCGGGGCGGGCCTCGACCCGCACGGCCATGTGGTCCATGCGACCGCGCTCGGTGAGCTGGATCTGGAAGTGCGGGGCGACACCGGGGGTGCGCAGCACGATCTCCTCGATCTGGGTGGGGAAGACGTTCACCCCGCGCAGGATGATCATGTCGTCGCAGCGGCCGGTGACCTTCTGCATCCGGCGGAAGGCGGGACGCGCGGTGCCCGGCAGCAGCCGCGACAGGTCGCGCGTGCGGTAGCGGACGACCGGAAGCGCCTCCTTGGTGAGCGAGGTGAAGACGACCTCGCCCTCCTCGCCCTCGGCCAGCACGGCGTCCGTGAGCGGGTCGACCACCTCGGGGTAGAAGTAGTCCTCCCACACGTGCAGCCCGTCCTTGGTCTCGACGCACTCCTGTGCCACACCGGGGCCGATCACCTCGGACAGGCCGTATATGTCGACGGCGTGGATGTCCGTCCGCTCCTCGATCTCGCGGCGCATCTCCTCGGTCCACGGCTCGGCGCCGAAGATGCCGATCCGCAGGGAGGTGGTGCGCGGATCGACGCCCTGCCGCTCGAACTCGTCGAGCAGGGTGAGCATGTAGGACGGGGTGACCATGATGATCTCGGGCCGGAAGTCCTGGATGATCTGCACCTGGCGTGCCGTCATGCCGCCGGAGGCGGGGATCACCGTGCACCCGGCGCGTTCGGCGCCGTAGTGGGCGCCGAGGCCGCCGGTGAACAGGCCGTAGCCGTAGGAGATGTGCACCTTGTCGCCGGGCCGGCCGCCCGCGGCCCGGATGGAACGGGCGATGACGTCCGCCCACATGGACAGGTCGTTGTCCGTGTAACCGACGACGGTGGCACGGCCGGTGGTGCCGCTGGAGGCGTGGACGCGCCGCACGTCGGCCATCGGGACGGCGAACATGCCGAAGGGGTAGGTGTCCCGCAGATCGGCCTTGGTGGTGAAGGGGAACCTGGACAGGTCCGCCAGGCTGCGGCAGTCGTCGGGCTCCACCCCGGCGGCGTCGAACTTCTTCCGGTACAGCTCCACGTTCTCGTAGGCGTGCCGAAGGGTCGCGCGCAGCCGGTCGAGCTGCAGCTCCCGGAGCTGCTCCCGGGACAGACGCTCCGCGTCGTCCAGCAGGTCGTGGGGGAGGGGCTCTCCCTTGCGGGGTGCCGGGGCGGCCCCGGTCGTCGGCCGGCTGCTCATCGCGACTCCTTCGTCGTCGTGCCCGGCGTCTCGCGCGCCGTGGTCTCCCGCACGCTGCGGCTGCGCCCGCGGAACTCGGCGACCACGTCCCCGTCTCGCCGCACGGTCACGTCGTAGACGCCGCTGCGGCCGAACCGGGTCCGCTCCTCGGCGCTCGCCACGAGCACGTCGCCCTCGCGGGCCGGAGCGACGAACACGATGTCGGCACCCGCCGCCACGGTCACGGGTCCGTGGCTGTTGCAGGCGCAGGCGAAGGCGGTGTCGGCGAGCAGGAAGAGACAGCCGCCGTGGGCGATCCCGTGTCCGTTCACCATCGCCGGGGTCACGGTCATACGGAGCACGGCGGTCCCCTCGCCGTGCTCGACCAGCTCGATGCCCAGCCGCCGGGACGCCTCGTCCGCGCGGAACATCACCTCCGTGGGCGTCGGCCCAGTGGCCTGCGACACCTCTCCCACCACCTCGTATCCCGACCGACCATTCGGTAGCGCACGGCACGGCCCAGTAATCCAGCTGGGCGGTTGCCCTGTCAAGGGATGGGTGGCGAGGTCCCGGGTCTTGCCGGGTGCGGGAAAACAGGTCACACTGATACCGAACGAATGGTCGGTTGGGAAGCTGGTGACGATGACCACGACACACGCAGCCGAGGCGCCGCCCCCGGAGCGGCTGCAGCAGCACTTCGACGCGACGATCGCGCACGACCAGCGCATCGAGCCGCGCGACTGGATGCCCGAGGGCTACCGCAGGACGCTGATCCGGCAGATCGCCCAGCACGCGCACTCGGAGATCATCGGCATGCAGCCGGAGGGCGAGTGGATCACCCGGGCGCCCTCGCTGCGCCGCAAGGCGATCCTGTTCGCCAAGGTCCAGGACGAGGCAGGCCACGGGCTGTACCTGTACTCGGCGGCGGAAACCCTGGGTGCGGACCGTACGGATCTCACCGAGCGGCTGATCGAAGGGCGCCAGAAGTACTCGTCGATCTTCAACTACCCGACGCTGAGCTTCGCCGACGTCGGGGTGATCGGCTGGTTCGTGGACGGCGCCGCGATCTGCAACCAGGTGCCGCTGTGCCGCAGCTCGTACGGGCCCTACGCGCGCGCGATGGTGCGGATCTGCAAGGAGGAGTCGTTCCACCAGCGCCAGGGCTACGAGCTGCTGATGACGATGATGCGCGGCACCGACGCCCAGCGCGAGATGGTCCAGGACGCGGTGAACCGCTGGTGGTGGCCGTCCCTGATGATGTTCGGCCCGCCCGACGACGCCTCGCCCAACTCGGCGCAGTCGATGGCCTGGAAGATCAAGCGGCACAGCAACGACGAACTGCGCCGCCGGTTCGTCGACATGACCGTCCCCCAGGCCGAGAAGCTCGGCGTCACCCTGCCCGACCCCGACCTGCGCTGGAACGAGAGGACCGGGCACCACGACTTCGGCACCCCGGACTGGGACGAGCTGATGCGCGTCATCAAGGGCGACGGCCCGTGCAACGACGAGCGGATCCAGCGGCGGCGTACCGCCCACGAGGAGGGTGCCTGGGTGCGCGAGGCGGCCTCCGCCCACGCTGCCAAGCAGGCCGCCCGCGCGCAGAAGGGAGCGGCGGCATGACCTCGGCGAAGCAGGGCTGGCCGCTGTACGAGGTGTTCGTGCGCGGCAAGCGCGGCCTCAACCACGTCCACGTCGGCTCGCTGCACGCCGCCGACGACGCGATGGCGCTCACCCACGCCCGCGACCTCTACACCCGGCGCAACGAGGGCGTGAGCATCTGGGTGGTGCGCTCCGAGCACATCGCCGCCTCCACCCGCGACGAGAAGGACCCCTTCTTCGCCCCCAGCGCCGACAAGGTCTACCGCCACCCGACCTTCTACGACATCCCCGACGACGTCCCCCACATCTAGGAGCAGGGCATGAGTGACGACCACGTCTACCTGTCCCTGGCCGAGGGGCACGAGGACGACGCCCGCTGGGCCTACGGCACCGGCTTCGAGGACCCGCTGCACGGCGTCGACACCACCGTGCCCCGGGGTGTCGACGCCGGAGACCTGGCAGCGGACTGCGTGGCGCTCGCCGACGACGCCCTGGTCTCGGCCCAGCGACTCGCCGAGTGGGTCACCCGCGCACCCGAGCTGGAGGAGGAGGTGGCGCTGGCCAACATCGGCCTCGACCTCCTCGGCCAGGCCCGCCTGCTGTACGCGCGCGCCGGGCAGGTCGACGGCACCGGCCGCGACGAGGACGCCTACGCCTACTTCAGGGACGCCGAGGACTTCCGCAACGTACGCCTGGCCGAACTGCCGGGCGGCGACTTCGCCTTCGCCGTCGTGCGGCTGCTGGTGCTCTCCAGCTGGCGCCTCGCGCACTTCGAGCGGCTCGCGTCCCACCCCGACCCGGTGCTCGCGGCGGTCGCCGCCAAGGGCGTCAAGGAACTGACGTACCACCGTCAGTACGCCGCCGAATGGGCCGTGCGCCTGGGCGACGGCACCGCTCAGTCGCACCGCAGGATGCGCGCGGCGCTGGAGCGGGTCGCGCCCTACCTGGGCGAACTGCACACGGCGTACGACGTACGGGACGACCTCGCCGAGGTCCTGCGCCAGGTCACCGACGCGGCCGGACTGCCCCTGCCCGTCCACCCGCCGCTGCCCGGCTCCGGCCGCGCCGGCGAGCACACCGAGCATCTGGTACCGCTGCTGGCCGAGTTGCAGAGCGTGGCCCGCGCCCACCCGGAGGCGACATGGTGACCGCGACGACGGACACCCGGCGCGCCCGGCACGTCGCCGAGCAGGTGCCCGACCCCGAGCTGCCCATGCTGACCCTGGCCGAGCTCGGTGTCCTGCGCGGGGTGGAGGTGACCGGGGACGGCACCGTGGTCGCGAGCCTGACCCCCACCTATTCGGGATGCCCGGCGATGGCCGAGATGCGGGCGGACGTCGCCGCGCGGCTGCGGGACGCGGGGTACGCGCACGTGGAGATCCGTACGGTGCTCGACCCGCCCTGGTCGAGCGACTGGATCACCGAGTCCGGCCGCCGCAAGCTCGCCGAGCACGGCATCGCCCCGCCCGGGGCGGCACCCCGCGGCCCGGTCTCCCTGGTGCTGTCGCCGACCCGGCGCACGGTGCCCTGTCCCCGGTGCGGCTCGGCGGACACCGAGGAGACCTCCCGCTTCGCCGCCACGTCCTGCAAGGCGTTGTGGCGCTGCCGGGCCTGCCGCGAGCCGTTCGAGTACGTCAAGGAGATCTGATGGCCCCGACCGTCCCCGCCTCGGCAGCGCCGGTGCGCACCCGCCGCCGTCCCGCCTTCCACCGCCTCCGCGTCGCCGCGATCCAGCGGCTGTGCGCGGACGCGGCGGCCGTGAGCTTCGAGATACCGGACGACCTGGCCGAGGAGTTCGCCTTCACGCCCGGCCAGTCGCTCACGCTGCGGCGCGAGGTCGACGGGCGGGACGAGCGCCGCTCCTACTCGATCTGCTCACCGGCCGGTTCGGCACCGCGCATCGGGGTCCGGGTGGTGCCGGGCGGGCTGTTCTCGGCCTGGCTCGTGGACGAGGTGCGTCAGGGCGACACCATCGAGGTGATGGGCCCCACCGGCTTCTTCACGCCCGACCTCACCCGGCCCGGCCACCACGTGCTGATCGCGGCCGGCTCGGGCATCACCCCCATGATGTCCATCGCCGAGTCGGTCCTGGCCGCCGACGACCGCTCCACCGTCACCCTCTTCTACGGCAACCGCCGCACCGACACGGTGATGTTCGCCGACGAGCTGGCGGACCTGAAGGACCTCCATCCGGCCCGCTTCCAGCTCGCCCACGTACTCTCCCGCGAGCCCCGCGAGGCCGAGGTGCTCTCCGGCCGCCTGGACGCGCAACGGCTCGCGGCGCTCATCGACTCACTGGTGGACGTGACGGCCGCCGACCACTGGTGGCTGTGCGGCCCGCAGGGCATGGTCGGCGACGCCCAGCGGGTCCTGTCCGGCCTCGGCGTCCCGGCGGACCGCGTCCACCGGGAGCTGTTCCACGCCGACGACGAGCCCGTACGGGAGGTGCGCCACGAGGAGGCCGGCCCGCGGGGCCCCGTCAGCGAGGTCGTCATCACCCTGGACGGCCGTTCCACGACCTCCTCCCTCTCCCGGGAGCGGACCATCCTCGACGGTGCCCAGAAGAGCCGGCCGGACCTGCCCTTCGCCTGCAAGGGCGGCGTCTGCGGCACCTGCCGCGCACTGGTCACGGACGGCAGGGCCGACATGCGGCGCAACTTCGCCCTCGAAGCGGCCGAGGTCGACGCCGGCTACGTACTGACCTGCCAGTCGTACCCGGTCTCCGAGAAGCTGACCGTGGACTACGACAGCTGAGGGCAGGTCACCGCGCACCGGCGCCGCGGCCGGCGGGCGGTCAGACGCCGAACTCCGAGGGCGAGATGCCGAGCGCGGTGCAGGCCTCACGGATCGCCTGCTGCTCGGACGGCTCGAAGATCCCGTCGGCCCCGGCGATGACCATGCCGGTCTGGATGACCGCCCGGGCCTCCGCGGGCTTCTTGGCGGCCTTGGCGATCACCTGCAGGGCTTCGCTCCGGCCCAGCTCGAAGTTGGTGAGGAGCCGGTCCACATGCTGGTTGAACCGCTGGCGGAGCTGGTCCGCCGGGAAGTTCTGCAGCACCTCGTTGGACACGATCAGCTCCTCCACGCGCTGCCGCTCCGCCGGTTCCACCTGTCCGTCGGCGGCGGCGACCAGCGCGCACATGGCCATGCTGGCGTCCCGGTAGGCGCCGCTCTTGAGTTCGGTCTTGACCGATGCGAGCTGGGACTTGAACATCCCGATCAGCTGGGCCTTGGAGCCGCCTGAGGACGAGCCGGACCGGCCGGATCCCTGGTGCCCCTGCGTTCCCTGCGCTCCGTGCCCGGATCCGGTCGCTCCCCGAGTGCCCTGGGACTGCTGGAAGGTCTTGGCCTGGTCCTTGATCTTGTCCCACATCGCCACTCGTGCCACCTCGGCTTCTGTTGCTGCGTACGCGTCTGTGTCTTCCGCGATGTCTCGCGGTCACCAGGATGAACGCGTCCGGGGGCCACGGGGTTCCCGAATGGCAAAGACAACGTAAAAGCACAGGGCCTGGCGGCGGCGTAGCAGGCTGCGCGACCCGGATTCGTCGACCCGACCGGCCGGGTGGGGGCGTGTCGCGTGGCTCGACCCGAGGGGAGGCCGGCCGCCGCGCCCCGCGAACCGCTCCGCGCTCCCGCCGCGCGGCGGGCGGTGTGGTCGCGGGAGGTCGGCTGGTTCGCCGTGATCGGCGTCGTGTCGACCGTCGGACAGGTCCTGCTGTACTGGCTGCTGCGCCTGTGGTGGCCCCCTGCCGCCGCCAACCCGGTCTTCCTGCTGGTGCTGACCGTGCTCAACACCGAAGCGAACCGGCGTTTGACGTTCCGGCACGCCGCGGCGGAACCCGCCCGCGCCCACCTGGGAGCCGGTGGCCTCTTCCTGCTCGGTTACCTGGTCACGTCCGGTGCGGTGCTGTGGTTCGAGCACGCGCGGCGCGACGCCTCGCCCGCCGCCGGGACCGCGGTCCTCGCCGCCATGTCGGTCGTCGTCACCGCGGTGCGCTTCGTGGTCCTGCGGCCGGCCGTCTTCCGCCGCCCCGCACATCGCCGGCGATCTCGTGGCACTCCCCGCTGACCTGCTTGGTCACCGACAGGTCCCCCAGTCACCGAAAAGTGCGTTCTTCCACGTCAGCGAGGACTCTCCTACGGTTCCCGAGCAACCAAGAGAGACAGAACGGGCAAGGAGAGATCATGGCCATCACCCTGGTGAACCCCGGCGGACTGCCGCAGATCGACGTGTACCGGCAGGTGTCGATCGCCTCCGGATCGAAGCTGGTCTTCGTCGCCGGGCAGGTCGCCTGGGATGCCGACGGGGTCACGGTCGGAGAAGGTGATCTGGCCGCGCAGGCCGAGCAGTGCTACCTGAACGTCGCCACCGCACTGGCCGAGGCCGGTGCCTCCTTCGACGACGTGGCGAAACTGAACGTCCATGTCGTCGACTGGACCCCCGACAAGATGCCCCTGCTGCTGGACGGCATCGCCCGGGCATCGGCCAAGCTGGGAGTGACCCCGGCGGCACCGGCCACCCTGCTGGGCGTCGCGGCGCTGGACGTGCCCGAGCACCTGATCGAGGTCGAGGCCACCGCGGTCGTCGACTGAACAGCGGCTCCGCCTGTTCGGCCGTCGTCCCCGGTCCCTCGTCCCGGAGCTCTCAAGCCCCGACGTGGTGCGCCCGGCCCTTCGGCGTCAGGGAATCGCGGAGCCTCACAGCGGCCTTCAGTTCCTCGACGTACCGGCCCGGGTTGGCATCGGCCAGTTCCTGGTACAGCGCCACCGCCTGCTCGGCCGGTTCCCCGGCCTCGGCGCGACGGCCGGCCGCGACCAGTTGCGCGGCATACCGGTAGGCACTCTGCGCGAGCAGTGGCCGGTATGCCGGGTTGGTCCCGGCCAGCTCCTGGTAGATGCCGCGTGCCTCGCCCCAGGCGTCGGCACTCTCGCCCGCCCGGCCGGCGCTCTGGAGGCAGACGGCGAGGTTGCCGAGCGACCACGCCAGGTCGGGGCGGTCGGCGAGTTCGCGACAGCCGGCCACCGCCTCGCTCACGGCCGACACCGCGTCGGCGGGCCGTTGCGCGTGGAGCAGGTAGTGGCCCAGGAACACCAGCATCTTCGCCAGCATGCCGCGGAAGAGGGGCCTCTCGGCGGCCAGGACCCGATAGGCATCGACCGCCTCCTGCTGTGCTCCCACCGCGTCCGCGAACCGGCCCGCCTGGTCGTGGACCCACGCCAGGTTGCCCAGGGCCCAGGCCACGTGCTCGGCGTCCTGCGCCGTGCGGTACTCGGCCACGCCCCGCCGGCCGGCTTCGACTGCCTCGTCGAACCGCCTGGCTTTCGCCAGGTACACACCCAGCACCACCAGCGTCTGGGCGAGGCTGCGGCGGAACGACTCGGACAGCAGGGTGAGGTGCTCGTAGTCGACGCGGGCCTGCTGCTGCTCCTCGGCCGCCTCGGCGTGCCGACCGGCGGCCGACAGCTCCGCCGCCCGGACCCGGTGGGCGTTGGCCCGTTGGTCCAGTCCCCACAGGGGGAAGGCGTCGTGGTCGTACCAGTTGTCCGACTCCTGGTCCCACCAGTTGGTCCAGACCGCTCCGTCGTCGCCCACCCAGAAGGCGTCCAGGTGACGCGGGTTCTGCGCCACCACGGCGATTCCCGTGTCCGCGGCCGGTGGAGCGGGGAACTCACGGGCGATGGGGTAGGCGTCGTGATCGTGCCAGCCCATACCGTCGATCCGGTCGTACCAGTTGGACCAGATCTTGCCGTCCGTGCCGACCCAGAACACGTCCAGGTGGCCGGAGGTGCGGGCCACCGCGGCGATCTGGCTGCCGGGAACGGCAGGGGCCGGGGTTCCACGGGCGATCGGGAAGGCGTCGTGGTCGTACCAGCCGTTGCCCGACTCCTGGCCCCACCAGTTGCTCCAGATCCTGCCGTCCGCCCCGACCCAGAACACGTCCAGGTGGCCGGAGGTGCGGGCCACCGCGGCAAGACCGCTCCGCTGCGCGGCCACGCCCGGGAACCCCTGCACCAGACGAAAGGCCCTGTGGTCGTACCAGCCCTCGCCCGACTGCTCGTCCCACCAGTTGCTCCAGATCCTGCCGTCCGTGCCCACCCAGAACACGTCCAGGTGACCCGAGGTACGCGCCACCGCGGCGATGCCGCTTCCCGGCATGGGCGTGATGTCGCTCCTGGGCACGGGCGGCGTGGCGAACTCCCGGGCGATGGGGAAGGGCTCGTGGTTGTACCAGCCCTTGCCCGACCCGTGGTCCCACCAGTGGGTCCAGATCTTGCCGTCGGAACCCGCCCAGAAGAGGTCCAGGTGACCCGAGGTACGGGCCACGGCGGCGACGGCGGTGTCGTGGGCCGCCGATTCCCGACGGGTCTGGACGGTGGGGAACCTCTGGTGCTCGTACCACCCCCCACCGGACCCGTGGTCCCACCATTGGGTCCAGATCCGCCCGTCGGTGTTGGCCCAGAAGAGATCCAGGTGCCCGGAGGCGCGGGACACCGTTGCCACCCGGTTGACGTCGATGCGGAGGTAGGGCTCCAGAGTGTGCCGGATGCGGCGTTGGCAGACCGCGCAGAAGGGCTCGCTGCGCGTGCGCATCTTGCAGGTCCACTGCGGGCGGTACGCCCCGCAGTGGTAGGTGTCGGCGCCCATGAAGGCACCGACGGTGTCCGCGCCGACCGGATTGGCCTGGGTGTCGCACTTGGTGCAGTCGGGGTTCACCGTCGTCGGCAGGGGGGTGTCCGGCGCGATCAGGTCCCGCCACTTGTTGGTGTCACGCCCGGCGTCGAGGGTCACGTTGGGCGGGAGCGGCTCGGGTCCGGGGTGCCTGTCGCGGTCCGTGTCGCTGTTGCACCCCTTCGCGTACTCGTATTCGTCCGCGAGTCCGAACCCCATGTGGCCCATCTCGTGCAGCGCTATGTCGGTGAAATCCCGCGGGAGTGAAAAGGTCGCGACGGAGCCGGCGGCGCCCCCTGTCTTGGTGTCGTTGACAGCCATCAGCACCACGTCCCACGAGGGAACCTGTTGCCCGGCCACGGTGAGGGCGGTGCCCTCGTCGACCGAAAGGGCCCGCGGAATACCGTTGACGCAGAAGGTGGCGTCGAAGTAGGTCCGCGGGGCCGCCCCGGAGCCGCCACACACCGCCGGGTCGTCGGCGCCGCTGTCCGTCGAACTGACGTCGACCCGGTACACGTTGACCGCGTTCCGCAGCTGGCCGTCGAACGGTGGCGTGGCGAACAGGGCGGTGACGACCGTCTGGGCGTCCTGGGCGAACTGTCCGAGCTGGGTGGCCTGGTAGCCGTCCCCCATGATCACCAGATTCCAGCGGGACGACGAGGGGCCGCTGTCGACGATCTTTGTCGTGCCGACGACCGCTCCGTCCCTGGTCCCGAGCTCGGCCATCACCCGGCCGGTCTCCGTACGGAGTGGAAAGCGAGCCACCTCCGTCACTGAGGCCGCGGCGGCCTGCTGCTCGGAACCCGGTGTGCTGCTCAGCAGCGCGGCGTGATCGGCCTCTTCGAGGTCGGGGACCACCACGGCGAAGGCTCCCCGCGGGCGCTCCACCGGAACCCGGTGGACGGGACGTTCCGGGTCGCCGGAGGGCACCTCCACGTCCTGAGGCACGGGATCACGCAGTCCGTGCCGGTACAGCGGTCGCCGCTCCGCGTCCCGGACCTCGACCCACAATCCCGGGCCCCCGGTGTCCCGGAGTTCTCCCGGTGGATCACCGGGAGGAGGCGTCTTCTCGATCCGCTGGCTGGAGAACGGACGGATGTCCGTCCCCTCGTACTCGAAGATCAACCGGACGGCGGTCGTCCGTCCGGACGGCATGGTGCCGTCGCGCTGCTGGGTCGTCACCGTGGCCTCCCCGGCTGCAGAGTGTCGTTGGATCGGAGAACCTCGGGCGAGACAGGCGAGGGAGGCCGTGCCTGGAACCGAGCGTGCAGAGAGAGGCGGCGACCAGTCGCACACCACCGGCCGAAGACCCGGTGGGACCGGTCGGAAACCATGACAGGGCGCACATTCCCCCGTATTCCAGAATGTGACTGGTCGTGCCGACGTGCAAATCCGGCACCGGGGGCGCGCGTTTCGCCGTTGTCCTCCAGGTGAGCCCGGTTCTCCCGACCAGGTGAGCCCGGTTCTCCCGACGCCGCCGCGGAAATGACAGGTGACTCAGCGGCGCCTCGGTGCCGGTGCCGTCCCCGCCGCCGCGGCGGTGCTCCCCCGGACGACCAGGCGCGGTTCCACCGACGCCGACGCCGGTACGGGCACGGTCTCCGGGGCGGTGATGTGGCGCAGCAGGTGCGCGACGGCGAGTTCGCCCATCTGCGCGAACGGTTGGGCGACGGTGGTGAGGGGCGGCGCGCAGTACTCCGCCAGCTCGATGTCGTCGACGCCGACCACGGAGACGTCCTCGGGGACTCGACGGCCCAGTTCACGCAGCGCTTTGACGACTCCGAACGCCATCTCGTCACTGGCCACGAAGACCGCGGTCACCTCCGGGATCCGTCCCAGGACGAGGCCGTTGCGGTACCCCGAGGCGGGTGACCAGTCGCCCTCCAGGGGCGGTGGCACCGGCCGTCCCGCCGCCTCGAGCGTCGCACGCCACCCGTCGCGCCGGCTGGCGGCCTCCAGCCACTGCGCGGGGCCGGCGAGGTGCCAGACCGTCTCATGGCCCAGATCCAGCAGATGCCGCGTGGCCAGGCGGGCCGCCAGGGCCTGGTCGACGGCCACGACCTCGGTGGCGTCGGTGCGTGAACCGTCGATCGTGATGGTGGGCGTGGCGCGGGTGAGCTCCTCCAGCCGCGTACTGCCGTGGATCAGCGGCACCGACAGGATGATGCCCTCCACGCCCTGGTCGGTGAGCCGGGACAGGGCGGTCTCCAGGGCGAAGGTGTCGAGCGAGGCGGTGGTCGCGGTGCTCACCGCGTACCCGGCGGCCCGGGCGGCACGCTCGATGCCCGAGGTGACCGCGGCACGCGAGTAGAAGGTGGTCCGGAGGGTCACCACGCCGATCGTGCGGCTGCGTCCGGAGGAGAGCATGCGGGCCGCGTTGTTGCGGCGGTAGCCGAGCCGCGCCACCGCGGCCACGACCTTGGCGCGTGTCTCCTCCCGCACGTTCGGATGCCCGGAGAGCACCCGCGACACCGTCTGCGCGGACACCCCGGCGGCACGGGCCACGTCCGTCATCCCCGGCGGACGCTGCCCGCCGTCACCCTGCTTCGCCATGGGTCCCTTCCTCGACGCCCTCCCGCGATGGTATCGCTGACATGGGCCGTCACCCGGTCTTCCGCAGGGTTCCCGGTCAGTCGGGCGGAGCCTGTTGGCATCGATAACATCGTCTGCCATAGTCGACCGCGAAAGCACCGGCCTTGGTCAAGAGATCGATAACATCCGGGGCCGGGTACCGGGCACGACCACCGGAGCCGTCGAGTGACCCTGGCCAGCACCCCGCCCACCACCCGCGCTGCGCACCCCCCGGCCACCCTGACCCATGCCCACGGCACGTTCCTGCGCGACGGCCGGCCGCACCGCGTCCTGTCCGGTTCGCTGCACTACTTCCGTGTCCATCCGGAGCAGTGGGCCGACCGCCTGGAGCGCCTGGCGGCCCTCGGGCTCAACACCGTGGACACCTACGTCCCGTGGAACTTCCACGAACGCCGCCCCGGGGAAGTCCGCTTCGACGGCTGGCGCGACCTGGCCCGCTTCGCCCGGCTGGCCCAGCGGACCGGTCTCGACGTGGTGGTGCGTCCCGGCCCCTACATCTGCGCCGAGTGGGACAACGGCGGACTGCCGTCCTGGCTCACCGGCACTCCCGGCATGCGACCGCGCACCAGTCACCAGCCGTACCTGGACGCCGTCGGCCGCTGGTTCGACGAACTCGTCCCGCGGGTGGCCGATCTGCAGGCCGTACACGGCGGCCCGGTCGTGGCCGTGCAGATCGAGAACGAGTACGGCAGCTACGGCGACGACCACGCCTACGTCCGCTGGGTCCGGGACGCCCTCGTCGACCGGGGCATCACCGAACTGCTCTACACCGCCGACGGTCCCACCCCGCTGATGCTCGACGGCGGCACCGTGCCCGGCGAGTTGGCGGCCGCGACATTCGGCTCGCGGCCCGCCGACGCCGCGGCACTGCTGCGCTCACGCCGGCCCGAGGAACCCTTCTTCTGCGCGGAGTTCTGGAACGGCTGGTTCGACCACTGGGGCGAGAAGCACCACGTCCGGTCCCCGGACAGCGCCGCCCGGGACGTGGGCGACATCCTCGACGCGGGCGGCTCGGTCAGCCTCTACATGGCGCACGGCGGCACCAACTTCGGACTGTGGGCCGGCGCCAACCACGACGGGGACACCCTCCGGCCGACCGTCACCAGTTACGACTCGGACGCCCCGGTGGCCGAACACGGCGCGCTCACCCCGAAGTTCCACGCACTGCGGGCGAGGTTCGCCGCCGCTCTCGGTGAGACGGCGCCACGACGGCCCCTGCCCGCCGACCCGCCCCTCCTGCGGCCCCGGACACTGCCGGTGACCCGGCGGGCGGCCCTGCTGGACGCCCTGCGCGCGGTGGCCGAGCCGGTGCACGCCGCCGTGCCGCTCAGCTTCGAGGAACTCGGGCAGTCCGCAGGGCTGGTGCTCTACGCGGCCCGTCCGCTGCTGCCCCCCGGCGAGCAGGAGCTGACCGTGACGGGCCTGCACGACCGCGCCCAGGTGTTCGTCGACGGCGTGCCCGTCGCCGTACTCGACCGCGAGACGTCCTCGTTCACCGTGGTCGGCACGGGAGCGCGGATCCGGCTGGAGCTGTTGGTGGAGAACCAGGGGCGGATCAACTACGGGCCGCTGCTCGGTCAGGGCAAGGGCATCCTCGGCGGGGTACGGGTGGAGCGCCGGCTCGTGCACGGCTGGACCATGCGCCGGCTCCCGCTGGACGAGTGGACGCCGCACGACACCGCCCGCGCCGCGTCGGCCGCCGCGCCCGGCGGTGCGGCCGGCTTCGCGAGCGCGCGCCTGGACACCACCGAACCCGCCGACACCTTCCTGGCCCTGCCCGGCTTCGCCAAGGGTTTCGTCTGGGTCAACGACGCCCTGCTCGGGCGCTACTGGGAGGTGGGCCCCCAGTCCACGCTGTATCTGCCCCGGCCCTTCCTGCGCGCCGGCGCCAACACGCTCACCGTCCTGGAACTCGAACGGTTCGGCGCGCACGTCGCCCTCCTGGACCGGCCCGGTCTCGGACCGGCCGAGGAGTACGTCGAGACGTTCGACTGACGGGCGGGGCCGTCCGCACATCGACCACCGACACCACTGGAAGCACCACCACGAGTTGAGGAGTACCCGTGTCACGGATGACAGCTCCCGCAAACAGACTCGCCCTCGTGGCCGTCGCCACGGCACTCGCCCTTGCCGGCACCGCCTCCCTGGGCACGCCGCCCGCGTCGGCGGCCGATCCCGACGCCACCTACTCCGTCACCGTCGGTGCCAAGGGGCCATGGACCCGACCCGACGACACCCCGGCCGGCACCTACATCGACAAGGACGGCACCTTCTACTACCAGCAGGCCCATGCGCTCTACGGCGCGGACGACAGCCGGGCGTGGAGCTTCTACACCGGCGGGGACTTCGACACGGCGAACCGGTCCGCCGCGGTCAGCGACGCGGTCGACCCCGAGGAGCCCAGGGACCGCAACAACGACACCACCTGGCGGTGCAACAACAGCCCGACCGGCAGGGAGTCCACCTTCCCGCCCGCCGGTTCGGGCTACGCGCAGAAGAACTACTGCGACCTGGCCGGCGTGTGGGTCGACCCGGACACCGGCGACTGGTACGGCCTGGTGCACAACGAGTTCACCCCGCAGCCCTTCGCCGACGGTCTCCACTACGACGGGATCGACTACGCGGTCTCGCGGGACCAGGGCCGGACGTGGACCATCGAGGACCACGTCATCACCTCGCCGTACAGCACGAAGCGCGGCGACACCCGCGCGTTCCCGCACCAGACCTACCACTACGGCGACGGCGACCCCCGCCTGTTCGTCGACACCGCCTCCGGATACTTCTACGTCTACTACGGCTCCCGGATCGTGGAGAAGGGCGGCGGCTGGAAGGCCTTCCACGCCCACGTGGCCCGGGCCCCGATGTCCGGGAAGATGGCCCCCGGCTCCTGGCAGAAGTGGTACGACGGGGCCTGGTCCGAACCCGGCGTCGGGGGCCGCGAGAGCAACATGGTGCCGGTCGGTGCCTCCGGCGGGAGCGGCTACACCCCCGTGTCGGACGAGTACGACCCGGCCAACACCGGCACGGTGAGCGAACAGGTCGCCGCCGGCTGGATGCCCCCGACCTCGCCCCTGTTCGTCATGGACATCACCTACAACGCCCACCTGGGGCTGTACATCGGGGAACCCCAGGCCGTCGACCAGAGCGGCAACGCCCCGCAGCAGTTCTACGCCACCAAGAACCTCGCCACCCAGAAGTGGTTCCCGATCGGTGACACCGGCGGCCACACCAATGCCTCCTGGTACCGCTGGTTCCTCGACGGCGTGAACAAGACCGGCTCCGGAGTCGTCGGCAGGACGTTCCGCTCGTACTGCTCCTTCGGCTGCTCGGGCGGCAGGGCGAGCGAGTACGTCAACGTCACGATCGACACCTCCGCCCCCGCCGCGCCGGTCGACGCGGGCAGGACCTACCGGATCGCCGGTGCCGGGGGACGTGCCCTCGCCCAGGCACGGGCGGGAGGTTCCGCGACGACATCGGTGAGCGAGCCGGCCGGAACCGGACTGGCGGAGTGGGTCTTCACCGCGAACGGCGACGGCTCCTACCGGATCGCCAACGCCGCGACCGGCCGACTGCTCGGCGTCGACTCCTCGTCCACCGCGGGCCGCGCCTGGGGCACCAGGCCCACCGTCACCCGCTCAGGCAGCGGCGGTCCCTCCGTCGGGCAGCAGTGGTTCGTCATCCCCGGTACGTCCGCCGACGGCACCGCCACCGGCACGTACCGCCTGGTCAACCGCTACAGCGGTCTGGTGATCGGCATCTCCGGCGATCCTCGCCGCCGCGTCGAGACCACCCCCGCCCGCTCGTGGACCAACACCACCGGCGACCCCGTCGGCGGCACCCGCGGCGCCGGCGAGCAGGCCCTGACCCTCACCCCGACCGGGACGCCGGGCCGACGGTGACGCGCCGGGCCGGGACACGAGAGGTGCCCCGGCCCGGCCGCGCGTCCCGCCCCCACACCGGGCCGCGCTTCGGGACGTGCTCAGTGCGAGAGCACCATCGCGACCGTCACCGCACCGAGCAGCGCGATGTACGTCCACGCGTAGATGCGGTCGGGGATGCGCGGTGGGCGGCGCCGCAGCACCGTGATCACGGGCAGGGCGCCCAGGAGCAGCGCCGCGGCGGCACGGAGGTCGACGAGACCCACCAGGTGGACGTGCGTGTGCGCGGGGGCGGGGGCCTCGGCGCCGCCCAGGAGGACCACGGCGGCGGGGAGCGCGACGGCGAGGGTCAGCGGGTTGGCCAGCGCGGTCGCCACGTGCATCGTGTGCCCGGCCCGCCGCATCGCGGGGACGGTCATGACGCTGCCCCCCACACCGAGGAAGGCCGCCACCGCGCCGACCGGAGCGCCGACGACGGCCGGCAGCGGGCGCGGTGCGTCCCGGGTCGTCTCCGGGGCGCGCGGGCGCAGGAATCCGGGGCGGAGCAGCAGGTCGACGATAGTGAGCGCGACGTACGCGACGAACGCCCAGCGGACCAGGCCGGGCGGGGCGTGGCGCGTGGCGAGCGCGCCGGCCCCGCCGCCGGCCGCCAGCAGCAGGAGCAGGGGGCCGTTGCCACGGAGGGCGGCGAGCACCCGTCGCGGTGTGACGGCCGTCGCGAACCCCGCGTTCACCACCATGACCAGGGCCGAGGTGGCCGTCGCCACCCGCATCGCGTCCGCGCCGAGGACGGCGTCCGCCCACACCACGACCGGGACGGCGACGAATCCGCCCCCGAACCCGAACAGGACGGTCGTCACGCCGGTGAGAAGCCCGATGCCGAGCAAGGCCAGATCATTCACAGGGCCACTCCACCAGCTCGGGAGTGACGCACGCATTCGATGCTCGGCACGATTCCTTCGCGACTCGGCCGTAGAGTGGCCGGGGTGAAGAACGTCCCCCTGGCCGATGTCGACGCCGTGGGCCGGGCCGTCCTGCCCATCGGCACCGACTACCCGCCCGGCCACGTACTGGACTGGCACGAACACCGCCGCGCGCAGTTCCTCTACGGCGCCACCGGTGTCATGGTCGTCGACACCGCCGACGGCACCTGGACCGTCCCGCCCGAGCGTGCCGTCCTGATTCCGGCCGCCACCCGCCACCGGGTCCGCATGCTGGGCGTCAGCACGCGCAGTCTGTACATCGAACCGGACGCCGTCCCCTGGTGGCCCGGCACCTGCACGGTCGTGGACGTTCCGCCGCTGCTGCGCGAACTGCTGCTGGCGGCGGTCGAGTTCGAGGCGGACTACAGCCTGGCCGGACGGGAGGCGAGCGTGGTCGCCCTCCTCCTTTACGAGATCGCCGCCCGCACCCCACTCCCGTTCCACGTCGGGATTCCCGCCTCCGCCGACCTCGTGACGCTCTGCCGGGAGTACCTGGCCGACCCGGACGCCGGCGTCACCAACACGGCATGGGCCGCGCGGACGGCCACGAGTGAACGGGCCTTCACCAGGCGTTTCCGCTCGGAGACGGGCGACAGCCCCGCCGTCTGGCGGGCCCGCGCGCGCCTGCTCGCGGCCGTCCCCCTGCTGCGCACCGCGTCGGTCAGTGAGGTCTCCGGCCGCCTCGGTTACGCCTCGCCCGCCGCGTTCACCGCCGCTTTCAGCCGGGCCTTCGGCACACCACCGTCCCGTTTCGCCACGAGCCACCGCAACCCGCTCCAGGGCTGACCCCGAGCCTGCGGATGTGGCTCGCGTACGGCAGCCACACCCTGCGGATCCGGGTGACGGGAGAGCACAACTCCCGGTCCGGGGCGTCCTTCGTGAGCGTCGACCGCGCCGAGGTCTACGTGAACTGACGCACCGGATCGACCGACCCGTCACCGCCGCTCGCGGCCCTCCGTGCTCTCCCGCAGGACGAGCCGGTGGGCCACGATGCGGTCCTGCGGCGACAGCGAGACCGACACGGCACCGTCACCGCGGCCCTCCGGTCCTGTCGCCTCTTCGATGCGGTCCTGGAGCAGTTGCACGGCGACCTTGGCCACCGCCGCCTTGTCGGGAGCCACCGTGCTGAGCGTCGGGACGCTGAACCGCCCGCCCTCCACGTCGTCGAAGCCGATGACCGCGACGTCCTCGGGCACCCGGACCCCGTGCTCGTGCAGGGCGCGCAACGCGCCCAGGGCCAGCTGGTCGTTGAGGCAGAGCAGCGCGTCGGGCCGCGCGCCCTCCCGCAGCGCCCGCGCCACGGCCTCCGCCCCGTCGGGCATCCGGAACGAGTCGACCGGCAGCAGGGCGGCCGGATCGTAGGCGATGCCCGCCTCGGACAGGGCGGCACGGAAGCCGCGGGTGCGGGCCTCGGCCGTCCCCAGGCCCGAGTCGTCACGACCACCGACGGCGAGGATGGCGCGGCGCCCCAGCCCGATCAGGTGGCCGGTCGCCTCGCGCGCGGCCCCCTCGTTGTCGATGGCGACGTGGTCGGCGCCCTCCTCCAGCAGCTCCCCGAGCAGCACGGTCGGCGGCGCACCCACGCGGTCGCGCAGGTCGTCCGCCGTCAGGGCGAGCGGGCTGAGGATGATTCCGTCGACGAAGGCGGACCCGAAACCGGCCAGTGCCGCCAGCTCATGGGCCCGGTCCGCCCCGGACTGATGGATCAGAACGGTCAGGGAACGCTGTTCGGCCTCCCGGATGACATGCCGGGCCAGCTCGGCGAAGTACGGGATGTCGAGTTCCGGAACGACCAGGGCGATGATGCCGGTACGGCCCCGGCGCAGATGGCGGCCGGCCAGGTTGACCCGGTAGCCGAGCTGATCGATGGCCTCGCGCACCACGCGTCTGGTCCGGTCGGAGACATGGGCGTAGTCGTTGATGACATTGGACACCGTCTTCTCCGAAACGCCCGCATGACGTGCGACGTCCTTGATCCTGGGCCGAGCCACCGAGACCTCCCTGCCTCTTGCGCGCTGCCAGAGTCTATGTCCCGGCATCGCGCCGCCCCGAGCGCAGGCCGGCGTGACGTCGATCTTGGGGCCCTCACTCCCGATCCCTGACCCCGGTCTCTTACCAGTCCCTCTCTTTACAGCCGATGTACATCGATGTAAAAACTAGCCACCTCGTCCCCCTCGCTGTACGCACGGGCCCGGCACACCACGTCGGCCCACCGATCGACTGGAGCATGTGTGCCCACTCACTCCGCACCGCGCCCGGAGTACCCGCGACCGCAGTTCGTGCGCCGCGACTGGCTCAACCTGAACGGCGCCTGGCAGTTCGAGACGGACCGAGGTGACAGCGGACTCGAGCGGGGTCTGCTCGACCGCGAACTGCGCGACGAGATCCTCGTGCCCTTCCCGCCCGAGTCCGAGCTGTCCGGCATCGGTGACACCGACTTCCTGGAGGCCGTCTGGTACCGGCGCACCCTCACCCTGCCGGTGGCGTGGGCCGGGCGCCGGGTGCTGCTGCACTTCGGCGCCGTCGACCACGACACCACCGTGTGGGTGAACGGCGAGGAGGTCGCCCGGCACCGCGGCGGCTTCACGCCCTTCACCGCCGACCTCGGGGACATCGCCGGGGCGGGGGAGGAGGTCGTCGTCACGGTGCGGGCCCGCGACCCCAGGTCCGGCCCGCAGGCGCGCGGCAAGCAGGCCGTGCAGTACGCCAACCACGACTGCAACTACACCCGGGTGACCGGCATCTGGCAGACCGTCTGGCTCGAGCCCGTGCCCCACGTGCACCTGCGCCGTCCCCGGATCACCCCGGACCTGGCCGGCTCCGCCTTCCACCTCGAACTGCCCCTGTCCGGCAACCGGCCCGGCCACCGGGTGCGCGCCATCCTCGGCGACGCCGACGGCGAGGTGTGCCGCGCCGAGGCCCGCGCCGACCTGGACCTCGCCCCGCGCCTGCACCTGCCGGTGCCGGACGACCGGCGACGCGAGTGGAGCCCCGACGACCCGCACCTGTACGACCTGCGCCTCGAACTCCTCGACGCCACCGGGCAGGTCGTCGACAGCGCGGAGAGCTACGCGGGTCTGCGCGCTGTGGGCCTGCGCGGCAAGACCGTCCTCCTCAACGGGCGACCGCTCTTCCAGCGTCTCGTCCTCGACCAGGGCTGGTACCCGGACGGGCTGATGACCGCCCCGACCGACGAGGCGCTGGTCCGGGACATCGAGCTGGCCATGGAAGCCGGCTTCAACGGGGCCCGGCTGCACCAGAAGGTCTTCGAGGAGCGCTTCCTCCACCACGCGGACCGCCTCGGCTACCTGGTCTGGGGCGAGTTCGGCGACTGGGGCTGCGAGACGGGCGGCTCCTCGGGCGACAACCAGCGCCCCGACGCCTCCTACGTCGCGCAGTGGCTGGAAGCGCTGGAACGCGACTACTCGCACCCCTCGATCATCGGCTGGTGCCCGCTCAACGAGACCTACCAGAAGCTGCACGACCGGATCACGCAGCTCGACGACGTGACCCGTGCGATGTTCCTGGCCACCAAGGCCATGGACACCACCCGGCCGGTCATAGACGCCTCCGGCTACGCCCACCGGGTCGCCGAGACCGACGTCTACGACGCCCACAACTACGAGCAGGACCCGGCGGCCTTCCGCCGGCTGATGTCCGGCCTCGCCAAGGACACCCCCTTCGTCAACACCTACGAGAACGGCGCCCCGTACTCGCGGCCCTACCGAGGCCAGCCGTACTTCGTCAGCGAGTTCGGCGGCATCTGGTGGGACCCCGAGGCGGCAGCCGACCGGTCGGGTGAGGACCGCACCGTCTCCTGGGGGTACGGCGAACGGGTGCGCGACGAGGAGGAGTTCCACGAGCGGTTCAGCGGCCTCACCGAAGTGCTGCTGCGGGACCGGGACATGTTCGGCTACTGCTACACCCAGCTCACCGACGTCTTCCAGGAGCTGAACGGCATCTACCGGTTCGACCGGGGCCGCAAACTCGACGTCGAACGCATCCGTGCCGCGCAGCTGCGCCCAGCCGCGATCGAGGAGCAGGACCCGGCGTAGCGAACCCCCGGGCCGGAGGTGGACCGCCGCCTCCGGCCCGCGTGCGGGGTCAGAAGGGACGGTCGCCCTCGATGGCGACGCGTTCGGCGACGCGGCGATCGGATCCGTAGTCGCCCACCGCGTAGTGCTGGGTGGCCCGGTTGTCCCAGAAGGCGATGTCGCCGGGCTGCCAGCGGAAACGCACCTGGTACTCGGGCACGTGCGCCTGCTGGAACAGGAAGCGCAGCAGCCGGTCGCTCTCGTCCCGGTCCATGCCGGTGATGTGCGTGGTGAAGGACGTGTTGACGAACAGCGTGCGCCGCCCGGTCTCGGGGTGGGTACGCACGACGGGGTGTTCCACGGGCGGGAAGAGGTCCTGGTGGGGGATCAGCCGCTCGGGGCCGTAGAACCTGGCGAAGCCGGGGATGAAGTCGTGCACGGCGCGGGCACCGTCGATGCGGTCCTTCACCTCCTGCGGGAGATTGTCGTAGGCGGCGGCCATGTCCGCCCACATCGTGTCACCGCCGAACGGCGGTACCTCGCGCAACTGGAGGACGGCGCCGAGCGCGGGCCGCTCCCGGAAGGTGACGTCGGTGTGCCAGACGTTCTCGTACGTCGGTGCCGCCCCGGCGGCCTTGTCGAACCGGACGACGTCCTCGCTCGAGCCGGTGGCGAGCAGCGGGTTGGTCTCCAACTGGCCCCAGTTGAGCGCTAAGTCGCGCTGCTGGTCGGAGGTGAGGTGCTGGGAGCGGAAGAACAGCACCTTCCACTCCAGCAGAGCGCGGTTCAACTCCTCGCGCAGCGTGGGGCCGAGCGGACGCGAGAGGTCGAGGCCCCGGATCTCCGCGCCGATCGTGCGAGCCAGCGGAACCACGTCGAACAGCTCGTAGGGCCGCTCCTCCCACCCCTCGGGCAGCCGGCGCAACACGCGCCCTCCCTCGTACATCCCGTCCCCCGGAATGCGCGCCTCGCGCAGAGTAACGGTCGGGCCGGCGGTCGTGACGGTCATGGGGCCTCCCCTTCAACGGCGGTCCGACCAGGCCCCGGCGGCTCGGCAGCGCATCGACGACGGGGCGAGGCGCGCCTCTCGACCGTCGTGGAGTGGGATGCGCGCGGCCGTGCCGGACGGCCTGGTCGGTGGACGTGCTCCGGACTGCTGCCGGAAAGTGAACCGATGCGCTCTGCACGCGGCGTGCGTCGAGCCCTCGGCCCGGAGACAGCCGGTTATCGACCGGAGCGCTCACACCCGGTTCGATCGGGCACGCGCACAGGCTCCGCCGTCATCTCGAACCAGTATGGGGTCATGGCAGCGATTGTGTGATCTTCCCGTGGTTCTGTCAACGGGGCACGGACGTCAGGCCGCCTGGGTGAGTTCCGCGCGGCCGAAGAGGATCGCGTAGCCGGAGGGGAGTTGAGCGAGGATGCGGTCGAGCAGGGCGGGACCGGCGAGGCGGGCGAGGACGCCCAGGACGGAGCCGACGTCCCAGCGCGTGGTCGCGAGGGTGCCGCCGGTGCGGGCGGCGAGGTCCCTGACGAAGGCCCAGCCGGTCATCGAGTCGGTTCCGGGGATCTGGGAGGCGAAGATCCGGCCGGCCTCGCGGGGAAGGCGGGCCGCCAGTTCGACGCGTTCCTCGCCGGTGATGCGGCGGCCGAGGGCGGCCAGGACGGCGGTGACGACTTCTTCGGCGCGCTCGCGGGTGGGGTAGGCGCCGTTGTAGCGGACCTGCTCCAGCAACTGGCCGAACGACATGGCCGGTTCGGTGATGGGGGTCGCCGGGGCCGTCTTGGACTGCATCGGTGAAGGACGCCTTTCTCGCTCGTGGGGTTGTCTGACGGGGTCGGCCGGTGACCGGCGGACGCGGGCGCGTCGGTCACCGGGTGCGCGGGCCGGGGGCCGCGGTGTCCTGCGGCCGGCCGAAGAGCAGGTCGTATCCGGGTGGGAGCTGCAGCAGGACGCGGCGGATCAGTTCCTCGCCCGCCGCGTCGGCGGTCACGCTGAGCACGGCACCGATGTCCCAGGCCGCGGTCCGTTCGGTGGCTCCCTCGATCCACGCCGCGGTGGCCCGCACGAACCGCTCGGCGGAGAGGGGTTCGGCGGCCTGGAGCGGGTTGAGCAGGATCAGGGCGAAGGTCTCCGGGAGCCGGGCGGCCAGCTCGGCCCGTACCTCACCGACCAGGTGTGCGCCGAGCAGCGCCAGCACGGTGCGCGCGGCGCGGTCCGCCTCGACGCGGGTCGGGTACTCGCCGCGTTCCTGCACCCGGTCGAGGAACACGTCCCACTGCATGGCCATCGGGCTACTCCTTCCCTGGGCGTTCCGGGCCGGCGCGCGGGCAGCGGCGGAGGGCGGGAGGCGCGGGGAGGCCGTCCGCCCTCCGGCACCGGGGGTGGGGCTCTGCTCAGCCGGAGATCTCCTTGCGGTCCCCGCCGGCGCTGATGGAGATCTTGCGCGGCTTGGCCCGCTCGGCGATCGGTACGCGCACAGTGAGCACGCCCGCGTCGTAGTCGGCACTGATGTGCTCGGTGTCGAGGGTGTCGGCCAGCATCACCTGGCGGGAGAACACGCCCAGCGGACGCTCCGAGAGTTCCATCTGGACGTCGTCACCCTTGGTGACGGGCCGGCGCTCGGCCCGGACGGTCAGCATGTTCCGCTCGACGTCGATGTCGATCGCGTCCGGGTCGACACCGGGCAGATCGAGTGCGATCACGTACGCGTCACCCTCCCGGTAGGCGTCCATCGGCATCGCCGTAGGACGCGACCAGGTGCCGGACGCGTTGCCGAACAGTTGCTGGGTGAGCCGGTCGAACTCACGGAAAGGATCGGTGCGCATCAGCATCGTGAAACACCTCCAGTTCACTCCACTTCGAGCAGAACCGCTCATGCGCTGCTTCCTGCTTTTCTTGTAGCATGTCATCGAAAGGATGACAAGTGATGGTGTCACCCATCGGGTGACGTGATCGAGCGGAGGTGACCCATGACCGCAGACCCGCAGGAATTCGGTTCCCGGCCCGCGTCCTTCCTCGCCGCCGAGGCAGCGCTGGCGGCGATCGACGAGGCCGTGCGCACCGCCCAGACACCGCAGGCCGCGGAGCAGCCCGGCTCCCAGGTCGGCTCCGACCAGGCACTGGCCGCGCTGCTGCTCCTGCGCGAGGTGCGCGACCGGCTCGCGGGGTGGGAGACGGGACTGATCGAGACCGCCCGCGAGGCGGGCGCGAGCTGGGCCGACCTCGCCCAACCCCTCGGTGTCGCCAGCCGGCAGGCCGCCGAGCGCCGCTATCTGCGCCTGCGCCCGGGAGCTCCCGGCACCACCGGGGAACAACGCGTCCAGGCCACCCGGGACCGCCGGGCCGCCGACCGCGCCGTCACCACCTGGGCCCGCGGCAACGCCGCCGACCTCCGTCAGCTCGCCGGCCAGATCACCGCACTCGCCGGTCTCCCGGCCGAGGCCCGCACCCCCCTCGTACGGGCACTGGGCCACGACGACGCCGCAGGGCTCATCGGCCCGCTGACCAGCGCCCGCCACCACCTCACCGCCCACCATCCCGAGCTGGCAGCCCGCATCGACACCCTCACCCACCACACGGACCGGCTTCGCCGGGTCAGGCCGCCTGCGGAGTGAAGGGCATCAGGGCGTCTCCCTCGGGCTGGACGACGCCGTAGCTGCTCTCGGGGACCTTGTTCCAGACGCCGGGCAGGTCGCCCAGGGGTTCCGACACGATCAGGCGGGTGTCGTCGGAAACCTCCTGCAGGAAGGACATCCCGGGATGGAGCGAGCGCAGGGTCTCCACGCGGGTGCTGTAGTAGAGGGATCGTGAGTCTCCCTGGCTGGAGTAGCGGAAGGCCCACAGCCGGCGGCCGTCGGTCACGGCGACCGTCATCTGCAAGGGGTACTCCACGCCGTGCTCGTGGCCGACCTCCTCCACCAGCCCCGCCATCCGTGCCACGGCCCCCGGAGGATCCTCTTCAAGACCCAGGGTGAGGGCCAGGAAGAACATCATCTCCGAGTCCGTCGATCCCTCGATCTGGCGGAAGAGCCGTGGGTCGACGGCCAGGGCGAGGTCGCGTCGGACCCGGGGGAACTCGGCGATCGCGCCGTTGTGCATCCACATCCAGCGGCCGTGGCGGAACGGGTGGCAGTTGGTCTGCTGCACCGCGCTGCCCGTGGAGGCCCGGATGTGCGCGAAGAACAGGTGCGAGCGGACGTGGCCCGCGATCTCCCGCAGGTTGCGGTTGCTCCACGCCGGTCCGATCTCCCGGACGATCGCGGGCGTCCGCATCTCCGGGCCGAACCATCCGACGCCGAACCCGTCCCCGTTGGTCGTCTCGACGCCCATCCGGGAATGCAGGCTCTGGTCGATCAGCGAGTGCTCCGGCTTGTACAGGATGGTCTCGAGCAGCACGGGCGTACCGGAGTAGGCAAGCCATCGGCACATCGTCTGCCGCCTCTCTGGTCGTGGGCGCGTGCCGCGCGCGGCGCCGGACGTCAGTCGACCGGCCAGGTGTGGACCGGGGCGTTGAGATGCATGTAGTCCATGTACTGCTGGGTCATCCGCCGCAGGGCCTCGTGGCGGCCCGGACGGACGGTGGCGTCGAAGTGGTGGAACATCTCCTTCTGCCAGACCGCGCCGTTGCGGCCGGTGACGCACCGCTGCTCGATGATGCCGAGCAGCGGCTCCCGCCAGGCCGCGTCCATGCCGGAGAGCTCCAGCCCCCGGTGGGCCAGCGGCAGCAGCCGTCGCAGGACGAGTTCGGGCACGGGCACCTCGCCCGTCCCGGGCCAGTACAGCCGGGCCTCGATGCCGTGCCGGGCCGCCGTGTGCAGGTTGTCCTCGGCGACCGAGAAGGACATCTGCGACCACACCGGTCGCTCCACCTCCACCAGGGCGCGAGTGAGCCCGTAGTAGAAGGCGCCGTTGGCGAGGGTGTCGGCGACGGTCGGACCGGCGGGCAGGACCCGGTTCTCCACCCGGACGTGCGGTTTGTCGTCGGCGACGGCGTAGACGGGCCGGTTCCAGCGGTAGATGGTGCCGTTGTGGAGGGTGAGTTCGCCCAGTTCGGGGGTGTCGCCGCGGTCCAGCGTCTGAGCGGGGTCCTGTTCGTCGCACAGCGGCAGCAGCGCGGGGAAGTAGCGCAGGTTCTCCTCGAAGAGGTCGAAGACGCTGTTGATCCACCGCTCCCCGAACCACACCCGGGGCCGCACTCCCTGCGCCTTGATCTCCTGCGGCCGGGTGTCGGTGGCCTGCTCGAACAGGGGGATGCGGCTCTCGTGCCAGAGCTCCTTGCCGAGCAGGAAGGGCGAGTTGGCCGCGAGGGCGACCTGGACGCCGGCGATCGCCTGGGCCGCGTTCCAGTAGTCGGCGAACTCCTCGGGGGCCACCTGGAGGTGGAACTGCGTGCTGGTGCAGGCGGCCTCCGGCGTGATCGTGTCCGCGTAGGTCCGCAACCGGTCGACGCCGTCCACCTCGATGTGCAGGTCCTCGCCCCGGGCCGCGAACACCTGGTCGTTGAGCAGCCGGTAGCGCGGGTTCTCCGAGAGGGCCGCCTCGCCCACGTCCGACTGGCGCAGCGTGGGCAGGATGCCGATCATGATGAGATGGGCGCCGACCGACCTGGCGCGGTCCTCGGCGTGGTTCAGGGCGGCGCGGATCTCGTTCTCCCAGGCGTCGGGGCCGCCCGCCGTCAGCCGTCGGGGCGGGATGTTGATCTCCAGGTTGAACCGGCCCAGCTCGGTCGACCAGGCGGGGTCCGCGATCGCTTCGAGCGCGTCGCTGTTGCGCATCGCCGGCTCGGCCCTGTCATCGACGAGGTTCAGCTCGATCTCCAGCCCCACCTGGGGACGCTCGGTCTCGAACCGCGACTCGCGCAGCATCTGCGCGAAGGCGTCGAGGCACTCCTGCATCTTGATCCGGTACCGGCGCCGGTCCTCGCGGGTGAAGACCACCGCCGGGACGTCCCGTCCCATGGGCCCTCCCGGGGTTGCCTTCGTCGGACGCTCCTCCACCCCAGCGTCGCACCACCCGGCGACCCCCACCAGACGGGACAGGACGGGGCCCACCGCGCACGGCGCGGTGGGCCCCGTCCTTCGAGTCCTGGTGCGGACGACCAGTCCTACAGGCGGCCGGACTCCCGCACCGTGATCTTGGCGGAGGTGCGGCCCGACGGGGAGGAACCGAAGCCCTCGATCCGGTCCACCACGTCCGTGCCCTCGACGACCTTGCCGAAGACGACGTGCTTGCCGTCCAGCCAGGGGGTGGGGACGGTGGTGATGAAGAACTGCGAGCCGTTGGAGTTCGGACCCGCGTTCGCCATGGAGAGCAGGTACGGGCCGGTGTGCTTCAGCTTGAAGTTCTCGTCGTCGAACTTCGCGCCGTAGATGCTCTTGCCCCCGGTGCCGTTGCCCTCGGTGAAGTCACCGCCCTGGAGCATGAACTGCGGGATCACGCGGTGGAACGGGGAACCGGCGTAGCCGAAGCCGTGCTCGCCGGTGGCCAGCTCGATGAAGTTCTTGGCGGTCCTCGGGGTGACGTCCTCGAAGAGTTCGAAGACGATGCGGCCCGCGTCCTTGCCGTCGATGTCGATGTCGAAGTAAACCTTGGAATTGCTCATCGCACCATTGTGACCTGCGAGCCCCCGTGATGCCGAACCGGCTGCCCCTTCAGCGTGCGGCGAGCAGCCCGAGCGTGTCGATCACGCGGTTGGAGAAGCCCCACTCGTTGTCGTACCAGGCGACCACCTTGATGTGGCGGCCGTCGACCCGGGTCAGGGCCGAGTCGAAGATCGACGAGGCCGGGTTGCCCGTGATGTCCGACGACACCAGAGGGTCGTCCGAGTACTCGAGGACGCCGGCGAGCGGCCCCTCGGCGGCAGCGCGGTAGGCGGCCAGCACGTCGTCGCGCGTCACGTCACGGGCGACGGTGGTGTTGAGCTCGACGATCGAACCCACCGGAACCGGGACGCGGATCGAGTCGCCGGACAGCCTGCCGTCCAGGTTCGGCAGTACGAGGCCGATCGCCTTGGCGGCGCCCGTCGTGGTCGGCACGATGTTGACGCCGGCGGCACGGGCCCGGCGGGGGTCGCGGTGCGGGCCGTCCTGCAGGTTCTGCTCCTGCGTGTAGGCGTGCACCGTGGTCATGAAGCCGTGCTCGATGCCGGCCAGCTCGTCGAGCACCGCGGCCAGCGGCGCGAGCGCGTTGGTGGTGCAGGACGCGTTGGAGACGATCGTGTGCGCCGCCGGGTCGTACGCGTCGGTGTTGACGCCGAACGCGAGCGTGACGTCGGCACCGCTCGACGGCGCGCTGACCAGGACCTTCCTCGCGCCCGCGGTGAGGTGGGCACGGGCGGCGTCGGCCGAGGTGAAGCGGCCGGTCGCCTCCAGCACGATGTCGACGCCGAGCTCCGCCCACGGCAGCCGTGCCGGCTCGCGTTCGGCGAGCACCTTGATGCGGTGCCCGTCGACGACGAGGGTGTCGCCGTCGACGGTCACCGGGCGGCCGAGCCGTCCGGCCGTCGAGTCGAAGGCGAGCAGGCGGGCCAGGGTGGCGGGTTCCGTGAGGTCGTTGACGGCGACGACCTCGAGCTTGCTGTCGCGTTCGAGCAGCGCGCGCAGCACGTTGCGTCCGATGCGGCCGAATCCGTTGATGCCGATGCGAGTCATGAGTGGTGTGTCCCTTCGTTCGCCACCATGTCCTTCGCCACCAGGCTCGCGCGCGCCGCCCGCGCGGGGCAGCGGCGTGAGTGCCACGGTTCGCAAGGATCGCGCCAGGCGCCAGGCGCCAGGCGCCAAGCACGGAGCGCCGAGCGCCGAGCGCCGAGCACGGAGCGCCGAGCACGGAGCGCCGAGCGGCACCCGGAGGCCGGCGGCGGGCTACTCGCCCTGGGCGAAGGTGCGCCGGTACTCGCTCGGGGTGGTGCCGAGGATGCGCTGGAAGTGCAGCCGCAGGTTGGAGCCGGTGCCCAGACCGACGTCGGCGGCGATCTGCTCGACGCTCCGCTGAGAGCGTTCGAGCAGTTCACGGGCCATGTCGATACGGGCGCGCATGACCCACTGCATCGGCGTGTACCCCGTGTCCTCGACGAAGCGCCGCGAGAACGTGCGCGCCGACACCGCCGCGTGCCGGGCGAGTGCCTCCAGCGTGAGGGGCTCGCCGAGCCGGCGCAGCGCCCACTCGCGGGTGGCGGCGAACCGCTCGCCCAGCGGCTCGGGCACGCTGCGCGGCACGTACTGTGCCTGGCCGCCGCTGCGGTAGGGGGCCGCGACCAGGCGCCGGGCCGCGTGGTTCGACGCGGCCACCCCGAGGTCGCCGCGCAGGATGTGCAGGCACAGGTCGATGCCCGAGGCGGCGCCCGCGGACGTCAGCACGCTGCCCTCGTCGACGAACAGCACGTTCTCGTCGACCCGCACGAGAGGATGCTTCGCGGCGAGCGCCCGCGTGTAGTGCCAGTGCGTGGTGGCGCGCCTGCCGTCGAGCAGGCCCGTCGCGGCGAGCGCGAAGGCGCCCGTGGAGATGGCGGCGAGCCGTGCTCCGCGTCCGTGCGCCGCCGTCAGCGCGTCGACGACGGCCCCGGGCGGGTCGTCGAGGTCCGGGGACCGATAACCGGGCAGGAAGACGACGTCGGCCCACGCGAGCGCGTCGAGGCCGTGGGCGACGTGGTACGACAGGCCGTCACCGCCGGTCACCAGGCCGGGCGCCGCGCCGCACACCCGCACTTCGTACGGCATGCTGGCGCGCGTCGTGAAGACCTGCGCGGGAATGCCCACGTCGAGCGGTTTCGCCCCCTCGAGCACAAGGACGGCGACGCGACGAAGGCGGGAGGGCGGCACGGGGACAGGTTACGGGGCGCGCGGGCCTCAGCTCAGGCCGAGGGTGCTCATGGTGTGCTCGGCCATGCGCCGCTCGCCGAGGGCGTTGGGGTGGACGGGGACGAGGCTCCGGCCGAACAGGAGCGGTTCGATCCAGCGGGTGCCGTGGGGCGCACAGGCGTCGTGGCCGTCGGACGCCCGTGAGAAGTCCACGTAGGTGACACCGGTCTCCTCGGCGGCGCGCCGGACGACGGCATTGAGGTGCGCCTGAAGGCCCCGCAGATACGGGATGTCGCCGGAGGCGATCGGCAGCTTCGCGAAGCAGGAGGGGTCGGCCGTGGCCGGAGTGATCCACGGGTAACCCAGCGCCGCCACACGGGCGTTGGGCGCCTTGGCGCGGACGTCGCGCAGCGCGGCCTTCAGTGCGGGATAGGTGTGGGCGTCGATCTGGTCGTCGAAGGACGTGCCGTGCCGGTCCTTGCAGGGGCTGCCCTTGCCGCCGCTGAGGAGGCCCGCGGAACCGCAGGCCGTCACGGCGCTGATGAACGTGCTGTTGTCGTTGCCGCCGATGGTCAGTGTGACCAGGTCCGTGTCGGCGCCGAGCGCGTCCGCCTGAGGGGCGACGCCCGGGTACTGGGCCTGCGTGAAGTGTGCGGTCTGGGCGGCACCGCAGGTGACGTCCTTGAGGCGGGCGCCCGTCGTGGCGGCGATGACGTGCGGATAGTTCGCGGTGGAGCGCAGGCAGAGCAGGTTGGTGGGGTCCAGGGGCAGGACGCCGGAGCCGGCGCTGTAGCTGTCGCCGAGGGCGACGTAGTCCAGGGAGGCGGTGGCGGCGTGTGCGGTGGTGTCGGTCAGGCCGAGGGCCAGTGTGCCGATGGCGGCTATTGTCGCGGCCATGACACGACGTACGGCATGCTTCGGCATGGGCTCTCTCTTCTCGAGTGCGACCGAGGGTTACCGGGCGGTTTTACTCTCAAGTAATGTGCACGCCTCCTGACTTCCAGTCAACGCCCCTGACGGGTCTTCTTGCGGCCGCGACGTCCGGTGAGTTGCTCCACGCCCCGGCGTATGTCCGAGCCCTGGTGGACTGAGAGGGACCGATTGATTCTCGATCGATTCCCATTGATAATCGATGCATGCACCGTCTCTTCATCGCCATACTCAGGGTCGGCATCGTCGCAACGATGCTGATCGGTCTCTTCGGCCAGATCGTGGTCATCCCGACGACGGCGTCCGACGAGGTCGACCGCTTCCCGCCGTACGCCCCGTTCGCCGCGCCCTACGTGACGGTCGCCATCGTCGGCGTGGCCTGTGTCCAAGTCGCGCTCGTCGCCGTGTGGATGCTGCTCGGCATGGTCCGGCGCGACGCGATCTTCACGCCACGGGCCTTCCGCTGGGTCGACACCATCATCGGGTCCTCGGTCGTGGCGACCCTGCTGGCGACCGGGGTCACCGGGCACCTGGCCCTGGCCGAGATCCCCTCTCCCGACGACGGCATGGACATCGTCGGCGCGCTGGGCGCCGCGGTCGTGGCCGCCGGTACGGGAGCCGCGTTCGCGATGCTCGTCGTCCTCATGCGAAGCCTCCTGCACAAGGCGACCGAGCTGAAGAGCGAGATGGCCGAGGTGGTCTGAAGGCCGTGCCGACCGGTGGAAGCCACCGCCCCGGAGGACGTTCGAGGGACCTGACGGGAAGACGCGCTCTCATGGGAATCCGGGCTGTCCTAGAGTGACTTCCGCCAGAGATTCGGCAGTACACGCCGTACAGACGACCGCTGACCTGTGAGGTACTCACCAGCCATGCCGACCGAAACGTTTGAGTTCCAGGTAGAGGCGCGTCAGCTTCTGCAGCTGATGATTCACTCCGTCTACTCGAACAAGGATGTCTTCCTGCGCGAGCTCGTCTCCAACGCCTCCGACGCCCTGGACAAGCTGCGCCTCGCCGCCCTGCGGGACGACACGCCCGACGTCGACGTGAGCGACCTGCACATCGAGCTCGACGTCGACAAGGAGGCCCGTACCCTCGCCGTGCGGGACAACGGCATCGGGATGTCGTACGAGGAGGTCACCCACCTCATCGGCACCATCGCCAACTCGGGCACGGCGAAGTTCCTGCAGGAGCTGCGCGAGGCCAAGGACGCCGCCGGGGCGGACGGACTCATCGGACAGTTCGGTGTCGGCTTCTACTCGGCCTTCATGGTGGCGGACGAAGTCACCCTGGTGACCCGGCGCGCCGGCGAGACCCAGGGCACCCGCTGGACGTCGCGCGGCGAGGGCACCTACACCCTGGAGCGGGTCGACGAGGCACCGCAGGGAACCACGGTCACCCTGCACCTCAAGCCCGCGGACTCCGAGAACCAGCTGCACGACTACACCTCCACCTGGAAGATCAAGGAGATCGTCAAGCGCTACTCGGACTTCATCACCTGGCCGATCCGCCTGCTGCCGGAGGCGGGCGACGACGGCGCCGAGGGCGACGAGGGCGGCACCGACGCTCGCGAGGCCGAGACGCTCAACTCGATGAAGGCCCTGTGGGCGCGTCCGCGCACCGAGGTGTCCGACGACGAGTACCACGAGCTGTACAAGCACATCAGCCACGACTGGCGCGACCCGCTGGAGACGATCCGGCTGCAGGCGGAGGGCACCTTCGAGTACCAGGCCCTGCTCTTCGTGCCCTCCCACGCCCCGCACGACCTGTTCACCCAGGGCTACCAGCGCGGCGTACAGCTCTACGTGAAGCGCGTCTTCATCATGGACGACTGCGAGGAACTGCTGCCGCCGTACCTCCGTTTCGTCAAGGGCGTCGTCGACGCGCAGGACCTCTCGCTCAACGTCTCCCGTGAGATCCTCCAGCAGGACCGCCACATCCGCATGATCCAGCGCCGCCTGACGAAGAAGGTGCTGTCGACGGTCAAGGACCTGATGTCCGGCGCTCCGGAGCGCTACGCCACGTTCTGGCGGGAGTTCGGCGCGGTCCTCAAGGAAGGACTGGTCACCGACGCCGAGAACCGCGACGCGATCCTCGCCGCCTCCTCCTTCGCGACCACGCACGACGCCGACGAGCCGACCACGCTGAAGGACTACGTGGAGCGGATGAAGGACGGCCAGGAGCACATCTACTTCATGACGGGCGAGTCCCGGCAGGCCATGGAGAGCTCCCCGCACATGGAGGCGTTCCGCGCCAAGGGCGTCGAGGTCTTGCTGCTCACCGACGCCGTGGACGAGGTGTGGGCCGACGCGGTGGGGGAGTACGAGGGCAAGCAGCTGCGCTCGGTGGCCAAGGGCGAGATCGACCTGGGCGGTGCGCAGGACGAGAAGAGCGACGCCGAGAAGGACGCGCAGGGCGAGGAGTACGCCGGACTGCTCGGCTGGATGACGGAGCACCTGGACGAGGACGTCAAGGAGGTCCGCCTCTCCTCCCGCCTCACGGTCTCACCGGCGTGTGTCGTCTCCGACGCGAACGAGCTCACGCCCGCGCTGGAGAACATGTACCGGGCCATGGGCCAGGAGGTTCCCCACGCCAAGCGGATCCTCGAACTCAACCCGGAGCACCAGCTGGTGAAGTCCCTGAACCGGGCCTACACGGAGCAGGAGGACCGGACGGAGCTCACCGAGACCGCCGACCTGCTCCACGCCCTGGCGGTCCTCGCCGAGGGAGGCCGGCCGAAGGAGCCGGCCCGGTTCGTGAAGCTGGTGGCGGACCGCCTGGAGCGCACGCTCTAGCCAACGCAGGCCGCCGCCCGGCCCGGGGCCGTCCCCGGGCCGGGCGGCGGCATCTGCTGAACAGGGGATGCCCGTGCGGCCAGTGGTCAGGCCTGTGCCGCACGGGCGGCTAGGGGACGCGCCGGTCCGTGGTGGTGACGCGGGCGATGGCATCCAGGGTGAGCGCCCGCCCGTGGGGCTCACGGGCCAGGGCGCGATGCAGGATCAGGCCCTCGATGAGGGCGTCGAGCTGGCGGGCCGTTTCCGGGTCGAAGTGCTTCTCCAGGTGGACGCGGCTGCGGCGCATCCACTCGTGGGTGAGTTCCCGGTAGACCGGCTGGCGCGCGGCGAGGGTGTACAGCTCCTGCGTGAGCACCAGATCGCGCCGGCTTCCCTCCGACAGTGCGTGCACGAGGTCGGCCACTGCCGCCCGGGCCTGGTCGCGGTCGGCCGCGGCGCCGAGGTGGGCGTCGAACACGGCGACGATGTGGTCGGTGAAACGGCCGAACGCCTCCCGCAGAAGCTGGTCCATGCCGCTGAAGTGGTACGTCATCGACCCCAGGGGGACACCGGCGCGCGTGGCGATCTTCCGGTGCGAGACGCGTGCGATGCCCTCCTCGGCGATGAGGTCGAGGGTGGCGGCGATGATGCGTTCACGCCGCTGCGGATCCGTGTGTCCGGTTGCCATGGCAGCAGGTTTACACGGTCCGGACCGGCCGGGCGGGGTTGCCGACGGCGACGACGTTCGCCGGCACGTCCTTCGTCACGACGGCTCCGGCTCCGACGACGGCGTTGTCGCCGATGGTCACCCCGGGCAGGACGATGGCGCCCCCGCCCAGCCAGACGTTGTCGCCGATGGTGATGGGCCGGGCGGCCTCCAGTTTGTCGCGCCGGGGTTCGGCTTCCAGGGGATGCGTGGGCGTGAGCAGCTGGACGTTGGGTCCGATCTGGCAGTCCTCGCCGATGGTGATCGCGGCGACGTCGAGCGCGGTCAGGTTGTAGTTGACGAAGGTGCGCGCGCCGATCGTGATGTTGCTGCCGTAGTCGACGTACAGCGGTGGCCGCACGTGCGCGTCGGCGCCCAGGGAGCCGAGCAGCTCCGTGAGGATCGGCTGCGCGGCCTGCGCGTCCTCCCCGTACGCGGCCAGGTAGCGGGCGGCCAGTCGCACGGCCCGCTGCTGCCTGCGGGCGATCTCGGGATCGTCGGCGATGTAGAGGTCGCCCGCCAGCATGCGCTCGAGGTTGGTGCGGGGGTCGTCAGCGAAGTAGTCCGTCGGCATGCGCACGATCGTACCCGCTGGAGCGTACGAACGTACACTCCCGTTCGGTGTGCCGCCCGGAGACCTGTCCGCCCCGCGTACCGCCCGGCGTCGCCGGGGCTGGAGCACTCCCGCGCACAGGAGGACGAGAAGCCCCGCGAGCGGCACCACCAGCAGCCCCACCCGAAGGCTCGTCGTGTCGGCGGCCAGCCCCACGATCGGCGGGGAGGGCATGACAGTCAAGCGCGGGAACCCACCGGCGCGAGCGTACGGACGTACGCCTCCGTGGGCGGTGCGTGCGTCCACGCCTCGGCCGCGCGGCCGGCCGGTGGGTCTCAGCGGCTCCTGGCGCACAGGGCCGCGTCCACCGCCCCCTGGAGATGGCGCAGGCTGTCACCCTCGGCCGCCCAGGTGGTGGTGTAGACGGTCACGGTGCCCCGCCCGCCCGTGGCCCGGCCGCCGCCCACCGAGCCGCCGGGCAGATCGCCGCCGTGGCCCCAGTAGACCCCGCCGCAGCTGAGCGGGACCGAGGCGACGCCGTATCCGTAGCGGCTGCCCGCCGGGTAGACGTCGCGGCCCCCGACGTCGGTGGTGTCCCCCGTCATCAGGCGCACCGCCCAACCGGGCAGGAGCCGGCCGCCGAACAGACCGTCCCAGAAGGCGTTGAGGTCACCGGGAGTGGAGACGAGCCCGCCGGACGCCCCGAACTCGTACGCCGGAAGCTCGGTCACGTCCACCCTTCCGGCCTCCGGATACGCCGGGTGGACACCGTAGTTCCGGGCGTGCGGTCCACGCAGGGTCAGCTCGCCGGGCGCGGGCCAGTAGGTGTCGTCCAGGCGCAGCGGACGCAGGATCGTGCGCTCGACGTACGTGCGGAAGCCGACGCCCGACACCTCGTCGATCACCATGCCGAGCACCAGGTAGTTGGTGTTGGAGTAGCCCCAGTCGGTACCGGGCGCGAAGACGGGCTTCTCGTCGAGCGCGAGGGCCAGGTAGTCCTCGGGCGTTCCCGGCCGGCTCCAGTCGACCAGCGCGGTGTACTCCGGCAGCCCGCTGGTCTGCTTCAGCAACTGCCGTACGGTGATGCCGCTGTGGGCCAGCTGGGGCACGTGGGCTCCCGCGCGGTCGCCGAGGTCCAGCCGGCCGTCGGCCACCAGGCGCATCACCGCGGCGGCGGTGAACGCCTTGGTGTTGCTGGCGAGCCGGAACCGACCGCGCTCGTCGACCATCGGCCGACCCGCATCCACGTCCGCGACACCGGAGGTACGTGTCACCCTGCCGTCGTACGCGAGCGCGCCCGGCACGCCGTCGCGTTCGACGAGCAGGTCCAACCGGCGTTGCACCGGGTCGGTCTGGTGGGCCGCCGCCACGGGGGCGAACGCCCCGGTCAGTGTCGCGGCGAGCAGGACGGCGGCGGCGAGGCGCTTGCGGTACATGGGTCTTCCCCCTGGTGACGTTCGCCCGACGGGTGCGGGCGGATCGGTTCGCTCACCGACGACCTTGGCAGGACCCCGGCAGAAGATCATTGGGATCAGCCCCCGGGGTGGGGGTGTACTCAACCCCTCGCCGGGGCGTGGGGGTGTACTCACCCCCCCCTCGCAGCGGCGTGCCCCCTCGGGAATGGCGTGCGGTTCCTCATCCGGACGTGCGGGAATGGCGGGAAGGCGATCTTGGTTGACGCCTGGCATGCCCGACTCTTCCGTACGGCCCGCGGCGACCCGCATGCCGCTCGCCGTCTACATCCTCGGCCTCTCCGTGTTCGCGCTCGGCACGAGCGAGTTCATGCTCTCCGGACTGCTGCCGCCCATCGCCGACGACATGGACGTGTCGATCCCGCGAGCCGGGTTGCTGATATCGGCGTTCGCCATCGGCATGGTGGTCGGCGCGCCCCTGCTCGCGGTCGCGACCCTGCGGCTGCCGCGGAAGATCACGCTGGTCGCGTTGATCTCGGTGTTCGGACTCGGTCAGGTGGCCGGCGCGCTGGCCACCTCGTACGAGGTGCTCTTCGTCTCGCGGGTCGTGAGTGCCCTGGCCTGTGCCGGCTTCTGGGCGGTGGGAGCGGCCGTCGCCATCGCGATGGTGCCGCAGACCGCACGGGCCCGCGCGATGGCGGTGATGATCGGCGGACTGTCGATCGCCAACGTCCTCGGTGTACCGCTGGGCGCGTTCCTCGGCGAGCACCTGGGCTGGCGGTCCGCGTTCTGGGCGGTGGGCGCGGCGTCGGCCATCGCGCTGGTGGGCGTGGTGACCCTGATCCCGCGCATCCCGCTGCCCGAGCGCCGGCCCCGGCTGAAGGGCGAGCTGGCCATCTACGGCGACCGCCAGGTCTGGCTGTCCATCGTGGCGACCGCGCTCGCGGCCGGCGGTGTGTTCTGCGCCTTCTCGTACCTCGCGCCGCTGCTCACCGACGTGGCCGGACTCGAGGACGGCTGGGTGCCCGCCGTGCTGGCGCTGTTCGGCATCGGCGCGCTGATCGGCACGACCATCGGCGGCCGGGTCGCCGACGCGCACCTGTTCGGCGTGCTGCTCTCCGGCATCACCGGCTCGACCGTGCTGCTGGCGGCTCTCGCGCTGTTCGCGTCGAGCCCCGCCGTCGTGATCGCCCTGTCGTTGCTGCTCGGCGTCTCCGCGTTCTACACGGCCCCGGCGCTCAACGCCCGCATGTTCAACGTCGCCGGCGCCGCGCCCACCCTCGCGGGCGCGACGACGACCGCCGCGTTCAACCTGGGCAACACCGGCGGCCCCTGGCTCGGCGGCACCGTGATCGACGCGGGCTTCGGCTACGCCGCCACGGCCTGGGCGGGCGCCGCGATGACCCTGGTCGCGATCGCCCTCGTCGCCGTCTCGCTGCGGTTGCACAGCCGGTCACGCATCGTGACGGGGAGCATGGCCGCGAGGCCCGCGAGCGCGGAGCGCACCCAGCGGGTGTGACCCCTACCGGGACGCGGAAGCATTACATATGATCATCCGCAAGGCGGGGTCGTAGCACAGAGGTAGTGCGCCGCGACAGCATCTCGGAGGACGCCGGTTCGAATCCGGCCGCCCCGCCCCTTCTCCAGCCCTTCCCTGGCCGCTTTTTCATGCTCACGCCACACCGTCGCGCTCGGCGTCCGCCACCGCCTTCTGCCCCGCGGCTCTGGCATAGCGGTGGGCGAGGCGGGCGAAGGCATCCTTGAGCGCGGGCGGGCCGATGACCTCGATGTCGCTGTCGAAGACACCGACGGCGGCGGCGAGAGCGGGCCACGACCAGGAGCCGAGGGTCAGCCGGCAGCGGTCCGGGCCGAGTTCCTCGACGGTCCCCGCGGGGGCGTGGGGCAGGACGGCCGAGGCGGGCAGGCGCAGGACGACCTCGCCGAGGCAGGGCCAGTCGGGGGAGTGCCCGGAGCCGCGGAACCTGCCGGTCACGAAAGCGGCCACGTCTTCGCCGGGCAGTTCCCGGGGCGTGAAGCGGGGCCCCGTGGGTGTGCGCGGGGTGATCCGGTCGGCACGGAAGACGCGCCAGTCGTCGCGGTCGAGGTCCCAGGCGACGAGATACCAGCGCCCACCGTGGGTGACGAGGTGGTGGGGCTGCACCCGGCGCGGTGGCACCTCGGCGTCGTCGCCGGCCTGCGCCGCACGCGGGGAGGCGTAGTCGAAGCGCAGGACCTCGCGGGCGTGGACGGCGGCGCTGAGAGCCATGAGGACGCCGCTGTCGGCCTGGGACTGCGGACGGGGCGCGGACCGTTCGACGGCGGTGACCTGGAGGGCGTCGATCCGGTGGCGCAGCCGGGTGGGCATGACCTGCCGGAGGGTGGTCAGCGCGCGTGCCGCGCCGTCCTCGATACCGGCGCCGGTGGTGGTGGCGGTCCGCAGCGCCACGGCCAGGGCGACGGCCTGTTCGTCGTCGAACAGCAGCGGGGGCAGCTGTGTGCCGGCGTCGAGCCGGTATCCGCCGTCGGGACCCTTGAAGGCCACGACCGGGTAGCCGAGTTCACGCAGCCGGTCGATGTCACGGCGCAGGGTGCGCGGGCTGATGGCCAGCCGCTCGGCCAGCAGCGCTCCGGGCCAGTCCCGGCGCGCCTGGAGCAGGGAGAGCAGCGACAGCAGCCGTGCGGAGGTCTTCTGCATGCCTCCCATGTTCCCTCGAGTAGCGGCCACAACCTGACCGCTACCTGGGGCAGCGTGGGAACCGCGGGGCCGAGCGGGCCTCGCGGCGGCCCCTCTCAGGCGGGCCGTCCGACGTATCCAGAGGCGAGGAGCCCATCGTGTCCGTCAAAGCTGTGACCCATCTGAACTTCCGCGGTGACGCCGGCGAGGCCCTCGCGTTCTACCGGTCCGTGTTCGGTGGGGACGTCGCCGTGGTGACGTACGAGGACGCCGGAAACGTCCAGGACCCCGCCGAGGCGGACCAGGTGATGTGGGGTCAGGTGTCCACCGACAGCGGTCTGTGCGTGATGGCCTACGACGTGCCCTCGAACATGCCGTGGAACCAGGGCGAGAACGCCTTCTTCGTGTCCCTGCGCGGTGACACGACCGACGAGATCACCGAGTACTGGGAGAAGCTGTCCGAGGGGGCGACCGTCCTGCGGTCGCTGGCGGCCGCGCAGTGGGCGCCGCTCTACGGGATGCTGAGGGACCGGTTCGGCGTCACCTGGGTCCTGGACGTCGTGAGCGAGTACGGCGCGTCCTGACCGCGCGCCGAAGGCCGGGTGCCGGGCGCCCGCCACCCGGCCGACGGCGGTGCGGGCCCACCGAGACCATCATGTGAACGAAGGCAGGACACGACCGTGAGCGGCCACACCCACCTGTACCGGACCCACCGTCCCGCCCCGCGGACCCGTCCCGAGGCCGTGGTCCGATGACCGTTCTCGACACCCGGGCGCTCGGCCGCGCGACGCTGGCCCGGCAACTGCTGCTCGACCGCGCCGACATCCCCGTCCACGACGCCGTCGCACACCTGGGCGGCATGCAGGCGCAGGAGCCGCAGGAGCCGTTCGTCGGACTCTGGTCGCGGCTGCGCGCCTTCGAGCCGACGGCGCTCTCCGAACTCCTGACCGGCAGGCGTGTGGTGCGAACCCACCTCATGCGCCGTACCGTCCACCTCGTCACCGCCGACGACGTCCTGGCCTGGCGGGCCCGCCACGACGCCATGCTGCGCGGGCGGGTCCTCGGCACGTATCGCCGTGAGCTCGACGGCGTGGACCTGGACGAACTCGCCGCGGCGGGCCGGGCGGTGATGGCCGACGGCGAGCCCCGCTCGATGAGCGAGCTGGCACGGGCCGTCGCCGACCGCTGGCCGGCGCCGGGACCGCGGGCACTGGGCGAGATGCTGGTCGCCGCGCTGATCCCGATGGCGCAGCTGCCACCACGCGGCCTGTGGCGCACCAGGGCGGGCGTGCGCAACGCACCGCTCTCCACCTGGCTGGGCCGCGAGATCGACCCGCCGGCCCCCCACGGCTCCGATCCGGTCGGCGAGACGCTGGTCCGGCGCTACCTGGCCGCGTACGGCCCCGCCGCGTCGGCGGACCTGCGCGCCTGGTGCGGCCTCGCCGGCCTCCCCGCCGCCGTCGCGGCGGTGCGCGAGGAGCTGGTGGCCTTCCGCGACGAGCGGGGCCGGGAACTACTGGACCTCCCCGACGCACCGCGCCCCGACCCGGAGACCCCCGCCCCGGTACGGTTCCTGCCGGCGTTCGACAACGCGATCCTCGGCTACCACGACCGCGGCCGGATCATCGACGACGCCCACCGGGGCCTGTCGGTCGCCGGGGCCCGAGTCGTCCTGGTCGACGGGCGGGTGGCCGCCACCTGGAGCGTCGAGGCCGGCACCGTGACCGTCACCCCGCTGCGCCGCCTCTCCCGCGCCGACCGCGACGCCGTCACCGAGGAGGGTCGGGCACTGGCGTCCTTCCTCTCCGACCACGACAGCGACCGCGTGCGGGTCGCCCCGCCGCCCTGCTGAGTGGACGCATCCGCTCCGGCAGCCCGCCGGAGCGGATGCGGCGTACATCCATCGCCGCGTTGTACACCAGGGGGTGAGGGCCGCGAGGGCGCACTACACCCCATGCAGTACGCCAGTCCAGACCCAGGGACGGATCAAATGCCGAAGTGCCCGGGTGAGCATGGATGAGTACTCCCGGTCAGCGCCTTTTGCCTCCCCCCATGTGCCGGGTCTTCGTCCTGTCCCAACCCGACGGATTGGTCCCAGGTGGCTACGTTCCTCTATCGACTCGGCCGACGCGCGTTCCGGCGTCGCGGCCTCGTCGCCCTGCTGTGGGTGGCCATACTCGTGGGCGCCGGCGTTGCCGCGTCCGCGGCGCCCGCCCCGCCCGAAGACTCCTTCTCCATGCCCGGCACCGAGTCGCAGAAGGCGTTCGACCTGCTCGACGAGCGTTTCCCGGCCGCCAGTGCCGAGGGCGCCACGGCCCGTGTGGTGATCCGCGCCCCCGAGGGCGAGAAGATCTCCGGCCCGGCCGGCAAGGCCAGGGTCGACAAGCTGGTCACCGCGCTCGGCGACGGTCCGCAGGTCGCCTCGGTGGACGACCCCTTCGAGGCGAACGCCGTCAGCAGGGACGGCACGACCGCGTACGCCTCCGTGACGTACAAGGTCAACGCCATGGAGCTGACCGACCAGGCCCGCGAGTCCCTCACCGCGGCCACCGACGACGCGCGCGGCGAGGGATTCACCGTCGAGACCGGCGGCGACGCGGTCGTGGCCGAGCAGGAGATGGGCGGCACCGCCGAGCTGATCGGCATCGGTGTCGCCGCGGTCGTCCTCCTGCTGACCTTCGGCTCACTCGTCGCGGCGGGCATGCCGCTGCTCTCGGCGATCATCGGTGTCGGCATCGGCATCTCCGCCATCGGGGCGCTCGGCAGCACGCTCGAACTCTCCGCGACGACCTCCACCCTCGCCATGATGATCGGCCTCGCGGTCGCCATCGACTACGCCCTGTTCATCGTCTCCCGCTACCGGGCGGAGATCGCCGAGGGCCGCACCCCCGAGGAGGCCGCGGGACGCGCGGTCGGCACCGCCGGTTCCGCGGTCGTCTTCGCCGGACTCACCGTCATCGTGGCCCTGGCGGGCCTCGCGGTGGTCAACATCCCGATCCTCACCAAGATGGGTCTGGCCGCCGCGGCCACCGTCGGCATCGCCGTGCTGATCGCGCTCACCCTGACCCCGGCGCTGCTGGCCTTCGCGGGCAGGAAGGCGCTCAGCCGCAAGGACCGCAAGGCGGCGGCCGGAGAACGCAAGGCGTTTGACAAGCCCAAGCTCGGCACCCGTTGGGCCCGCTTCGTGCTGCGTCGCCCGGTGACCGTGCTGCTCACCGCGGTGCTCGGCCTCGGTGTCGTCGCCGTGCCGGCCATGAGCCTGGAGCTGGGTCTGCCTGACGAGGGCAGCGCGGCGCCCGACTCCACGCAGCGCAAGGCCTACGACATGCTGTCCGAGTCCTTCGGCGCAGGGTTCAACGGCCCGCTGATGGTCACCGTCGACGCCCGGGGCGCGGACGACGCGAAGGCCGCCGCCGAGACCGTCGGCAAGGAGATCACCGGTCTGGGCGAGGCCGCGGCCGTCACCCCGGCGAACTTCAACGAGGAGGGCGACACCGCCGTCCTCACGGTGATGCCCAAGACCGGTCCGAGCGACGCCGCCACCGAGTCGCTGGTGCGGGACATCCGCTCGCTGTCCGGCGACATCGAGTCCGACACGGGCGCGACCATGCTGGTCACCGGCGCGACCGCGATGACCATCGACTTCTCGCAGACCCTGGACGACGCGCTCATCCCGTACCTGGGCCTGGTCGTCGGCCTGGCCTTCCTGCTCCTGATGCTGGTGTTCCGCTCGATCCTCGTCCCGCTGAAGGCGGCCCTCGGCTTCCTGCTCTCGGTGGCCGCGGCGCTCGGCGCGGTGGTCGCGGTGTTCCAGTGGGGATGGCTCGCGGACGTCGTCGGTGTGGAGCAGCCGGGCCCGATCATGTCGATGATGCCCATCTTCATGATCGGCGTGGTCTTCGGACTGGCCATGGACTACGAGGTCTTCCTCGTGACGCGCATGCGTGAGGCCTACGTCCACGGATCGTCCGCCGCCGAGTCCGTCACCACGGGCTTCACCCACGGCGGCCGGGTCGTCGCGGCGGCCGCGATCATCATGATCAGTGTCTTCTCCGGCTTCATCATGGAGAACGACGACATGATCAAGATGATGGGCTTCGGCCTCGCGATCGCCGTCCTCTTCGACGCCTTCGTGGTCCGCATGGCCATCGTGCCCGCGGTGCTCGCCCTGCTCGGCACCAAGGCGTGGTGGCTGCCCAAGTGGCTCGACCGGATCCTGCCGAACGTCGACGTCGAGGGCGAGAAGCTCCACAAGCAGCTCGGTGACACCCCCGGGCCCACCGAGCCCGTGCGCGAGCCGGAGCCGGCCGGAGTCTGACCCCCGCCCGCGCCCCGTGCCCCGGTGACCTGGACCTTCCAGGCCACCGGGGCCTTCGCACGCCGGGGTCTTCCGACGGCGAGGAACCGTGTCCGGTCAGCGGCCGACGGGTGCCGAGTCCTCGGCGTCCGTCTCTCCCGCCCGTCTGAACTCCACGGCGACGACACCGTCGACACGTCGGCAGAGTTCTTCCAGCACCGCGACGGACACGTGGCTCGGGAGGTGCCCGCTGAGGACGACGTGTCCGTGGGTCACGTCCACCTGTACCGACGAGGGAGCCAGCCCGAGGGACTTGACCAGGGCCTCTTCGATGATCTCGGTCCGGATCGCCCGGTCCGTGCGGAGGAAGACCCGCAGCAGGTCACTTCTGCTGACCACCCCGATCAACCGCCCCGCTTCGTCGACGACCAGGAGCCGTTTGATGCCGTGCCGGGCCATCACACGGGCGGCGTCGACCACGCTCCAGCTCTCGCGCGCGCAGACGGCGGGGGAGGTCATCAGTCCCGCCGCGTCCGTCGCCGACGCCTTGGCCCCCGGCCGGGACGCCTCACCGGGCCCCGGGGACTCGTCGCCGTCTCCGCCCCACATCTTCTGCAGGAGGTCCGCCTCCGACACCACTCCCACGGGCCGGTTCTCCTCGTCCACGACGGGCACCGCGGTGATGTCGTACTCCTGCAGCAGGTGGGCGATCTCCTTGAACGGTGTTCCGCGCTGGACGCGGACCACGGCGTCGCTCATCAGATCGCACACCTTCTGGTGCTTCATCGACGTTCTTCTCCTCCGCTGCCGGCCTGTGCCGGACATCCGTCCTTCTGGCGATGTGAAAACGATCCGTCGGCCGCAGGAGTGCCGCATGCCGACCCGGACCCGTCGCATCACCCACCGGGGCTGATGAGGAGCAGGGCGATGTCGTCGCCGGGAGTGGGCGCGTGCCGCACGAGGCTGTCGGCCAAGGCGTCGAGGTCGGTGGGATCGCCGTGCTCCAGGAGCCCGGCGAGGGCCGCGATGGCGTCGTCCAGGTCGACTCCCGGGGCCTCCACGAGTCCGTCGGTGTAGAGGGCGAGCACGCTGCCGGGAGGCAGACGGAAGTCCAGCGCCGGGTAGAACGTGTCCGGCTCGATGCCGAGCAGCAGGCCGGGCGGCACCCGGAGGAGTTCCGTGCGCCCGTCGGCATGGCGTAGCAAGGGCGGCGGGTGGCCGGCGGTCGCCACGCGGGCGCGGTGCGTGGCGAGGTTCAGGTGGACGTAGACACAGCTGGTGAACAGGCCGGGGTCGAGGTCGGTGAGCAGGCGGTTGGTGCGGGCCAGGACGTCGTCGGGGGAAGCGCCCCCGGTGGCGTGGGCGTGGACGGCGGTGCGGACCTGCCCCATCAGGGCCGCGGCGTCCACGTTGTGGCCCTGCACGTCTCCGATGGTGGCGCCGACCGTGTGCTCGTCCAGGCGGATGAGGTCGTAGAAGTCGCCGCCGACGCCGTCCATGCCGCGGGCAGCCGGAAGGTAGCGGGCGGCGACCTTCAGGCCCGCGACTTCGGGGAGGGTGTGGGGCAGCAGGGCGGACTGCAGGCGGTGGGCGAGGTGGTGCTTGGCGTCGTAGAGCCGGGCCCGGTCCAGGGCCTGCCCGACCAGGCCGGCCAGTGAGGTGAGAACGGCGCGTTCACCGGGCGGGAAGGCGTGCGGCTGTTCGTAGGCGAGGAGGAGGGAACCGATGGGGCGACCGGACGCGATCAGCGGCAGGATCGTCCACGCGGCCATCCCGTCCTTGTACGCGGTGGCCGGGTAGTCGCGCTCGAGTTCGGCGAAGTTCGCGAAGAATCCCGGGACACCGGTGGTCAGGACGTCGACGCCGGGGATGTCCGAGCTCAGGGGGACGTCGTCGAAGCGGCTGATCACCTCGGTGCGGTAGCCGCGGTACCCGAGGATCTTCAGACGACCGTCCGCGGCGGCCATCAGCACCATGGCCTGCGCGCCCAGCGCCGGAAGCAACTGGTCGGCGGTCTGCTCGACCACGTCCTGCACACCGACGGCCTCCGTCAGGGTGGCGGCCAGGTGCATCAGGTGGTACAGCACGCTGGCGCGGCTGGGACCTGCGGGCGGTGCGGACCGCCCGGCGGGAGCACCCCCGGATGAGTCGGCCCGGGTGATGCGGACGCTGATGCCGGAAGGGTCCGGATACAGCTCGAAGGCCAGCCAGCTCTCCGGCGGACGCAGGACCGTGAAGGACTCCGGCCGACGGCTGACCAGCGCGGCCCGGTAGCGGTCCTCGACCTGGGGGACGTCCATCCACGGCAGCGCCTCCCAGGGCAGGGCGCCCACCAGGTCGGACGCGTCGGCACCGACGAGTTCGGCCGCCGCCGGGGTGATGAAGGTGATGCGGCCACTCAGGTCCAGCGCGCAGGAGCCGCCGGGGAGGCGGTCGACGAAGGCCGAGAGCGCCGCCGCCTCGGCGGGGGAGGGGGTGCGCCCGGCCGGTGGCCGCAGGGTGCGGGGCCGGTCGCGCAGCAAGGGATCCCCGCGGTCCGCCGCCTGCTGCACCAGGCGTCCCAAGCGACGGCAGCCCGCTTCGATGACGTCGCGTTCATCGGGGCCGAGGTACGCCGAACGGGGCCCGGACCACAGCAGCACCAGCCCACCCAGGACGGCGGTGCGCGAAACGACCGGCGCGGCCGACAACGCGAAGTCGTACGGCAGCACGAGTGCCACCCGAGGGTACCGGCGCGCCATCGCCTCCTGGCCGCCGACCCACACCAGGCGTCGCTCGCGGACGGCGTCCGCCACCGGCATCGGATCGGTCGGCGCGACACGTCGCCACGGAGCGGCGATCTCGTAAGGCACCCCGGTCATCGTCGCCAGCCACAGGCCGTCCTCGCCCGGCGGCCGCACGTACAGCAGCCCACCGAACGCACCGGTCTCCCGCACCACGTCGGCCATCGCGGTGTCCATCAGACGCCCGTCGCGGGCGGCCCCGCCGAGCCCATCGGTCGGTGCACCACAGGGCCGTGCCGGCCGCCGTGTTCCGCAGGTTCCGGCAGGGCCGCACGACACCAGCCATACCGAACGTCACCCATACGAGGACACTACGCCCGTCTTGTCGCGACAGCATGCGAAGCCGTGGCGCGCCTCCTCCTCGACCACCCCCCTCGCTCACCCCCGGCCGTCGCGTCGCTCGACGTACAGGCGGTCGCCCCTCGGGCCGGTCCACTCCAGCCGGACGACACCGGGCACGGCGGCGTCGGCTATGCGCGACGGATCCTTCCAGTGGCCGGCGGCCGGATTGCGGAAGAACGTCGCCCACAACCGACCGGCGTGATCCTCGAAGAAGTTGTTGTGTCCGGCGCCGACACCCGCGGTCCACCGCTCGGAGTACGGCCCCTCGAAGTTGTCGGAGACGGCGACGACCGCGTCGTACTGGTACTGCACACGGCCTGTCGCGGGCGGGTCGTAGGCGTTGCGCGTGCTTCCGTACGCGTCGACCGACGTGCGGTCCCACGCGGCGTGGACCAGGTAGTACTTGCCCTTGTACTTGAACACGTACGCGCCTTCGAGATACGGCTCGGGGGAGTAGGGCGTCTGACGGAACTTCGGGAGGTTCGTCGTGGTGACGATGTCCTCCATGTCGTCCCGGAACTTGGCGTACAGGTCGTTGTGCAGCACGAGCCACGCGTCGTCGCCCTCGCTGTAGAGGCCGCCGTCGATGTGGTGGTAGGCGCCGGGCTCGATGAAGGCCGGCCCTCCGACGAACGACTCGCCGAAGGGCTTGTCCAGGTTCCCCTCGATCAGCCGGTACGGGCCCTCGACCCCGCCCTCGCTCACCAGCATGAAGGAGCCGACCTTGCGGGAGTGGTCGCCCATGCACGCGACGATGTACCAGGTGTCGCGGAAGTAGTGCAGCTCAGGGGCCCAGGCCTGGCCGCGCTTGCCGAACCGGTCGTCGTACCAGTACTCCTGCCAGTCGGCGACGACCGTGCGCCCGGGCCGGTTCTCCCCGACGAACTCGGGCGACCACACCTTGCCCTTCTCGGCGTCCGGCCGGATGCCGGTCGTGTCGGCAAGTCTCCACGGCCCGTCGAGAGAGGGGGCCAGCCACACGAAGATGCCGTCGTTCCACGGGCCGGCCGCTTCGAGCCCGGGCACCCGGGTGGTGCCGGTGGCGACGTAGAGCGGGCGGCCGTCGACGACGAAGCAGTTGACGTAGGTGTCCCGCATCCAGACCGTGCCGCGCTCCTCGTCACGCGGGCGCAGTTCGAGCGGGAGGACGAAGGAGTTGTCCTCCCGCGGCCACAGGTCCGGTCGGGTGTCCGCGAGGCCGTACTCCGCGGGATCGGGCCAGTTCGAGGGGTGACGCCGCTGCGACGAGGCCTGTGCCGGCACGGAGCCGGCCGCCTGGGCGGTGGACGCGGGCAGGGCGGCCGCCGCTCCCAGGCCGGCGGCACCGGCCAGCAGGGAGCGTCGGGGCAGTCGGTTCACGGCATCGGTCATCAGTCGCGTTCTCCTTCGTCCTCCCCGCCCGGGAACCGAGGGGCGGCTCACAAGCCGGGGACGGGGGCATGCCGCACAGCATGCGAACGCCCACACATTTACGTCAACACGGCGGACGAATAATCCCGGGAAACCGACCGGCGCGCAGGCCCACCCACCAGGCACTGTGAACGCTTCGTTTCGTCTTTCTGTCGGAGTGTTGACGGAATATTCGGACCTCCCTACCTTGACCGGCATGCAGATGCCCAGCGGAGTGCACGCACTGGTCAGGCGGACCCATGAAGAACGCGTGTTGCGTGCGCTGCAGGAGAACGGCGCCATGAGCCGCGGTGAGATCGCCCGGGTCGTGGGCCTGTCCCGCACCACCTTGTCCGAAATCACCGGAAGCCTCCTGCAACGAGGCGCCATCGTCGTCGTGGACACCGACGCGTCCCGGCGCGAGGGCAGCGGGCGGCCGGCCGAGCGACTGGCGCTCGACCCGGCGTCGGCCCAGTTCATGGGGGTGGACTTCGGTCACCGGCGCGTCCATGTCGTCGTCGCCGACGCCTCGCACGAGATCATGGTCTCCGGCTCCGTGCGGTACGAGGACACCACGTCCTGGCGGACGCGCACCGAGCTGGCCCTCGGGCTGGTGGAGCGGCTGAGTACCGAGGCCGGTGTCCACTACGGTGCGCTGCAGGGCGTCGGCATCGGCGTGCCGGGGCCCTACCCGGCCCCGGAGGGAGCGGCCTGGCCCCGTGCAGGCTCGGGGACCACGGTGCTCCGCCCGGCCCCGGAAGGCGTCGACGTCGCCTTCGCCGAACGCTTCGACGCGCCCGTGATCGTCGACAACAACACCCGCCTGGCCGCCCTCGCCGAGGCGATCAGCGGTGCCGACAGCGTCGCCGACCTGGTGTACGTGCGCCTGTCGGACGGCGTCGGCGGCGGACTCGTCGTCGGCGGCCAGCTGGTGACCGGCTCGAGGGGGCTGGCCGGCGAGCTGGGTCACGTGACCGTCGAGCCGGCGGGCCGGCCGTGCCGGTGCGGCAAGTGCGGCTGTCTGGAGACCGTGGCGTCGGTCCCCGGCATCCTCGCCGCCTGCTGGGAGTTCGGACTGCGCCTGGAGAACCTCGAGGACCTGGCGGCCGCCGTGAGCCGTGGGCACCCCGTCGTGGACCGGGTGCTGAGGGAGGCCGCGGCGGCCGTGGGACGGGTCGTGGGGGCGGCGACGATGACCCTGAACCCGGCGAAGGTGGTCATCGGCGGCGAGATCACCCGGCTGGCGCCCGTCATCGTCGAGCAGGTCGCCGCCACGCTCGCCGCCGAGATCTTCCCGACCGCCTCGGCCGGTCCCGTCGTCGCCGCCGCGCGGCTCTCGGACGACGACGGTGCCATCGGCGCGCTCGCCGCGGTCTTCCACAGCTCCCCCCTCCTGGCGAGGTATCCCGAAACCGCCGACGTGAAGGGCCGTTGCGATGCACCCGACTCCGCCACCGAAGGAGCCGCCCATGTCCGTCCTTGACCAGCGGGGTGCCGACCCGCGAAAGCCCTTGCCGGGGAAGCGGCCCGAAGGCCCGCCCGACGCCGCCCCGGGCACCACGAAGAGCGCGCCGGAGCGTGCGCGGCCGGGCCGGCGCGGACTGCCCCTGGTCCTCAACGCCGTGTCCGTCGCCCTGGGCATCGCGCTCTGGTGGGCCCTGGCGTCCGCGGGCTTCAAGCTGCCGCCACCGCCGGACGTCGTCTCGCGGGCCGGGACACTGATCGGCGACGGCACGCTCGCCGAGGACGCCCTGGCCAGCCTGACGCGTGTGCTCATCGGCTTCGCACTCGGCACGGCCGTGGCCGTCCCGGTCGGTTTCCTCATGGGCTGGTACGGCATCCTGCGCGGCCTGATCGAGCCCTGGATCCAGTTCTTCCGCACCGTCCCGCCCCTGGCGATCATCCCGCTGGCCGTGGTCGTCATGGGGATCGACGAGACCCCGAAGATCTTCGTCATCTTCCTCGCCGCGTTCCTGGCGTGTGTGATCTCGACCTTCCAGGGCGTGGTGAACGTCGATCGCACGCTGATCGACGCCGCCCGTGTCCTGGGCGCCAAGGACGCGACGATCTTCGCCCGGGTGGTGGTGCCGGCCTCGACCCCGTTCATCCTCGTCGGCATGCGGGTCGGTCTCGGTTCGGCCTGGGCCACCCTGGTCGCCGCGGAGCTCATCGCCGCCCAGCAGGGGCTCGGCTACCGGATGCAGAACGCCCAGCTCTACTACGACCTTCCGACCATCTTCGTCGGACTCATCTCGATCGGGATCCTCGGCCTCCTCATGGACCGGGTCCTCCTTCTCGCGGAACGCAAGCTCACCGGATGGCAGGAACGCCGATGACCAGCAAGCCGCCCAAGATATCCGTCCAGGGCGTCACCAAGACCTTCGCCCTGGGCCGTGAGACCTTCACCGCCCTCGACGACGTCTCGATCGACATCGCGGACCACGAGTTCGTCACCGTCGTCGGCCCCTCGGGCTGCGGCAAGAGCACCCTCATGAACATCCTCGCCGGGCTGGAGACACCCACGGCGGGCCGAGCCCTGGTGGACGGCACGCCCGTGTCCGGTCCGGGACCCGAGCGAGGGGTGATCTTCCAGCAGTACGCCCTCTTCCCGTGGCTGACCGTGCGTCAGAACGTCGAGTTCGGCCTGCGGACCACGGGCGTCCCGAAGCGCGAACGCCGCCGCCGCGCCGAGCACTTCATCGAGCTGGTCGGCCTGGAACGCTTCGCCGACGCGCTTCCCAAGACACTCTCCGGAGGCATGCGCCAGCGGTGCGCCATCGCCCGTGCCTACGCCGTCGACCCCTCGATCCTCCTGATGGACGAACCGTTCGGCGCCCTCGACGCGCTGACCCGGGTCAAACTGCAGGAACAGCTGCTGAAGACCTGGAGCCAGGACAAGCGCACGGTGCTGTTCATCACCCATGACGTCGACGAGGCCGTGTTCCTGGCCAACCGGGTGATCGTCATGGCAGCCCGTCCCGGGCGCGTCTACGACGTCATCGAGGTCGCCCCCGCCGTCGAGCGCAACGAGGAATTCCGCCTCAGCCCCGAGTTCGCCGCACTGCGCAACCGTGTGTGGCACTCCGTCTACCACCAGGAAGGCCGCACCGTCGCGCCCTCCGTCGCCGGCGCCCCGACGACATGACCCGGAAGGGACTCGCAGTCATGCCACCCACCCTCACCCGCAGACACCTCACCACATCGCTCGCCGCATTGTCCGCGATGGCCCTGCTGGCCGCCTGCGGCAGCGGAAGCGACTCGGGCGACTCGGGCGACAAGGTCCGTTTCGGCTACATCGGTGACTTCAACGGTGCCAGCCTGATCGCCATCGCCGACGCCAAGGGCCTGTGGAAGAAGCACGGCCTGACAGCCGAGAGCACGGTCTTCACCAACGGCCCGCTCCAGATCCAGGCCCTCGGCACGGACAACCTCGACTTCGGCTACATAGGCCCGGGCGCGATGTGGCTCCCCGCCTCGGGCCAGGCCAAGGTCGTCGCCATCAACACGCTCGGCAACTCCGACCGGGTCATCGCCCAGCCGGGCATCGACTCGATGCGGCAGCTCGAGGGCAAGACCGTGGCCGTTCCGGAAGGAACCTCCGGCGACATGATCCTCTCCCTCGCCCTGGAGAAGGCGGGGATGACCAAGGACGACCTGAAGGTCGTCCCCATGGACCCGTCGACCATCGTCTCCGCCTTCTCCTCCCAGCAGGTCGACGCGGCGGGCTTCTGGTACCCCGCCACGGCCACCATCAAGAAGCAGGTGCCCGACCTGGTCGAACTCGCCAGGAACACCGACTTCGAGGACGACATCTCCTTCCCCACCGCCTTCGTGGCCGGCAACAAGCTGGTGGCCGACCGGCCGGAGAAGGTGAAGAAGGTCCTCGCCGTTCTGCGCGAGGCCATCGCGTTCCGGTCCGCACACACCGACGAGGCCGTCGAACTCACCGCCGACAAGCTGCGCGTCCCCGTCGACCAGGTCGAGGCCGACGCCGCCAACAACAAGCTGCTCGGCGTCGACGAGCTCGACGCGCTGACCCGGGACGGCACCGTCGCCAAGTGGCTGACGGGCATGAACGACTACTTCGTCAAGACGGGGAAGCTGAAGAAGCCCGTCGACCCGAAGTCCTACTACACCGGCGACCTCTTCATGGGAGCGGGCAAGTGACCTCGTCCGGCACCTCCACGACCGACATGAGGAAGAACATCCTCTTCCTCATGACCGACCAGCACCGGACGGACACGCTCGGCGCCTACGGCAACCGGCTGGCGCACACCCCCGTCCTCGACGAACTGGCCGCCACGGGCACCCGCTTCGACCGCTGGTACACACCCACCGCGATCTGCACCCCGGCCCGCGCCAGCCTGCTCACCGGCCAGGCGCCCTTCCGGCACAAGCTGCTCGCCAACCACGAACGCAACGTCGGCTACCTCGAGGACCTGTCCGAGGACCGGTTCACCTTCTCCCGGGCGCTGCGGGACAACGGCTACAACTGCGGCCTCATCGGCAAGTGGCACGCCGGCAACCGCCGCACGGCGGCCGACTACGGCTTCGACGGACCCGAACTGCCCGGCTGGCACAACCCCGTGGACCACCCGGACTACCTCGCCTACCTCGCCGAGCGCGATCTGCCGCCGTACGCGATCAGCGACCGCGTCCGGGGTATCCTGCCCAACGGCGGCCCCGGCAACCTGCTCGCCGCCCGGCTGCACCAACCGGTCGAGGCCACCTTCGAGCACTATCTGGCCACCCGCGCCATAGAGCAGCTCGAACGGTACGCGGCGGACTCCCGCGAGCGAGGGCAACCCTTCTTCCTCGCGCTGCACTTCTTCGGGCCGCACCTGCCGTACATCCTGCCCGACGAGTACTTCGACCTGGTCGACCCTGCGGACGTGGAGCTGCCGCGGTCCGTGGCCGAGACCTTCGAGGGCAAGCCCCCGGTCCAGCGCAACTACAGCGCGCACTGGACCTTCGACACCATGCCGATCGAGACGACCCGCAAGCTCATCGCCGTCTACTGGGGCTATGTGGCCCTGATCGACCTGCAGATCGGCCGGGTCATGGAGGCCATGCAGCGGCTCGGACTGGTGGACGACACCGCGGTGTTCTTCACCTGCGACCACGGGGAGTTCACCGGTTCCCACCGGCTGCACGACAAGGGCCCGGCGATGTACGAGGACATCTACCGCACGCCCGGCCTGCTCCGCGTCCCGAACGCGCCTCCCGGCGTCGTGCGCCGCGAGTTCGTCAGCCTGCTCGACTGCACCGCGACCATCCTGGAACTGGCGGGCATCGACCCGAAGCCCGCGGTCGACTCGCGCAGCCTCCTGCCCCTGGTGCGCGGCGAGACGGTGGACTGGGACGACGACATCGTCTGCGAGTTCCACGGCCACCACTTCCCGTACCCGCAACGCATGCTGCGCGAGGACCGGTACAAACTCGTCGTCAACCCCGACTCCGTCAACGAGCTCTACGACCTGCACACCGACCCGGACGAACTGCAGAACGTCTACGCCCATCCGGAGCGGGCGGAGGTCCGCACCCGGATGATGCGCCGCCTGTACGACGTGCTGCGCGAGCGCGGCGACAACTTCTACCACTGGATGACGTCGATGTACGACGTCGGCGAGGTGGGACACGACCCGACCCTGAGCGGGCTCGACGAGTCCACCTACCAGGCCCAGTGACCGATTCCGAGGACCCATGACCCGCGCTCACCGCCCCTGCTGCATCCCGGCCCACGTCGCGGTGTCCCCTCCCGCGGCACCACCCGTGCCCGGTCGCTCCGGGCGCACCCGTTCGCTGCGGGGACAGGTGCGCCTGCCGGGCGGTGAGTTCGCGATGGGGGACGCCTTCGACGAGGGGTACCGCGCCGACGGCGAGACACCCGTCCACACGGTACGCCTGGCGCCCTTCCACATCGACGAGACCGCCGTCACCAACGCCCAGTTCGCCGCCTTCGTCAAGGCCACCGGCCATGTGACCGACGCCGAACGCCACGGTTCGTCGGCGGTCTTCCACCTCGCGGTCGCCGCCCCGTCCGCCGACCTCCTCGGCGCCGCCGCCGGAGCTCCCTGGTGGATCAACGTCCGGGGGGCCCACTGGCGCCGCCCCGAGGGCGCCCTGTCCGACATCACCGGTCGGCAGAACCATCCCGTCGTCCACGTCTCCTGGAACGACGCCACCGCCTACGGCCGGTGGGCCGGCAAGCGGCTGCCCACCGAGGCCGAGTGGGAGTACGCCGCACGCGGTGGCCTGGCCGGCCGCCGCTACGCCTGGGGCGACGACCTCACCCCCGGCGGCCGGTGGCGCTGCAACATCTGGCAGGGACGCTTTCCGCACGACAACACGGCCGAGGACGGCCACCTGACCACCGCCCCGGTCAAGTCCTACCGCCCCAACGGCTTCGGCCTGTGGAACACCGCCGGCAACGTGTGGGAGTGGTGTTCCGACTGGTTCTCGCCCTCGTACTACGCCGAGGCCCCGCCGGCGGACCCGCAGGGCCCGGACACCGGGACCGCGCGGGTCGTGCGCGGCGGTTCCTACCTGTGCCACGACTCCTACTGCAACCGCTACCGGGTCGCCGCCCGCTCCTCCAACACGCCGGAGTCCTCCTCCGGCAACCTCGGCTTCCGCTGCGCCAACGACGCGGCCGGGCCGACGCCTTAGCGCTGGACGAGGGCCTGGAAGGAGGTCATGCGGGTGGGGGAGGAGGCGGGGGGCCGACCGTCCGGGAATCGAAGATCATCAATGATCCACAATGGCCCGTATGTCGATGAACAACACCCCGAAGGCGGCAACGGTCGACGACGCGGCGCCGGTCAGCCGCGCCCTCGCCCGGGCCTTCGGCGATGACCCGATGATGCGCTGGTTCTTCCCCCACGACTCCTCTCGCCAGGCCGCGTTGGGCCGGTACTTCACCACGCTCTTCACCCGGCAGTACGCCCACCACGGGGTGTGCGAACGCACCGACGCGGCGGCGGCCTTCTGGGTGGCGCCGGAGGGGCAGGCCCAGGCGGTTCCCGACGCGGAGACCATCCGGGAGCTTCAGGACATCCTCGGCGACCGGGCTCCGCTGTTCCGCGACGCCGTCGAGGCGGCGGCAGAGCACACACCGCGGGAACCCCACTGGTACCTCGCCGTGATCGGCGCCGACCCGGCCGCACAGGGCGGGGGACACGGTGCCGCCCTACTGCGCTCGGGGCTGGCCAAGGCCGACGCGGCGGGACTGCCCGTCTGTCTGGAGTCGTCCAAACCGTCCAACGTCCCCCTGTACGAGCACTTCGGCTTCACCGTGCGCGAGGAGTTCCGACTGCCGGGCGGCGGACCCGCGCTGTGGGCCATGCGGCGCGAGCCCCGCTCCGCGGCCGGCGTCTGACGCCCCGACGCACTCGCCGGGCCTCGCGGTGTCGACGCCAGGCCCGGCACACCCTTCCGAACCTGCGCGGTCACCGATCCGTGCGGTTTCCGGCCCACCCCCTTTACGGACCTGTCATGTCCCGGTAACTTCCCCACCGCAAGGACTTGCAGAAAGATACCGGCTGTTCTTTCGGTCGGACAGCTCCCCGTGCGCTGGACCTCGAGGCGCGTCACGTTGTCGGCGGGACGCCACCGGTGCCTCGCACCTGCTCCCTTGACCGTCATCGCCGCTGAACGCCATGGCTTCGCGGCCGTGGCCCTCTCTGGAGACCCGAATGAAACCCACCCCACGCCGGCTGCTGAGACCACTGGCGGCCTTCACGGCCGCGACAGGCGTACTCGGCCTGCTCACGGCACTTCCCGGCAGTACCGGCATCACGCCGGAGCCCGCGGCTGCCTCCGCAACCACCGCGACCGTCTTCTACTACACGAAGACGAAGAACTGGGCGGCGTACAACCTGCACTACGCGCCGGACGGTGGTTCCTGGACCAGCGTGCCCGGCGTGCAGATGGAGGCCGCCTGTACCGACTGGGTCAGGAAGACCGTCGATCTGGGCACGGCCGAGGGCCTGCAGGCGACGTTCAACAACGGATCCGGCACGTGGGACAACAACGCCGGCAAGAACTACGACCTCGGCACGGGCGACATCACCGTCAAGGACGGCGTCGTCGCCCACTCCGACCCCTGCGCGGGTGGCGGCGATCCGGACCCGACTCCCAGCCCCACGCCGGGGGACGGCGGCAAGGCAACGGTCTACTACTCCACCGAAGCCCTGGGCTGGACGACGGCCAACATCCACTACCAGCCCGCGGGCGGTTCCTGGACGGCCGTGCCGGGCGTCGGCATGCGGCCGGCGTGCGCGGGCTGGTGGAAGCGTGAGGTCGACCTCGGGGCGGCCACCACGCTGAAGGCGGCCTTCAACAACGGCAACGGCGTCTGGGACAACAACCGGGGAGCCGATTACACGATCGGCACCGGTCTGTCCACCGTCAAGAACAACACCGTCACCGGCAACGCCGGCGATCCGTGTGCCGGCGAGGTGCCCGACACACAGGCGCCGAGCGTCCCGTCACAGGTCACCGCGAAGGTCGATGGCGTGTCCGTCGTGCTGACCTGGGAGCCGTCCACCGACGACAAGGGGGTGGCCAAGTACCAGGTGACCCGTACCGGCGGCACCAGGGGCACGCTCGTGACCGACGTCGGCTCCACCGTCCTCTCCGACGCGAACCTGGAGGAGAGGACCACGTACACCTACACGGTGAAGGCCGTGGACGCGGCCGGGAACGTCTCCGCCGCCTCCGCAGCCGCGACCGCCACCACGGGCGAGAAGCCCCCGGCTCCCGCGCCCGGGAAGCCGCTGGGCACCGACCCGCGCAAGGACCCGATCTACTTCGTCCTGACCGCCCGCTTCCACGACGGCGACAGTTCCAACAACCGCGGCGGCAGCCAGCACGTGAAGTCCGGCAACGCCGCCAACAACGATCCGATGTTCCGCGGCGACTTCAAGGGACTGATCCAGAAACTGGACTACATCAAGGGCCTCGGCTTCTCCGCCGTCTGGGTCACCCCGGTGGTGCTGAACCGCTCGGACTACGACTACCACGGCTACCACGGGTACGACTTCTACAAGGTCGACGCCCGCCTCGAGTCGGCCGGCGCCTCGTACCAGGACCTGATCAACGCGGCCCACGCCAAGGGCATGAAGATCTACCAGGACGTCGTCTACAACCATTCCTCCCGCTGGGGCGCCAAGGGCCTGTTCACCCCGAAGACGTACGGCGTCCGCGACAGCCAGTGGAGCTGGTTCTACGACGAGCCGAACTCCTCCTTCGAGTACGACGGACTGACCGTGGAGCCCAAGTCCGGGAAGTCGTACTACAACGGCGACCTGTGGTCGACGGCCGAACCGACCGGCAACACCTGCGTCGACTGGGGCAAACCCACCCAGTACACCTCGCCCGAGGGCTACAGGATCTACAACTGCCAGTGGCCGTCCCCCACCTCCGGCATGTTCCCCAAGGCGTTCTACCACCAGTGCTGGATCGGGAACTGGGAGGGCGAGGACTCCCGCTCCTGCTGGCTGCACGACGACCTCGCCGACTTCGACACCGAGAGCGCGCCCGTCCAGAACTACCTGATCGGCGCGTACAACAAGTACATCGACATGGGCGTCGACGGCTTCCGCGTCGACACGGCCGTGCACGTCCCGCGGACCACGTGGAACCGGCGTTTCCTCCCCGCCGTCCAGGAGCGCGTCACGCAGCAGCACGGTGCCGAGGCCGCGAAGAACTTCTTCGTCTTCGGCGAGGTCGCCGCCTTCGTCAACGACAAGTGGAACCGCGGCTCGGTCAACCACTCCGCGCAGTTCTTCACCTGGAAGGAACGCAAGGAGTACGCCGCCGACGACGCCAAGGCCGCCCTGGAGATGTACGACTACGAGCAGCAGCAGGGCACCGGCAACCAGCCCACCTCGACCAACGCCTTCCTGAACGGGAACAGCTACCACGCCCCGGATCACAGCAGGTTCTCCGGCATGAACGTCATCGACATGCGCATGCACATGAACTTCGGTGACGCGCACAACGCGTTCTCCAACGGCAAGGACTCCGACGACAGCTACAACGACGCCACGTACAACGTCGTCTACGTCGACAGTCACGACTACGGCCCCAACAAGTCCAGTGAACGCTACTCGGGCGGAACCGACGCCTGGGCGGAGAACATGTCGCTGATGTGGACCTTCCGCGGCATCCCCACGCTCTACTACGGCTCCGAGATCGAGTTCCAGAAGGGCAAGAAGATCGACTGCGGCCCCACCTGCCCGCTGGCGACCACCGGTCGCGCCTACTACGGCGACCACCTCCAGGGCGATGTCAGGGCATCGGAGTTCGGCAAGGTCGACTCCGCCACGGGCGAGGTCGCCAACACCCTCTCCCAGCCGCTGGTCAAGCACGTCCAGCGACTCAACGAGATCCGCCGCGCGGTCCCGGCTCTCCAGATGGGCCAGTACTCCACCGAGGGCATCAGCGGCGGCATGGCGTTCAAGCGCCGCTACACCAGTGCCGGCACGGACAGCTTCGCCCTGGTCACGGTCACCGACGGTGCCACCTACACCGGCATCCCGAACGGCACCTACAAGGATGCCGTGACGGGCGACATCCGGACCGTCACCGACGGCAGGCTCACCGTCGCCGCACCCGGCAAGGGCAACATGCGCGTCTACGTCCTCGACGGACCCGGCAGGATCGGTACCGCGGGCGCCTACCTGAAGTGACGCCCGCGGCCATCGCTACCGCGACGTGAGAACCCCGGCGGGCAGGACCAACTGCCCGCCGGGACTCCGCACGCTCGCAACCACGGGGGATACACACGAGCCGGAGCCTCTTCCCGGTGAGCCGGGCGCGGAGCAAGGCGGACCAGGACGGCTACCCGGGGGCGCTGCCCGACGCGGGCTGATCCGCAGTCCGTCAGGGGTGGCTGGTCAGATAGCCGCCCATGGAGGTGAAGTACTCCGTGGCGGACAGCTCACGCCCGTCCTCGGTCCGTACGCGTGTGAGGGCCAGCCCGTGGTTGCGGCCGGTGCGCGCGTCGGCCCCGGCGACGATCACCACGCCCTCGCCCTCGCGGTAGAAGACACGGCCGGGCGTACCACCGTAGCGGCCGCGGGACACCACGGCGGCGAGGACCTCGAGGCGCCTGCCCTTGTGGAAGGTGAAGGCGCTGGGGTACGGCTCGGACTGGGCCCGGACCAGACGCTCCAGATCCTCGGCCGGCCAGCTCCAGTCGATGCGGATGTCCTCGACGGACCGTTTGTGGAAGAAGCTCGCCCGGGACCGGTCCTGCTTGGTGAACTCCGTCTGCCCGGCGGCGATGAGGGCCAGCGCGCCGATGGTGACCGGGGCGATGAGGTCGACGGTCTTGTGGAAGAGGTCGGTGGCGGTGTCCGTCGGTCCGACCGGCACCGCCTCCTGACGCACGATGTCGCCGGCGTCGAGCTCGTCGTTCATCATGTGCGCGGTGACGCCCACTTCGGACTCCCCGTTGATCAGGGCCCAGATCAGCGGGGAGAAGCCGGCGTACTTCGGCAGCAGCGAGTCGTGCACGTTGAGCGTGCCGCGACGGGGGAGGCCGAAGATCCGCGGGGGGATCCACGTCCGCCAGTTGTTGGCCACGATGATGTCCGGGTCGGCGTCCACCAGGCGCTGGAACAGCTCGTCGTCGTCCGGGCGGTTGCGGATCAGCACCGGGACGCCGTGCTCTTCGGCGAGGTCGGCGACGGACTCGCTCCAGATCTTCTCGTACGCGTGCTCGCTCCTGGGGTGCGTCACGACCAGGACCACGTCGTGTTCGGAGTCCAGGAGGGCTTGCAGGGTGCGGTGCCCCCAGGTCTGGTAACCGAACATGACGACCCGCATGGGGTTCCTCCTCGGGGCAGGGGACCGACCGACCCGGGAAGTAAAGCAAGCCTTACCTTAGTTCGCAACGCCCTTGCAGGACAGATCAGTTGGGGAACGTCCGATACTCGCCCGTCCGGTTCGCCCTATCGACAGCCCGGGGGCCTTAGCTTAGGCTCACCTAAGTTTCGGTAGGCCGCTTCGTCGGCATGCCCGATCACGCGTTCCCCCACGCCGACAGGCAACTGTTCCGCACGATGGGAGTGACATGTCACAGGTTCTTCCTGGTGACGCAACGCTGGTCCACGATCTCATTGGCATCGGCTTCGGACCGTCCAACGTGGCCATGGCGATCGCGCTCAGTGAGCACAACGCACGCGCCGGCAGGCAGGAAGCGGTCACCGCTCACTTCTTCGAGCAGCAGCCCCGCTTCGGCTGGCACCGCGGCATGCTGATCGACGACGCGACCATGCAGGTCTCCTTCCTCAAGGACCTGGTGACGCTCCGGAACCCGGCCAGCGAGTTCAGCTTTCTCTGCTACCTGAAGAGCAAGGGGCGGCTGATCGACTTCATCAACCACAAGAACCTCTTCCCGCTGCGGGTGGAGTTCCACGACTACTTCGAGTGGGCCGCGGCCCAGGTCGACGACATGGTCTCCTACGGTCACGAGGTCGTCGGCGTCGCGCCCGTCCTCGACGAGGGCGGAGTCGTCGAGTACCTGGAAGTGACGGTCCGTTCGGGGGAGGGACTGGAGGTCCACCGGGCCCGCAACCTCGTCATCGGCACCGGACTGCGCCCCCTCGTGCCGCAGGGTGTCGAGCGCGGCGACCGCGTCTGGCACAACTCCGAACTCCTCGCGAAGGTCGACGGGTTGGAAGGCGCATCGCCCTCTCGGTTCGTCGTCGTCGGCGCCGGTCAGAGCGCTGCCGAGAACGTCGCCTACCTGCACCGACGCTTCCCCGAGGCCGAGGTCTGCGCGGTCTTCGCCCGCTACGGGTACAGCCCCGCCGACGACAGCGGCTTCGCCAACCGGATCTTCGACCCCGCGGCGGTCGACGAGTACTTCGCCGCGCCCGGCAACGTCAAACGCCGGCTGATGGACTACCACGGCAACACCAACTACTCCGTGGTGGACATCGACCTGATCGACGACCTGTACCGGCAGACGTACCGGGAGAAGGTCCTCGGCACCGAGCGGCTGCGCTTCCTCAACGTGTCCCGGCTCACCGGTGTCGAGGTGATGCCGGACAAGGTCCGCACCACCGTCACGTCCCTCGTCACCGGCGAGGAGACTCTCCTGGACGCGGACGTCGTGGTCTTCGCCACCGGTTACAGCCCGGCCGACCCCCTCGGCCTGCTCGGCGAGGTCGCGGACCGCTGCCCGCGTGACGACGAGGGCCGGGTCCGCGTCGAGCGTGACTACCGCATCGTGACGGACCCGGACCTGCGCTGCGGCATCTATCTGCAGGGCGGCACGGAGCACACGCACGGCATCACGTCGTCGCTGCTGTCCAACACCGCCGTCAGGGTCGGCGAGATCCTGGAGTCGCTGGTCGACCGGGGCCTCAAGTCCGCTTCCGACGAGGTCCGGACGGTTGCCGACGGAACCGGCAGCACCACCCGTTAGTGTAGGTCGCCATGGCCACGACTGCGGTGGAGCACCCCGCGCTCAGGAGCACAACTCAGGCCCGCCGTCGGCGGGTTGTGGGGCTGGGCGTGCTGGTGGCGATTCTCGTGACCGCGGCGGCGGCGTCGCTGGCCGTCGGTGCGCGCGCCCTGAGTCCCGCCGAGGTGTGGCACGGGTTGTTCGCGGCGCCGGACACCGACCAGCGGCTCACCGAGATCAGGCTCATCGTGCGGACCGTGCGGGTGCCCCGGACGGTGCTCGCGATCGTGGCGGGTGTCGCCCTCGGGGTCGGCGGGGCACTGATCCAGGGGCACACGCGCAACCCGATCGCCGACACGGGCCTGCTGGGGGTGAACTCCGGCGCCTCCTTCGCCATGGTGTCGGCGATCGCCCTGTTCGGCTTCGCGGACCCCTTCCAGTACGTCTGGTTCGCCTTCCTGGGTGCGGCGGTCGCGGGTGTCGTGGTCTTCGGACTGGCGAGCATCGGCCGGGGGGCCGGCAACCCCTTGACGCTCGCACTGGCCGGGCAGGGGGTCACCGTGTTCCTCGCGGCGATGACCACGGCGGTCGCGCTGTCGGACCAGGCGTCCATGGACGCGCTGCGGTTCTGGAACGCGGGCTCCGTGGCCGGCGTCGGCTTCGACGTCATCCGGCCGGTGGCCGTGTTCGTCGCCGTCGGGTTGGTGCTGGCACTGACCACGCTGCCCGCCGTCAACCTGCTCAACCTGGGCGACGATGTGGCGCGGGGGCTGGGCGTGAACATCGCGCTGAGCCGGACCGTCGGCGTCCTGGCCATCACGTTGCTGGCGGGCGCGGCGACGGCGGCGTGCGGTCCCATCGCCTTCCTCGGGCTCATGGTGGCCCACGTGGCCCGGTATCTCACCGGGCCGGACTACCGCTGGCTGGTGCCGTACGCGGGTCTGCTCGGCGCTGTCGTGCTGCTGGTCTGCGACATCGTGGGGCGTCTGGTGGTGCGGCCGGGCGAGTTGGACGCGGGTGTCGTCGTCGCGCTCCTCGGCGCCCCGTTCTTCGCGGCGCTGGTGTGGCGCGGAAAGTTCAGGAACGCATGAACGGGGTGCGCGTGACGTCGGACGGGGCGGCGACGAAGCCATCGGTGGCGCCGGGCGTGCGGATGGGGCGCGTGTCGTTCGTCTGGCGGCCCTGGCTCGTGTCCGTCACGCTGCTGCTGGCGGCGGCGACCTTCCTGGTGTTCTGCCTCTCCATCGGCGTCGGGGACTTCCCCATCGGCCTGCCCCGGGTGGTCGCCACGATCCTCGGCCGGGGCGAGCGGGTCGACGAGTTCGTGATCATGGATCTGCGGATGCCGCGTGCTCTCGCCGGGCTCGTCGTGGGCCTCGCGCTCGGGGTGTCCGGGGCGATCACGCAGTCCGTCGCGCGCAATCCGCTGGCCAGCCCGGACATTCTGGGGATCACCAGCGGCGCCGGTACGGTCGCGGTGTTCCTGGTGACGGTGACGGGCGGCACCGCCGCGGCCGTCATGGACACCGTGGGCCTGTCCGCGGCCGCGCTCGCGGGCGGTCTCGGCACCGGGCTGCTGGTGTACTTCCTGGCGTGGCGGCGCGGGATCGACGGATTCCGGCTCATCCTCATCGGCATCTCGGTGAGCGCCGTGATGGAGGCGATCACGACCTGGCTGCTGGTCAGGGCCGACATCAGGGACGTGGCCCGGGCCCAGGCGTGGTTGGTGGGCTCCCTGGACAACCGCTCGTGGGACGAGGTCTGGGTGGCGTTCTGGGGCACGCTCGTCCTCCTGGTCGTCGTGTCGTGCCTCGCGTTCCAGTTCCGGCCGTTGCACTTCGGCGACGAGATCGCCGCGGGCCTGGGCGTGCGGTACGCGATGGTGCGGGCGGTCCTGCTGCTGTGCGCGGTCCTGCTGGCCGGCGTGGCGGTGAGCGCGGCGGGTCCGGTCCCCTTCGTCGCGCTGGTGGCGCCGCAGGTGGCGATGCGACTGGCCAGGTGCCCGACGCCGCCGTTGCCGGCCTCGGGCCTGGTGGGAGCGCTGCTGCTGATCGGCGCGGACCTGATCGCGCGCACGGCTCTGCCGGTCTCTCTCCCGGTCGGTGTGGTCACCGCCGCGATCGGCGGCCCGTTCCTCATCCATCTGCTGGTGCGGGCGAACCGTAGATAACTGGTACAAAAGCAACGCATGCCTAACCAAGGGGGCCTTGTGAGCGTTCAGTCCGTCACCGCCGCGGAGCGGGGAGTTGACGTCCCCTCACGGCTGGCAGCCGAGGGCGTCACGGTCGGGTACGGCGCCCGGACCGTCATCGACGATCTCGACGTGGCGATCCCACCCGGGTTGATCACGACGATCATCGGCCCCAACGGCTGCGGGAAGTCGACCCTGCTGCGCACGCTGTCGCGGCTGCTGAAGCCGAACAAGGGGACGGTGGTCCTGGACGGCGAGGACATCGCCGGGCTCAGGACCAGGGACGTGGCGAAGAAGCTCGGTCTGCTGCCCCAGGCGCCGGTGGCGCCGGAAGGCCTGACGGTGTCCGACCTGGTCGCCAGGGGCCGCCATCCGCACCAGAGCTGGCTGCGGCAGTGGTCGTCGGACGACGCCGCCGTCGTGGAACGCGCCCTGGCCATGACCGGCGTGTCCGACCTGGCCGACCGCCCGGTCGACGCGCTGTCCGGCGGCCAGCGTCAGCGCGTCTGGATCTCGATGACCCTCGCCCAGGGCACCGACCTGCTGCTGCTGGACGAACCGACCACCTACCTGGACCTGGCGCACGCGATCGACGTGCTCGACCTGGTCGACGACCTGCACGAGTCGGGGTGCACCGTGGTCATGGTGCTGCACGACCTCAACCTGGCCACGCGCTACAGCGACCACCTCGTCGTGATGCGGCAGGGGGCGGTCCTGGCGCAGGGGCACCCGCGTGACGTGATCACCGCCGAGTTGCTGGACGAGGCGTTCGGACTGCGCGCACGGGTGATCGAAGACCCGGTGGGCCGGCGCCCGCTCATCGTGCCGATCGGACGCACACACGCCCAACTCGACTGGAACCACGCCGAGTTGTGAGAGTTAGGCTAGGCTTACCTCATTCGATCGAGTTAAGGTTTGCCGCCCTTGATACGGGGGCGCAGTCGACAGCGCGACAGCAAGGGATTGCCGGATGCTCCTCCCAAGAACGACGCGTACGAAGCCCTGGCGGCGGCTGGCGGCCGCACTGTCCGCCGCGGCACTCGGCCTCGGCCTCCTCGCAGGATGCGGTTCCGACTCGTCCGACTCGGCGGACAAGTCGAGCGACGGCACCTCGACCGCCGGCTCCGGCGCCTTCCCGGTCACCGTGGAGCACGCGTTCGGGACGACGAAGGTCGCCGAGGCTCCCCAGCGGGTCGTCTCCGTCGGCTACACCGACGACCAGACCATCCTGGCGTTCGGCATCAAGCCGGTCGGCATGGTCGACCAGTACCCGAATCCGGCGGGAAAGACCCCCGACGTCAACACCCAGTGGCCCTGGGTGAAGGAGAAGTGGGGCGACACCCGGCCCGAGGTCATCATGAAGAACGGTGACTCCGGCCCCAACTACGAGAAGATCGCCGCTCTGCGGCCCGACCTGATCATCGCGGTCTACTCCGAGATCGACCGGGCCGCCTACGACAAGCTCTCCAGGATCGCCCCGACGGTGGGTCGCACCAAGGCGGAGAAGGAGCCGTTCAGCGCTCCGTGGCAGGACAACGCGCTCCACATCGCCAAGGCACTCGGCAAGGCCGAGGAGGGCGAGAAGATGGTGGCGGACATCCAGGGCAAGCTCGACGCCGCCAAGAAGGGACACCCCGAGCTCGGGGGGCGGACCGCCGTCGTGCTGTCCTGGTACAAGGACTCGGTGGCACCGTTCACCTCCACCGACGTGCGCGGACGGCTGGTGACGGGCATCGGCTTCACCTACCAGACCGAGATCGACAAGGTCGCGGACGGCAACTTCTACACCACGCTCTCTCCCGAGCGCCTCGACCTGGTCGACGTCGACCGCATCTTCGTCATCAACGACAAGGCGGACCAGGACGCCCTGAAGAAGTTCAAGCTGTTCACCAACCTGGATGCCGTCAAGAACGGCGCGGTGTCCTACCTGTTGGACAGCGAGGGACCGGCGGTCGGCGCGGCCATCTCCCAGGGCACCCTGCTGTCCATGCCGTACGCGATCGACGAGCTCGTCAAGTCGGTCGAGTAGGGGTGAGCGGCACCGACACGCGCGTCGCGCCCGCGACCCTGCGCACGGCGACCGGACGCGAGGCCGTGCGATGGGTCGCGGCGCACTGCCGTGAGGTGCCGTGGCTGACGGCGGCCACCGCGCTCACCACGGTGGCCGGCGCGGCGCTCCAGGTACTCCCGGTGCTCCTGCTGGGCCGGGTGGTCGACGCGGTGCTCGTGGGCGAGTCGCCGTCGGTCCTGGTCACGATCGGTGCCCTGATGGTGGCCGCCGCGCTGCTCGGCGCGGCGGCCACCGCGGCGTCGGCCTACCTGATCGGACGGCTCGGCGCGGATCTGCTGGCGCGGCTGAGGGAAAGCGCCGTCCGGGCGGTGCTCGGGATGCCGAGCGCGCGCGTCGAGCAGGTCGGCCGGGGGGACGTGCTGTCCCGGGTCGGTGACGACGTGGCCGTGCTGTCCAAGGGCATCCGGACCGCCGTCCCCACCGTGTTCTCGGCGGGAGTACTGGTCGCCATCGCCACGATCGGCATGTTCGGACTGGACTGGCGGCTCGGTCTGGCGGGCGCCGGCGCGCTGCCGGCGTACGAGCTGGCCCTGCGCTGGTACCTCCCCCGGTCCGCCCCGCTCTACCAGCGGCAGCGGGTGGCCCAGGCCGACCGCGCGCAGGCCCTGATCAGCGGTCTGAACGGGATCGACACGGTCCGGGCGTACCGACTCGAGGACGCCTTCCGCGAGAAGGTCACCCATGAGTCGAGGCGGGTGCGCGACCTCGGCATCGAGGTGTTCCGGTTCTTCGGCCGGTTCGTCGGCCGGGAGAACCGCGCCGAGTTCATCGGGCTGACCCTGATCATCGTGGTGGGGTACGCCCTCCTGGAGACCGGCGCCGCCGGCCTGGGCGAGGTGTCGGCGGCCCCGCTGCTGTTCCACCGGCTGTTCACCCCGCTGGGCGCCATCATGTTCACCTTCGACGAGGCCCAGAAGTCGGGTGCGAGCCTGACCCGGCTGGTCGGGGTGCTGGGTGAGGACGCGGAGGACCGGCTGGTGGGCGACGCGTCCGTCAGCCCGGCCCGTGCCGCGCCGTACCCGGTGGCGGTGGAGGGGCTGACGTTCCGTTACCCGGGCGCCGGGGAGCCGGTCCTGCGGGACGTCGACCTGGCCATCCCGGCCGGTGGTTCGCTCGCGCTGGTGGGGGCGACGGGGGCGGGCAAGTCGACCCTGGCCGCGCTGATCGCGGGCATCGGGACCCCGCAGTCCGGGTCGGTACGCGTCGGGTCGACCGATCTCGCCACGGTGGACGAGGCCGGGGCGCGGGCCCTGGTGAGCATCCTGACGCAGGAGACGCACGTGTTCTCCGGTGCCCTCGCCGACGACCTGCGGCTGGCCGCGCCGGAGGCGACCGACGCCGAACTCCTGGACGCTTTGCGCGCGGTCGGCGCCGACGGATGGGTCGACGGGCTGCCCGAGGGGCTGAACACCATGGTGGGCGAAGGGGGCGAGCGCCTCGACGCCACCAAGGTCACCCAGATCGCCCTGGCCCGGCTGGTGTTGGCCCGCTCCCCGGTGGTGGTGCTCGACGAGTCGACCGCCGAGGCCGGCAGCGAGGGCGCCGCCGAGCTGGAGCGGGCCGTGCTGGCCGCGTGCTCGGGCCGGACCACCTTGTTCGTGGCGCACCGGCTGACCCAGGCGATGGCGGCGGACCGGATCGCGGTGCTGGAGGCGGGTCGCGTCGTCGAGCAGGGAACCCACGAGGAGTTGGTGGCTCTGGGCGGGCGGTACGCGCGGCTGTGGCAGGCCTGGCGAGAGGGTAGTTAGGTAAGCCTAAGTCAGGTTAGCCTGCCTTCATTCCTTGGAAGGGGCGTTGAGTCTTCGATGATGCAACCGAGCGCTCGTCACGTACTGCTTTCTCCCAGGCACCTGACCGACATACGCCGGCGCATCGGCGACTTCCCCGACCGGGCCATCGCCGAAGCATGCGCCCTCGGGCTGTCGTACTGGGCGACGGGCCGGAGTCCCGACGGCATCGACCTCGCCCCCGGCACCCTGTTCGCCGACCTCCTCGGGTGGGTCGACAACGGAGGCAGCGACAGCGGAGGTTGGCAGGTCGGCGCGGACGGCCGGAGCATCTCCGTACCGGAAGGCGTCCCGCTGGACGACGCGCAGCTCGCCTTGGACGACCTCGCCGACTTCCCGGACCGGCCCGTCGGCACCATCGAACCGTCCAGTGCGGCGGCGCGGCGGGAAGAGCTGGCCGGGTGGAACGACACCGGGGCCGAACGGGTCCGCCCGACCCTGGTGGAGATGTTCCGCGAGCAGGCGCGGACCAGGCCGGACGCCATCGCCGTCGTCGACGAGCTCCGCACACTGACCTACCGCCAAGTCGCGTCCTACTCCAGCCAGTTGGCTCACCATCTGCTCGACCGCGGGCTCACCGCCGAACGCGTCGTCGGCATCTCCCTGGAGCGCTCCGCCGACATGGTGATCGGGCTGCTCGGCGTCCTCCAGGCCGGATGCGCGTTCGTGCCGCTCGATCCGCACTGGCCCGCCGAGCGCAGGGCCGTCGTCATCGAGGACGCCCGGGTCGTGGTCCAGCTCAACGCGTCGGGCGAACACCCCGCGGGCGAACCGGAATCCGTGGCCGTCGACCTCGGTGACTGGCGGCTCGGTACCCACCCCACCGAGGACACGGGCGTCACCGTCCCCGGCGACGCCCTGGCATACGTGATCTTCACCTCCGGCTCCACCGGACGGCCCAAGGGCGCGATGATCCGGCACGAGGCGATCAGCGAACGCCTGCTGTGGCAGGTCCACGAGATCCTGGGCTTCGGCCACGACGACGCGTCCCTGTTCAAGGCGCCGCTGTCCTTCGACATCTCCGTCAACGAGATCTTCCTGCCACTGGTGTCCGGTGCGCGGCTCGTGGTCCTGCGGCCCGGCGGCGAACGCGACCCGCACCACCTGCTGAGCGTGATCGCCGAGCAGCGCGTCACCTTCACCTACCTGGTGTCGTCCATGCTGGACGTGCTGCTGGAGATCGCGGGCGACTCGGGTCGGCTGGACAGCCTGCGGCACGTGTGGTGCGGCGGCGAGGTACTGACCCCGGAGCTGTACGAGCGGTTCCGCACCCGGCTCGACATCCCGATGTACCACGGCTACGGCCCCGCCGAGACGACGATCGGGGTCTCGCACGTCATCTACCGGGGCGCGGCGGAACGCCTGTCGACGTCGATCGGCAAGGCCAACCCCAACACCCAGCTGTACGTGCTGGACGACGAGCTGCGCCCGGTCCCGGTCGGCGTCGGCGGCGAGCTGTACGTGGGGGGCTTCCTCCTGGGACGCGGGTACGTGGGCGCGCCCGGCCTGACGGCGTCCCGGTTCGTGGCCAACCCGTTCGCCGGGGACGGGTCCCGGCTGTACCGGACCGGTGACCTCGCGCGGTACACCCCGGACGGCTCGCTCGACTTCCTCGGCCGCGCCGACAACCAGATCAAGATCCGCGGCATGCGGCTGGAGACCGAGGACGTCGAGGTCGGTCTCGCCGAGCACCCCGCGGTACGGCACACCTGCGTCGTCGCCAAGAAGAACGCCGCGGGCGGCACCTACCTGGTCGGGTACGTGATCCCGGCCGCCGGGCACGAGGACCTGCGGGCGGAGGAGGTCAAGGCCTGGGCCGACGAGCACATGGTGGAGTACATGGTGCCCGCCCACGTCGTCGTGCTGACCCGGTTCCCGCTCACCGCCAACGGCAAGCTCGACCGGCGCGCGCTTCCGGAGCCCGTGGTCGGGACGGGCTCGTTCGTACCGCCGGCCACCGACAACGAGCGCACCGTGTGCTCGGCGGTCGCGACGCTGCTGCACCTGGACGAGGTCGGTGTCGACCAGGACTTCTTCCGGCTCGGCGGCGACAGCATCCTGGCGATCTCGCTACTGAGCGCGCTGCGGGACGCGGGGCTCCACGTCACCGCACGGCAGATCTTCACCCACAGCACCGTGGGAGCGCTGGCGGCGGTGGCGAGCCGGGAGGACGTCTCCACGGTGGACCACCGCGATGTCGCGACGGGCCCCGTGGCGGGGGCGCCCATCGTGCAGTGGCTCGGCGAGACCACCGACGCCATCGACGGCTTCGTGCAGTCGGTGGTGCTGAACACCCCGGCGGACCTGACCGCCGACGCCCTGGACGAGATACTGAGCGCCGTGGTCCGCCGGCACGACATGCTGCGTGCCAGGCTGGTGCGCGGCGACCGCTGGGGCTTCGACATCCCCGAGGCGGACCACGCCGTCGCGCTGTGGGAGCACCGCGACGGTCCGCTCGACGAATGCGTCGCGCACGCCACCGACGGGCTCGACCCGGTGCGCGGCGTGATGCTGCGCGCCGTCTGGCGCCGTGCGGCACGGCAGCTGGTCGTGGTCGTCCACCACGTGGTGATCGACGGCGTGTCCTGGCGGGTCCTGATGGAGGACCTGGCCACGGCGTGGCGGCAGCTCACCTCGGGCGAACCGGCCGAACTGCCCCGGTCGGGCACGTCGTTCCGGCGCTGGACACAACTGCTGGAACGCGCGGCGTTCGACGCGGACAGCGCCTACTTCCGGCGTCCCCTGCCGGGAGCGGACCTGCCGGTGGGCAGGCGCGCGCTGTCCGAGGCCGACACCGTCGCACGGGAGCGGGTACGGACCGTCTCGGTCGGTCCCGAGGCCACGGCCGCACTGCTGGGCGACATACCCGCCAGGTTCCACGCGGGTGTCAACGACGTGCTGCTGACCGCGCTCGCCGTCACGCTCACCCGGTGGCGCCGCGACCTCGGCCAGGACCAGACGTTCGCCCACATCGAACTCGAAGGCCACGGCCGTGAGGCACAGTTCGTCGCGGGGTCGGCCGGCTTCGAACCGGAACTGTCGCGGACCGTGGGCTGGTTCACCACCCTGTTCCCGGTGACCGTCGATCCCGGCACGGCCGCCGACCCGACCGCACCCGACTACCTGGCCGCCGCGCTCAAGGCCGTCAAGGAGGACCTCTCCCGGGTACCGGACAACGGCGTCTCCTACGGCGCCCTGCGCTACCTGACCCACACCGCGTTCGACGCGCCCACGCCCCAGGTGCTCTTCAACTACCTCGGCCGATTCGAGGCGGGCGCCCCCGGGGACTGGCGACTGGCCGGCCCCACGGGCCAGTTGGGCGAGCGGCGTGACCCGCGCATGCGCCTGCCGCGCGCCCTGGAGTTCAACGCCATCGCCGAGCCCACCCCGACCGGTGAGTACGAGCTGGTCACCACCATCTCGTGGCCCGACGGGATGTTCACCGACGAGGACATCACCACCCTCGGCGCCTACTACCGCCAGGCCCTGACCGGGCTGGCCGCGCTCGACGGGGGCGGCCACTCGCCCAGCGACTTCCCCCTGGTGCCGCTCACCCAGGCCGACGTCGACTTTCTCGACGGCCCCGGACTGCGGGACGTCCTGCCGCTGACCCCGCTGCAGGAGGGCCTGTACTTCCACTCGGTCTACGACGACGACTCCACGGGCCGCTACGTCGAGCAGCAACTTCTGACACTGGCGGGAGAGGTGGACGCCGACCGGCTCGCCGCCGCGGCCACCCGCCTGCTCACGCTGTACCCCAACCTGGCCGCGCGGTTCGTGGCCCTCTACGACGGCCGTGTGGTCTCCGTCCTCGACAGCGGTGCGCGGGCGCCCTTCACCACGCTGGACCGCCCCGGCATCACCGACGACGAGATCCGCGACCACGCCGAACGGGACCGCCGCGCCGGCTTCGACCTGGCCACCGGCCCGCTGATGCGCTACACGCTCGTCCGCGCGGGCTCCGGCCGCCACGTCCTGGTGCAGACCGTCCACCACATCGTCGCCGACGGCTGGTCGGTGCCGTCGATGCTCCGCGCCCTGCTGGCGGAGTACCACGCACCGGGGACGGTCCACCCACTCGGTCGCTTCCGCGACTACGTACACTGGCTCGCCGGACGCGACGACGAGCTGAGCGACCGGGTGTGGCGCGACCAGCTCGCCGAGCTTCCCGGCCCCTCACTGGTCGCCGAGGGGCACACGCCGTCCGACCGGTTCGCCGACACCGCCGCGGAGCCGGGGGACGACATCGACGCGGCTGCCCGATCGGCCGGCGTGCCGCTGAGCGTGGCCGTGCACAGCGCCTGGGCGGTGACGCTGGGCGGCATCCTGCACGGGAAGGACGTGGTGTTCGGATCGACGGTGTCCGGCCGCGACGCCGATGTGCCCGGCATCGAGGACATGGTCGGTCTGTTCATCAACACCGTCCCCGTGCGCGCCCGCTGGTCCCCCACCACCACCGGGGCCGACCTGCTCGCCTCGGTACGGGAACACCAGAGCGCGGTGCTGGCGCACCAGCACGTCTCGCTGGCGAGGATCGGCCGCCAGTCCGGCGTCGGCTCCCTGTTCGACACCCTGGTGGTGTTCGACGTGGCGACCGACGTGGACGGTCTGCACGGGCCCGACGACACGCTGGCCATCACCCGCATCGTGAACGAAGGCGCCCCGCACTACCCGTTGACGCTGGTGGTGGAGCGGACGCCCGACGGCCGTCCGCGCTTCGACCTCATCCATGACGGCGACCTGCTGCGGGAAACGGGCGCGCAGAAGATCCTGGGCACCTTCACCCGGACCCTCACCGGCCTGCTCACCCGGCCGCACGCGCTGGTGGACGCCCTGGCGTCCGAGGACACCCGGCGCCCCGCCCCGACCACCCCTGCCGCCCCCACGTCTGCGACGACTCTGGGTGGACTCTTCGACGCCGCCGCGCGCCGCGCCCCCAACGCCACCGCCGTCACCCAGTGCGGCCTCGACGGCGGCACCAGGTCACTGACGTACGGCGAACTCGCGGCGGCCAAGCAGGAGTTGTCCGCCGTCCTGCGCGCGGCCGGGGTCGGGCCGGGCAGGCGGGTCGCCGTCGCGGTCCCACGCTCCGTCGAACAGGTCGTCGCGCTGGTCGCCGTCGTCGGTGCGGGCGGTGCCTACGTGCCGCTGGACCTGGCGTACCCGGACGAACGACTGGAGTACCTCCTCTCCGACGCCGCTCCGCAGGTCGTCCTCGTCGCCCCCGGGCAGCGCGACCGCATCACGCGGCTGCTGGCCCGGGCGGGCGTGCCGGCCCGCGTGCTCGTCCAGGGGGAAGAGCTGCCACCGGCCACCACCGAACCCGGGCGGGAGGCCGGCCGGCACGACCCGGCCTACGTGATCTACACCTCCGGATCGACCGGCCGGCCCAAGGGCGTGGTCGTCCCGCACTCCAGCGTGGTGACGCTGCTCGCGAACACCGGGCCGGACATGGACTTCGGGCCGCACGACGTGTGGGTCCAGTTCCACTCCTTCTCCTTCGACTTCGCGGTCTGGGAGCTGTGGGGCGCGCTGGCGCACGGCGCCGAGCTGCTGGTGCCGGAGTACGGACTCACCCGTTCCCCCGTCGACTTCCACCGGCTGGTCCGCGAGCGCGGGGTGACCGTGCTCAACCAGACACCGTCGGCGTTCTACCAGTTCATCGAGGCCGACCGGCTCGTCGGCGAGCCGCTGCCCGCACTGCGCCGGATCGTCTTCGGCGGCGAGGCCCTGGACCCCGGGCGGCTGCGCGGCTGGGTCGAGCGGCACGGCACCCGTTCGCCCGAGCTGGTCAACATGTACGGCATCACCGAGACCACCGTCCACGTCACCCACCGGGTGCTGACCGACGACGACTTCGACCGCGGTGACGGCGCCGGCCCGATCGGCGGCCCTCTCCCCGGACTGGTCACCCACCTGCTCGACGACCGGCTCCGACCGGTGCCGCCGGGCCGCGTGGGGGCCATCTACGTCGCCGGCGACCAGGTGTCGCTCGGCTACCTGGGCAGGCCCGGGCTCACGGCGGGCCGGTTCGTGGCGGACCCGTTCGCGGGCGACGGCTCCCGCATGTACCACACGGGTGACCTCGCCCGCCGCACGCTCGACGGCGAGCTGGAGTTCATGGGCCGCGCCGACGACCAGGTACAGCTCAAGGGTTTCCGCATCGAGCTCGGCGAGGTCGAGTCCGCGATCAGGGAACTCGACGGCGTCGTCGACGTGGCCGTCACCGTGGCGGGCAGCGGCGACCACCTGGTCGCACACCTCGTGGGCCGGGCCCCCGGCGACCTCTCCGGCCTCCTGTCCGCGAAGCTGCCCTCCTACATGGTGCCGAGCCGGGTGCTGCCCGTGGACGCCCTCCCGCTGACGGTCAACGGCAAACTGGACCGCGGGACCCTGACCGAGCGGGCCGCGCGGGTCGGCACCCTGGCGGGCGGGCAAGGGTCCCTGAGCGACTCGGAGGCGACGAGGGGCGCGACCAGGCCCCACCGGCCCGCGGACGCGCGTGCCGAGCGCAGCGCCTCCGTGCTCGCCGCGCTGGTGGACATCTTCGCGGACACGCTTCCCGGCTCCTGCGCGGACGCCGACACCGACTTCTTCGCCGCCGGCGGCGACAGCATCGTCGCCATCACCGTGATCAACCGCGGCCGGGCACTCGGCCTGCCGATCGCGCCACGCGACGTGTTCCTGCTCAGGACACCGCGCGCGCTCGCCGAGCACCTGGAGACGAGCACACCGCAACCCCCGTCGCCCGCGCCCGCCCACCACGAGGACGGCCCGCTGCCACCGACGCCGATCATCCTGCGCCAGCGGGAACTGGGGGGCTCACTCGCCCGTTTCGCGCAGGCCAGGACGCTGACGGCACCCGAGGGCACGGGTTTCGCCGACGCCGAACGCGCCGCGCACGCCGTCGTGGCCGCGCACCCGGCCCTCCGCCTGCGGCTGCGCGTCGACCACGGGGTGTGGTCACTGCGCACCGAACCCGCGCGCGAGGTCACCGTCGCCCGGACGCACGCCACCGACGCGACGGCGGTGGCCGACGAGGCCGCCGGACGGCTCGACCCCGAGTCCGGGGACGTCATCGCGTTCTCCTGGCTGGAGGCGAGCCGGACCCTGGTGGTCACCGTGCACCACCTCGCCGTCGACTCGGTGTCCTGGCTGATCCTGCTGGACGACCTGACCACCGCGATGCGCGGGGGGCCCCTGGCCCCGCCGACCACGTCCTACGCCGAGTACGCCGCGGCACTGACGTCCCTGTCCACCGGTGCGACCGACGACCTGGACCACTGGATCACCACACTCCGGGCGCCCGCGCTGCTCCCCGCGGTCGCGGGAACGCGCGAGACCACGGTCGTGCTCGCTCCCGGGGTCAGCGAGTGCGTGACCCGCACGGCGCCCGCGGCACTGGGCGTAGGTCTCACCGAGCTGCTGTGCGGCGCGCTGCGCGCCGCGCTCACGCACATCCAGCCCTCGCCCACCGACCTCGCGATCGAACTGGAGCGGCACGGCCGGGTCCCGGCCCTGGAGCACCACGACTACACCCGCACGGTCGGCTGGTTCACCGCGATCGCGCCCGTACGGCTCACCGCGCACACCGACCCCGTCGCGGCGGCGCGCGAGGTCGTCGAACGCCAGCCGGACGAGAGCGCACACGTCGCCTACGGCCGGCTCAGGTACCTCAACCCGCAGACGGCCCCGCTGCTGGACGCACGCCCCCAGGTGCTGTTCAACTACCTCGGCCGGGGCCGCGAGTCCCACGCCCCGCGCCTCACCGGCGGCGCACAGGGCAGCCCGTACGCCGTCGAGGTCAACGCGTGGACCGACGCCGACACCGGAAGCCTGCACGCGGCCTTCACCCTCGCCGAAGGCATCCCCGACGAGATCACCGAGCACTGGCGGCGCGCCCTGGAACGCGTCGCGGACGCCGCCGCGACGGCCGAGCGCACGGCACCGGTCACCCCCCTCCAGCGGGGCCTGTTCTTCCAGGCCCAGATGTCCCAGGCCCAGATGTCGGGGCCGGCCGGACACTACGTCGCGCAGAGCTACTTCACCTTCGACCGGCGCCTGGACACCGACGCGCTGGCCGAGGCGATGGCGTACGTGATCGCGCGCCACCCGGTCGTGGGCGCCGGCTTCACCACCGACGACGACGGAAACCCGGTCCAGGTCCTCGCGGCCGGCCGACGGGTCGACGTCCGCACCGTCGAACTGTCGACGGACGCGGAGGTCGACGCGCTGCGCGCCCGGGACCGCGACACGGGCTTCGACCCGGGCCGGCCACCACTGATCAGACTGACCGTGGTGCGCCTGCCGGGCGAGGGCGACGGCCTGCTGCTGAGCTACCACCTGCTGCTGTGGGACGGCTGGTCGCGCGAGATCGTGCTGCGGGACCTGTTCGACGCCTACCGCGCCGTCCTCGCGGGCGACCCGCCGGTCCCAATCCCGGCCACGCCGAGCTTCGAGGACCACGCCCGGGCGCTCGACGCCAGGGACCCCGCCCCCTCGGAACGCTTCTGGGCCGAGCACCTGACCGGCCTCCAGGGCCCGACACTGCTCGCCGGACCGGCGCCGGCCCTCTCGGACGACCTGCCGCGCGTGCTCGTGCACACGCTCTCCGCCGACCGGTCGCACCGTCTGAGGGACGCGGCCAGGGCGCACGGCGTCACCCTCAACTCGGTGCTGACCGGCGCGTTCGGCCTCCTGCTGGGCGCCCGCACGGGCCGCGGTGACGCCGTGTTCGGCGTGACCGTCTCCGGGCGGGAGGGCGAGGGGCGCTCCGGCATCGTCGGCGTGCTGCTCAACACCGTGCCCATGTGGACGCGGGCACGGCCGGACCACACGGTCCGGGAGTACCTGACGGCCGTGCAGGCGGCCCGCATCGAGGCGATGGACCACGAGCACCTCGGGCTCGGCGAGATCCAACGGGCCGCCGGGTACGACACCCTGTTCGACAACCTGTTCGTGCTCCAGAACTTCCTGGACATGGACGCGTTCGCCGAGATGAACGCCCGGCACGGCATCACCGCGGTGCGGGCCGAGGACTCCACCCACTACCCGTTCACCTGGGTCGTCACCCCCGGTGACCGGCTCACGGTCAAGCTGGAGTACCGCGACGACGACACCGGCAACGCCCGTCGTCTCCTCGACGACTACCTGCGCGTGCTCGACGACCTCACCCGGTCGACCGGTCCGCTCGGCGCGCTGCCGGGCCTGGGGCGGGTGCCCGAGCCCGCCGCACGCACGGACGTCGGCACGGACACGGTCGTCGACCGGTTCGACCGGGCGGCTGACCGCGACCCGCGGCGGGTGGCGCTCGTCGTCCACGGCTCGACCCTGACCTTCGCCGGGCTCCGGGACCGCAGCCGCGCGGTGGCGGGTGTGCTCGCCCGGCGCGGCATCGGCCCCGAACGGACCGTCGGGCTCGCGATCCCACGCTCCCTCGAGTCGATCGTGGCGCTCTTCGCCGTCCTGCGCGTGGGCGCCGCGTACGTACCGCTGGAGCTGGACCACCCGGACGAGCGGATCGCCGCGATCGTCGCGGACGCCCGGCCGGACGTGATCCTCACGACGAGCGAGGTGGCGCCCCGGCTGACCGGGGACCTGATCGAACTGGACCGCCCCCTGCCCGAGGCCGAGCCGTTCGTCACGTTCGCGCCGGACGACCCGAACCGGCTGCGGCACCCCGCATACACGATCTACACCTCCGGATCGACCGGAAAGCCCAAGGGTGTGGTGACCGAGTACGCCGGGCTCACCAACATGCTGGTCAACCACCAGCGCCGCATCTTCGAACCCGTGCTGGCGGAGCACGGCCACCGGGTCTTCCGGATCGCGCACACCGTGTCGTTCGCGTTCGACATGTCGTGGGAGGAGCTGCTGTGGCTCGCCGACGGCCACGAGGTGCACATCTGCGACGAGGAACTGCGCCGAGACGCGCCCCATCTGGTCGAGTACTGCCTGGAACACGGCATCGACGTCGTCAACGTGACCCCGACCTACGCGCAGCAACTGGTGGCCGAGGGACTGCTCGACGACCCGGCGCGGAGGCCGGCACTGGTGCTGCTCGGCGGTGAGGCCGTCACCCCGACGCTGTGGCAGCGGCTCGCCGCGACCGAGGGGACGGCCGGGTACAACCTCTACGGACCCACCGAGTACACCATCAACACCCTCGGCGTCGGCACCTTCGAGTGCCAGGACCCGGTGGTGGGGGTGGCGATCGACAACACGGACGTGTACGTGCTGGATCCGTGGCTGCGGCCCCTTCCCGACGGGGTTCCCGGCGAGCTGTACGTGTCGGGCATCGGCATCGCGCGGGGCTACCTCGGGCAGTCCGCCCAGACCGCGCACCGCTTCGTCGCGTGCCCGTTCGGCGCACCCGGAGAGCGCATGTACCGCACCGGGGACCTGGTGGTCCGGCGGCCCGACGGAAACCTGATGTACCTCGGCCGTACCGACCAGCAGGTCAAGATCCGGGGCCACCGGGTCGAACTCGGCGAGGTCGAGGCGGTGTTCGCGGCGCACCCGGCGGTGCGGTTCGTCGCCGCGGTCGCCCAGCCCGACCCGCAGGTCGACGGGGCGCACCGGCTGGCCGCCTACCTCGTGCTGGACGGTGCCGACCTGCCGGCGGTCGCCGCCGAAGTGGGCGCCGGACTACCGGACTTCCTGCGCCCGACGCACTACGCCCGGGTCGACGGCATCCCGCTGACGGTCAACGGCAAGGCCGACACCCGGGCGCTGCCCGAGGCCAGGCCGCTGGGCGCGCTGACCACGGCGGGGGAGCGGAGCCCGGAGACCGGAACCGAGATCACGGTGTGCGCGTTCTTCGCCGAGGCACTGGACCTGGACGACGACGAGGTGAGCGCGGTCAGCGACTTCGTGTCCCTCGGTGGACACTCCATGCTGGCGGTGCGCCTGATCGGACTGCTCCGCCGCGAGTACGGTCCTGTGATCACCATCCGCGATCTGTTCACCCTGCGAACCCCGGAAGCGATTGCCCGCCATCTCGATGACAACTCCTGACAAGCAGCGGCCCCGCCCGGGGTCCGACATCCTCCGTACGGCCCTGCGTCGCAATGTCGGCGCCATGGCCTGGGGCACCCTCCTCATGGGCCTGTACCAGGCCGGTGAGACCGCCTTCCCCATCGCGCTCGGTCTGATCGTCGAACACACGATGCGGGAGCGGAGCCTCGGCTCGCTCGTCCTGTCGATCGCCGCGTTGGCCGTGATCATCACGACCGTGTCGCTGTCGTGGCGGTTCGGGATGCGCGTCCTGCAGAAGGCCAACACGAGCGAGGCGCACCGCTGGCGGGTGCGGGTCGCGGCCTGTGGACTCCAGCCGGTGGCCAGGGACGTCGACCTCAAGTCCGGCGAGGTGCTGACCATCGCCACCGAGGACGCGGACCAGACCGCCGACATCATCGAGGTGGTGCCGCTGCTGGTCAGCTCGCTGGTCGCGGTGGTGATCGCGGCGCTGGCGCTCGGCCTGGCCGACGTCCGGCTCGGTCTCCTGGTGATCGTGGGCACCGTCGCGATCCTGTCGGTCCTGAGCGTGATGTCCAAGCGGATCGGCTCCAGTACCCGCGAACAGCAGGCCCGGGTGGCACGGGCGGGCGCGAAGGTCGCCGACCTGATCATCGGCCTGCGCCCCCTGCACGGCTTCGGCGGCAACCACGCGGCGTTCCGGTCGTACCGGAAGGTCAGCACGGAGGCGAAGCACCAGGCGATCACCGTCGCCAAGGTGAACGGCGCGTACGCGGGCACCGCGCTGGCCCTCAACGCGGTGCTCGCCGCCGCCGTGACCCTGACGGCGGGCGGGCTGGCCTTCGACGGCCGGATCAGCATCGGGGAACTCGTCATGGCCGTGGGGCTGGCGCAGTTCATCATGGAACCGCTCAAGCTGTTCTCGGAGATGCCGAAGTACGTGATGATGGCGCGCGCCTCGGCCGAACGGATGGCACTGGTGCTGGCCGCGCCACCGGTGACGACGCCCGGGCCGGACCGGCCGTCCCCCGGCGCGGACCTGGAGGTCGACTGCGTCCGTTACGGGGCCCTGCGCAAGGTCAGGTTCCGGGTGGCCGCCGGCGAGTTCGTCGCGGTCGCCGCCTACCAGGTGCGTGCGGCGACCGACCTCGCGTCGATCCTGGCCGTGAACGTCCCGCCGGACGCGTACGAGGGGACGGTACGCGTCGGCGGCCGGGACCTGGCGGACCTGTCCGTCGAGGCGGTCCGCGAGCACATGCTGGTGAACCCGTACGACGGGGAGATCTTCGCGGGCACCCTGCGTTCCAACATCGACCCGTCGGGAACCAGCCGGACGGTCCCCGAGGCCGTCGAGGCGTCCATGCTGACCGACGTCGTCGCCCTGCACCCCGAGGGACTCGACTACGCCGTCCGCGACCGCGGCGCGAACCTCTCCGGGGGCCAGCGCCAACGGCTGTCCCTGGCCCGCGCCCTCGCCGCCGACACCGACGTCCTGGTGCTGCGCGACCCGACGACGGCCGTCGACGCGGTCACCGAACAACTGGTCGCGCGCAACCTCGCGAAGCTGCGCCGGGGCCGTACCACCGTCGTGATCACCAGCAGCCCCGCCCTCCTGGACGCCGCCGACCGCGTCCTCGTGCTGGACGAGGGCGTCATCACCGCGGAGGACACCCACCGCAACCTCCTGGCCGCCGACGTCGACTACTGCCTGGCCGTGGCCCGGTGACCTCAGACCAACGCCCAGGCGACATCCCGGAGCAGAGCGTGCCGCCAGCCCGCGCGGTCGTGCCCCGAGGGCGAACGCGAGACCCGCACGGTCGCACCGGACCGTTCGGCCAGCGTCTCCACCAGGTCGCAGTGCGGCAGCATCCGCGTCTCGTGTTCCCCCACGTCGAACGCGATCCGCAGCCCGGACAGGTCGGGCCGCCGGCGCAGGCGCGCGGCGACGGCACCGCCGGGCGGACCGCCCAGCGGATCCGCCGGGTCACCGGCGTCGGGCGTCCACCAGAACGACGCCGACTGGCAGGCCACGCGGGACACCAGGTCCGGGAACTCCAGTGCCGCGTACACCGCGCTCAGCCCGCCGAGGCTCTGCCCGGCGACCACCAGCCTTTCCCGGTCGGCGGGTACGCCGGATTCCGCCACCAGCGGCAGCAGCTCGTCCCGGACCGCCTCCCACAGCTCGGGCCTGCAGCCGAACTCGGCCTCCCTGTCCTTGGCAGGAAGGAAGACGAGGGTGACCGGGGGCATCTCGCCGCCGGCGACGGCCGAGTCGAACGCCGTCATGGCCGGATGCAGGTGGAGCCAGTCGTCCCCGTCGAGGAGCAGGACCACCGGACCGCCGCCGCCCGCCGGGTGGACGCGCACGGTCCGCCGCCCGCCGAGCCGTTCGCTGCTCCAGCGGATCCGGACGCGGGGGAGGGGAAGGACGTCGTCGGCACCGACGGCGGGCCAGTGCGGCTGAGCCGGGGTGTCAGGGGTCGCGGCGATGGACCGGTCGGCGCCCGCACCGACGGGGTTGAACGGGTCGGCGTGCGCCGCGTCGTCCGCCAGGAGCTGGTACGTCACCCGTAGCCGAGCGGGCATGCGCACCTCGGCGTACCAACAGTCCGTGTCGCCCCATCGGCTCAGGGGGACCGGCTCCGACCAGCTCTCGAAGCCGACGCGCGCCGCTTCGGCCCCCCGCCGCAGGAACAAGGTCACCCAACCGTCGCCGTCGGGTAGCGACGCGGGTGTCCTGGCGGTCGCCCAGAAGGCCTCCGTGCCGGGCGCGCCGGGCAGGCCGTACGCGGCGAAGGGGTCTTCCCCCACCAATCTCATCAACGTCTCCTTGTGGAGCGGAAAGTGAGAAGGCTAAGCTCATGTTGATTAGGCGAGCCTAACCTAATTTCTCAGGAGGCACCGCGTATGAGCACCAACCCCTTCGACGACGCCGACGGCCGTTTCCTCGTCCTCGTCAACGACGAGGGTCAGCACTCGCTCTGGCCGTCCTTCGCTCCGGTGCCCGGGGGGTGGACGATCGTCTTCGAGGAGAACACCCGGGACGCCTGCCTGGAGTTCGTCGAGGCCAACTGGACCGATCTGCGCCCCCGTTCCCTCGTCGAGTCCATGGACGCCTGACGCCCGCCGCTCCGGGGGTCCGGCCGGGCCGGTCGGCGGTGGGGCCCGTGATGCATGCCACCCGTTTGCGACGCTATCGGGTGTTTGCCGCCGCGTCGGGGGGAAAGGGGCTCTGTGATCACCGGAGGCGACATTCCGGTGCGCAGTGCAAGGGAAACCCGACCGGCAAGGAGGTTTCGATGTCCTCGAAGCGACGTCGTAAGAAGAAGGCCCGCCGCAAGAACGGCGCCAACCACGGGCGCCGTCCGCAGAGCTGAGGGCGCCCCGGCGCACCGGGTGGGTGGCCCGCGCCACCCACCTGCGGACGGCGTGGCCCACCGACCGCGGCCGGCCCGAGGCGACCCCGCGGCGCCACCTTGCGGCCCGCGCCGACGATCTCGGGAACAACGGCTTCCTCAGGGCTGCCACACGTCCGGTCCGCCGCCACGCCACTCGATCAGGGGCGAGCGGACCACATCCATCTCGTCCCAGTCCTGGAGGCCGGCCTCCTGGAGGAGACCGGCGACGTCCCGCAAGGTGTACGCCCGGCCGAGGACTTCGCCGTCCACGCGCACCCGGCGACCGCCCGTTTCGTCGGGCGGGTACACGATCACGGGCGGCGCACTGACCATGACCCCAGTGTGCGGCCGGTACCGGCGGCACGCACGGGCACCACCGCTCTCAAGGCGCCGACCCTTCGCCCTTCGCCGGCTCCAGGAGAGCAGGGCGAGGAGTGCGAAACCGGAGAGGATCAGCCCGGAGGCCGTGGCCCAGCCCCCCTGGGGCAGGCCCGGCACCACCGCCCAGACGACGCCCGCGGCCAGGAGGGCGGCGGCGGTGGGAAGGGACGCGGCGACGCGCGACGGCGACGAGACGCTCTCCTCGGCCGCACGCATCGCCCGTTCCCGCACCGGATCGGCGTACCGGGCGAGCGCGGGGAACCGGCCGGCGAGGACCAGCAGGCCGGCCAGTACGAGGAGCAGGCCGGGGCCGGGCAGGACCAGCAGCGCGGCACCGAGCAGCAGCGCCGTACCGGCCACCGGCGCGGCCACCCGGCCGGCCTCTTTCCGCGCACTCGTCCTCCTCCGCCTGGCCGCCGTCCGCCCTCCGCCGTCGGCGCGGCAGGTCTGGCGGGTACCCACCACCGGGCAGGGAACGAGCCACGGAGGTGGAGTGAGGGCCGGAGCGGTCGGTCAGGGGCGGCGAGCGGGTTCGGTCAGAGCGGTCGCGGTCAGGGTGAGGTGTCGGACCAGTACCGCGGCCGCCGTATCGGCGTCGCGGGCCAGCGCCGCCTCCTCCAGTCGCCGGTGTTCGTCGGCACCGTCCCGGTCGGGGTCGCGGTGTGCCGACCAGCGGCGGGTCAGCTCGCTGGCCGTCCACAGCCGGTCGAAGGTCTCCAGCAGGACGGCATTGCCGCAGCCCTCCAGCAGCGTCCGGTGGAAGACCCGATGGGCCTCGGACCAGGCTTCGCTGTAGTACTTGCTCTCTTCCGGTGCGTACGCCGGGGTACGGGCCAGACGGTGGTGGGCGGCTCGTACGCGGGCCTCCCAGTCGACGTCACCGCGTTCGACGGACATGCGCAGGAGGACCGGCTCGATGGTGCGCCGAGCCTCGGCGATCTCCTGCCAGCGCTGGTCGGACTGGGCGGGCACGGCGAAACCGCGGTTGTGCAGCCGGTCGGCCAGGCCGTCCCCGACCAACCGCACCAGGGCCTCGCGCACGACGGCCAGACTCACGCCGTGTTCCTTGGCCAGGTCCTGCGGCTTGAGGGCCTCGGCGGGGGCGTAGTCACCGCGCATGATCGCGTTCCGCAGGCGGGCGTAGACCTGCTCGGAAAGCATCTGCTTCCCCGGTGAGGCGGAGGAGGCGGCTGTCTGCGTCATGGCGTCAGCATAGACGGTTGGGTCAATAATCGATTATCGGTGCTATCGTCGATGGAAGAGGCCGCCCGGTCGGCGCAGTGACGCCACAGTCACGCCACAGCCACGGCACGGCCCGCCACTGTCCGTCACCCCCCGAGACCCACCTCCGAGACCCGTCTCCCGGAGCCGCAGGTCCCGGGACATCTCCGAAGGAACGACGTCATGAGCACCAACGACCCCTTCGCACGCCTCCCCGAGGCGGCCGCCTTCGCCGTCACCAGCAGGACCGTGACCGATGGCGGTGCCTGGTCCGTCGAGCAGTTCTCCGCCGGTGTGCCCGGCGGCAAGGACGTCTCCCCCCACCTGTCCTGGAGCGGGGCTCCGGAAGGCACCAGGAGCTATGCCGTCACGGTGTACGACCCGGACGCACCGACCGGCTCCGGCTTCTGGCACTGGGCCGTGGCCGACATCCCCGCCACCGTCACCGAACTCCCGGAGGGCGCGGGCGACGACACCGGCTCGGGCCTGCCCGCGGGAGCCTTCCAACTGCCCAACGACGCCCGGACCGCCCGCTTCATCGGCGCCGCCCCGCCCGCCGGACACGGACCGCACCGCTACTTCGTCGTGGTGCACGCCCTGGACGCCGAGTCCATCGGCGTCCCGGCCGAAGCCACTCCGGCCTTCCTCGGCTTCACCATGGCCGGGCACATTCTCGGCCGGGCCGTCCTGACGGCCACCGCCGAGACCCCCGCCTGACGCTCACGGGCCTCCCGGCCACCGAGCGGGACGGACGGGGAGGCCCGCTCGCCGCCGCGCGGTCGTCGCGTTCCCCGTCCGGCGCCGGCCCGTCCCGTCCGCCGCCCTCTCGCCGAACGGCGATCCCTCAACCCCTTCGGAAGGACAACCGTCATGAGTCCCGCCCGCCTCGCCGACCTCTCCGACCGCTCCCACCCGGCCGGCCCGCCGGTGGACATGAACGCCGTGCGCGAGGTCAGCCTCGCCGTCAACGCGGCCCACCTGTTCGTCTACCTCGTCCCCGAGGCCGCGGAGGAGGCCGCCGCGCTCGGCGTGACCGAACGCGGACCGGCGTACTTCGCGTTCCGGTCGGCCGCGATGGGGGCGGTTCCGTGGCAGGTCACGCTCGCGACCTTCTACAACTTCAGCCCGCGCTCGGTGCGGGCCATGACGGGAGTGTGGGATGCCGCGTCGCCCCAGCAGTGGCAGGCCGCCCGCTTCCTGGTCGCCGGTCGTGCGCTGCGTCGCGTGGGCGTGGACCTGACGGCCGAGCGGATCGCGGAGGCCCGGTCGCTGATCGACCCGGTCGTCGCCGGTGCCGACTACGCCGGAAAGCCGCTGGCCGCCGCCAACGCGTCCGTCGCGCTCCCGTCCGATCCGCTCGTCGCGCTGTGGCAGCAGATCACGGTGCTGCGCGAGTGGCGTGGCGACGCGCACCTCGTCGTGCTCGCCGACCACCACCTCGGGCCGTGCGACTGCATGGTGATGCAGACCGCGACGGGTCGTCTCCCGACCGGGATCGTGCGTACGACCCGCCAGTGGACCGACCAGGAGTGGGCCGCGGCGACGGCACGTCTCGTCGCACGTGGCTGGCTCGACGCCGACGGCACCGTGACCGATGCCGGCACCACGGCGCGCGAGCGGATCGAGGCCGAGACGGACGAGCACTGCGCCAGGCTGTGGGAACCGATCGGCGACGCGGGCGCCCGTCGCCTCGCCTCGCTCCTCGCGCCCATCGACGACGCGTTCACCGCGGCCGGGACGTACGGGCAACTGCGCTGATCGCGGCCGGCGCGCGACCCACGGCGGTCCCACACGGCCGGCCTCCGCGAGCGACCCGCGAGCGACCACGGGGGGGCCGACATGGCGCTCCCGGACCGGTCGGCGGAGCACGCCGGCTCAGCCGGGCTGGGCGGGCGCGTCGCCGAGCACCCTGTAGTGACGTACCTCGGGGGCACCTCGCCGAACCGTCTCGGGCCACAGGCAGTCCAGGACCGAGGCGGACGGCGGGAAGAGCGAGGCGGGAAGCGCCTCGCGGGTGAACCACTGCCAGCGCACGATCTTGTCCGGCTCGGTCACCCGAGGCGCTCCGGCCGTGCGCTCCGTGACGGCTGCGGCGGTCACACGCGTCAGCCCGTTGAGGCCGTCGACGAGGACCGTCAGTACCCGAACGGCCGTCGCGGGCACGCTCAGTCCGGTCTCCTCCGCCAGTTCCCGCGCCGCGGCGGTCTCGAAGTCCTCGCCGGTGTCGACCTTGCCGCCCGGAAGTTCCCAGCGGCCGTCATGGCCCAGGCCGAGCAGCACCCGGCCGGCGGGATCGAGGACGGCGAGGCCGACGCCGGTGAGGCTGTGGGGGGCGGGGCGGGCACGTTCGGGGCGCTCGGCGCCGGGTTCATGGGAGTCCACCGGGCCATTTCACACCGTCGAGGCGGCCGGAAACCATCCCGGCCCACCTCCCGTCACGATCAGCCTCGACACGTGCCGCCCGCGAGCCGGCTCGCCCTTCTCCGTGCTCTCCCTCCGGCCGCGTCCGGAACACCTCGGGTGAACCGATCCCGGGACGGTACGCGGCCGGAGAGGCGGCGCGCTCCGGCGGAGGCGGCGTCCACGCCCGACGGCAGGCGCCGACGCCTTCCGGGAACGTCAGAAGTCGTAGTCGTCGATGTTTTTGGCGTCGAAGACCGTCGGGTCACCGAGGGTGATGACACCGTCCACGCCGAGCTCGAACCAGCCCATGTCGCCGGCCAGGAACATCTGCCCCTCCCGGCCGGTGATCTGCCCGGAGGCGAGTGCCACGGCGGCGTGCCCGGCCAGCTCACCGAGCTTGGCCGGGTCCCACAGCACGAAAGCCTCCACCGTGCCGTCCTCGACGTACGGGCGCATGTCGTTGGGGGCGCCGAGACCGGTGAGTTTCACCTCGCCCTTGGACTGCGACTGGGAGAGGTACTTGGCGGCCGCCTTGATGCCGTTGGTGGTGGGGGAGATGATGCCCTTCAGTTTCGGGTGTTCCCGAAGGAGCTCCTCGGCCTTCTCGTACGACTTCTGCGCCTCGTCGTCGCCGTAGACGACGTCGACGAGCCGCATCTCCTGGTACCGCGGATCCTCGAGCTCCTTCTTGATGCTGCTGATCCAGGCGTTCTGGTTCGTGGCCGTCTGCGCGGCGGAGAGAATGGCGATCTCACCCTTGTAGCCGAGCTGCTCGCCGAGCAGTTCGAGCTGCCGTACGGCGATGGCCTCGGCACTCGCCGGCGAGACGAAGGCGTAGCGGCACTCCGGCTTGGTGTCGGAGTCGTAGGTGACGACCTTGATGCCCGCGTCCATGGCCTGCTTGAGGGAGTCGCACAACGCGCCGGGGTCCAGTGCGGAGATGGCGATCGCGTCGACCTTCTCCTGAGTGAGGGCGTTGATGTGGGACACCTGACCGGCCGTGTCGGCGCCCTGCTCCGTTCCCACTTCCTTGAAGGACGAGCCGAGTTCCGTGACAGCCCGCTCACCGCCCTGGTCGGCCACCGAGAAGTAGGGCGTGTTGACCTGCTTGGGCACGAAGCCGACCGTCAGGCCCTTCCTGGTGGGGGCGTTGGGGGAGGCCTCGGCGTTCTTGGCGTTCGTGGCGCTCTCGCCGTCCGCGGAGCCACTCGTGTCACTGCACGCGGTGGTGAAGAGGCTGAGGGAGGAGACGGCGGCGACCAGGACGGACGCACGGCGTGAGGTGGTTCTGTGCATGTGCTTCTTTCAGTGAGTTGATGGGCGGCGACCCGGACCCGTTCACCGGGCTCGGTCCGGCCCGGCTGGCCGTACGGGTGCGCAGAGGTCGCGCGGGGTCGCCTGTACGGGGGGCTCGAAGGGTGCCCGGTCAGCCGGCGCGCCGTCGATCGTCCGGGCCCGGGTGATGGCCGACCACATGGCGGGACGGATCGAGCACGGTCACTCCTGGACGACGCGTGGGGGCAGCCTTCGGTCAGTCCCTGAAAGGATTCAATGAGACTGTCGGGGACGTTAGGCAAGTGACGGTGTTGAGGTCAATGGCCTTGCGGAAACTAGTTGTTGGGGCGTAGGAGCATGTCGCTCGGGTCAGCGCCGGGTGGGTGGCCGGGGGTTGACCTGGTCGCCCCAGGTGCTCAGTTGGACGAGTCCGGCGTCGGTGGGGCGTCGGGCGTCGAGGAAGCCGATGGGGACCGGTCGGGCATGAGGTGTGGACTTCCGGGGCGCCGGAAACGGGTCAGGTCCCCTGCTTCCTGGGCGGCCTCGATCTGCGGGAGCAGACCCGGTTGCGGTTGGCCAGGGCCTGACGTGCGACGTCGACGAGGTCGATGCGGTGGGCGTCGGTGGTGCGCGCAGCGCCGGTGCCGACTTCAGCAGCTCGGCCAGTGCCCGCTGCACCGGTCCGGCCCGGGTTCTGGCCGGTGTCCTCCGGGAGGTGTGCGATGTCGGAGAGAGAACTGCCGGGCTTGCTGCACCACTGGGTGAAACGTTCCGTCCATACGGCTGGGTCGGCGCCGATGGTCGTGTGGCCGCCGAAGTCGGGGATCGCGCCGAAGGTGTGGGGCGCGCCGTGCCGAAGGGGTTCGCGGGCGGGGCCGTTGCAGCGGTCGGACAGGCCGTCGACGATGAGTGGCTTGCTCGTGTCGACCGGGCATCCGCGCGGACTCTCCTGGCTGCCGGGGCGAGGCGGACCCTGCCATCGTCCACGGCCCGGCGCTCGCAGCGTGCACCGGGCCGGGCGACAGCTCATACGGTCCGGGCGCCGAGTCGGCAGCCCTCGCCCGCTCCCGTCGTGATCAGGCGGAGCGGACCGTGAGCGCGGAGAGCGCCCCGAGGACCCGGGCGGCCGGTGCCGGGTCGATCAGCCACTTCAGGTGGCTGCCCTCCAGGGTCCGGACGTCGTAGGGGTTGTCCGGCGTGAGCTCGTTGCCCTCGCGGATCAGCCGGTCCTGCAGGGCGAGCGGCATACTCGCGTCGTCGGCCAGGCGCACGAAGGTCTTCGGGACGCGGCCCCAGGTCGCCGCCTGCGCCCGGTCGGCGGAGGTGCCGAAGTCCAGGTTCTCGTCGGGCTGGAAGGTGTTGAGGAAGGTCAGGAACTCGTCATCGGTGCCGTCGGCGAGGAAGGCGGCCTTGAACGCCGCCAGGGCGGCCGGGTCCGAGGTGCGGAAGTTGACGCGCAGCAGGCCGAGTTCGGCCGGGTTCCCGGCCATCGCCAGACCCAGCGAGGCGGCGTCGACGGTGGCCATCTCCGGCTCGGCGTAGTAGTCGTTGACGTCCAGGGCGACCGGGCACCAGGCCGCGACATAGACGATGCGGTCGATGAGGTCCGGGCGTGCGTTGGCCGCGGCGGTGGCCGTGATTCCGCCACGGCTGTGCGAGACGAGGATCACCGGCCCGTTCTCCTTGGCACGTTCCAGGACGCCGAGCAGGTGTGCGACGTTGTCGGCGAGCGTGACCCCCTTGATCGAGCCCGGCGCGGTGGCCAGGCCTTCGAGGTCCTGCGGCGCCTGGTAGGCACGCGAATAGCTTGCCGCGAAACCGTGGCCGGGGAGGTCGACGGCGACCGAACGGTGCCCGAGAAGGCCGAGTTCGGCCTGGAGCGGTGCGAAGGAGAAGGAGTTCGCGAAGGCTCCGTGTACCAGTACGAACGTCGGCTGCATCTGTCAGCTCACTCTCTGGCCCACGCTGCATCGGCGACGCGCGAGGCCGGGGTAGGGGCCGTTGTCCCGTCCCGTGCGGGAACAACGCGAACGGTTGTGCGATGTGTCATGGGGACCCTACGCAGCGGAAGATCACCGAGGCAACGGTGTGAGACCGCTGGTGTCCGTCCGAACGCGTCCGCGGCCAGGGGGAGGCTTTGTCTCCGTGAGTACGCGTACTCATGCCGTTCAGGCCCCGCCGTCGGAGCATGGTGGCACTGGGCGTCTCGGGTTGGGGGTCGGCGTGGGGAAGGTCGTGGCCGGGGCGGTGGCGGTCGGTGTGGTCGTCGGGGCACTGGTGCTCGCCCACGCCGTGGGCGCGCCGCTGGGGACGGTGCTGGGGGCGGCGGCAGGGGTACTGGCGCTGCTGTGGCTGCTGGTGCTGCTCACGGTGCCCTGGAACCTGTACTTCAGGGCGCACTCGGTGCTGGCCGAGATCACGCTCAGCCGGGAGAAGGGGCTCATCGTGTCCTCCGTGCGCGACACGGAGGCGTCCCGGATCGCCCGGATCATGCTGCGGACGGCCGTGGCGGGCCATGTGGTGACCGCGGGGACGGTGCTGGCGGTCGCGGCGGCGACGGATGAGCGCCTGGGCTACTGGCTTGCCGGGCTCTTCCTGCTCAGCACGGCCTTCCGTCCCGCAGGAGCGTGGTTCGGGCAAGTGCGGGGGCGGTTGGGGACGCTGCTGCGGGACGTGACGTATCCGCGGGACGACGTGGCGGAGCTCAAGGCCGAGGTGGCTCGGGCGGTACGGGGCGCGGAGGTGCTGCAGGGCAAGTCGGAGGAGCAGTACCAGGCGCTGGCCGAGCTGCGCAGGACGATGGACGCGCTGACCGCCTCGGTGTACGCGCGCGCCGACGAAGCCGACCGGAAGATCGTGGCCCTTGGGCGGGAGTTCGAGGCCACGGTGAACCGGCTGACCACGAACGAGGAGATCATCAGCGGAGTGAAGGCGTTCCTGCGGCTGATGCGGTCGGAGGACCTGGGGGCACCCGCAGCGCCACCTCGGTGAGGGGACAGGGGCCCGGCACCGGGGAGACGAAGGGGCCGTGAGCCGCCGGGCCGCGCCCTGTCCCGGTCGCGGAGGGAGCGTCAGCGACGGCGGCGTGCGAGGCGGCGGAAGGCCCTCGGCCCGCCGGTGGGCGCGGGCAGTACGCCCGCGACCGCATCGGCGAGCAGCGTGCCGACCGTCTCGGCCGCGCACGTGCGGTTCGCGCCGATGCCGCCCGAGGGCCCGCGTTTGATCCAGCCCACGACGTACATGCCGGGTGTGCCGACCACCCGTCCGTGCTCGTGCGGCACGGTGCCCGTGTCCTCGTCGAACGGAAGTCCCGCCTGCGGCACTCCGCGGTAGCCGATCGCCCGCAGCGCCAGGCCGGCCGGGATCTCCTGCTCACCGGCGCCGCCGGTGACACGCACCGCGCGGACGGCTTCGTCCCCGCACACTTCCACGGGCGTGGAGAGGAAGCGGAGTACGACGCGGCGCCGCCGCCCTGCCGCGTCCGGCGGCACCGACCAGTCGACGGCCGCCCGTGGCACGTCTCGCAGCATGTCCGCCTTGTCCTTCGGCCCGGCCGCGTCGATGGCCGCACCGATGCGCGCATCGTGGTCGTCCACGAGCAGGTCGAGGTCGGCGTGGCGCTTCAGCGCGAGGAGTTCGGGTCCGGTGTACGCGGCGTGTTCCGGACCCCGGCGCCCGAGCAGCACCACCTCGCGCACCTTGCTGCGGCGCAGCTCTTCGAGCGCGTGGCCGGCGATCGTCGTGCCGGCCAGTGCGGCCGGATCGGAGACCAGGATCCGGGCGACGTCCAGGGCGACGTTGCCGTTGCCGATCACGACGACACGTTCGGCCGAGAGGTCGACGGCATCCGGTGCGACCTCCGGGTGCGCGTTGTACCAGGCGACGAAGGTGGTCGCGGAGATGCTGCCCGCCCGGCCCTCGCCGGGTATGCCGAGCCGCCGGTCGGTCGCGGCGCCCACGGCGTAGATCACCGCATCGTGGTGTGCGGCGAGTTCTTCGGCCGTGATGTGCCCGCCCACCTCGAGGCCGAGGTGCACACGCACCCGCGGATGGGTGTGGAAGCGGGCGAAGGTGTCACCGATCTTCTTGGTGGCCGGGTGGTCCGGTGCCACGCCGTACCGGACCAGTCCGCCGGCCACCGGCAGCCGGTCGATCAGCGTCACCTCGGACCGGGTGTGCAGCAGCAGGTCCTCCGCGGCGTACATGCCGGCCGGCCCGGTGCCGACGATCGCCACCCGCAGCGGTCGGAAGTCCGACGGCAGGACACGGTCGAAGGCCGGCTCGCCCCAGGTGTGGAAGTTGGGGCCGTGGCCGGCTGTCCCGGAGCCTGCCCGCGCCTGCGGCGCCGCCGGCGCCTGCGACCTGGTCGCGGGCTGCTCGAAGTAGGCCGCGTTGATGTCGGCGTAGTCCCGCTGTCCAGGGGGCAGGCTGTCGACCGGGAAGACGGCGTCCACCGGGCAGGCGTCGGCGCATGCGCCGCAGTCGATGCACGCCTTCGGGTCGACGTACAGCATCTCCGTGCTGCCGAAGGCCCGCTCCTCGGGCGTGGGATGGATGCAGTTGACCGGGCAGACGGCCACGCAGGTGGCGTCGGCGCAGCAGGTCTGGGTGATCGCGAAGGCCATGTCGTCCGCTCGCCGGAAGGTCGTCAGATCAGGTTGGCGCGCTGGTAGAAGAACAGCGCGGGTTTGGTGAGCAGCCCCACCGAGGACAGGAACTCCATCAGACCCGCGCAGCTCGAGCGCATCATCGACTTGTGGTGCTCGTTGGCCTTCGCCTCGCGGACGGCACGTTCCTCGTCCAGTCCGGCGTTCGCGTAGACCTTCCGGTTCACCATGCTGGTGACGATGACGTAGGACGCCACGGCGATCAGGAAGGAGTGGATCTGACGGCGTATCCGTCCGGCGCGTGCGAGGCGCTTGCGCGTCTCGTCGCGGGCGAACTTCATGTGCCGTGACTCCTCGACGACGTGGATGTTGTTGATGGTGCGGACGAACGGCACGACCCGCTCGTCGCGCATCCAGTCGCGTTGCATCACGTCGAGGACCTCCTCGGCGACCAGGATCGCCGCGTACGCCGCCTCACCGAACGCGACGGTCTTGAAGACGCGGCCGAGTTCGACCGCCACCCGGCGCGGGCGGTAGGCCGGGGCCCCGAGCTTCTTCGCGCCGCGGGCGAACATGATCGAGTGGCGGCACTCGTCGGCGATCTCGGTGAGCGCCCACTGGAAGGTGTCGTCCGTCGGGTCCTTCGCGTAGATGTCCCGCAGCACCATCTGCTGCAGGATCATCTCGAACCAGATGCCGGTGCTGGCCACCGAGGCGGCTTCCTGGCGCGTCAACGCCTTGCGCTGCGCGTCGGTCAACTCGTCCCAGTACGCCGTCCCGTAGAGGGTGCTCCACTCCGGGCTGGCGCCGTGGAATCCCTCGTCGAGCGGGGTCTCCCAGTCCACCTCGGTGAGCGGGTCGTACGAGAGCTGCGCGGACGAGTCCAGCAGCCGCCGCGCGATGCCGTCCTCGGGGGCGCGGCTCCGGGGGGTCTCCGGCCGCGAGATGTTGATCGCCATGCAGGGGCTCCTCGAGTCGAGTCCGGGAAGTTCCGCATCCCTCGCTGCTATTACCGTCGGTAACACATTCTGCTTGTTGACGAACCTTATAGCAAGAGAGGGTGTACGCCTACCCCCGAGTAACCGGCGAGAGGGCCGCGCTTTCGCCTACTGTGCCTGTGTCGCGAGCTGGATCAGGTTGCCGCAGGTGTCGTCGAGGACTGCGGTGGTGACGGGGCCCATCTCCACGGGCTCCTGGGTGAATCGGACGCCGAGGCCGCGCAGACGCTCGTACTCCGCCCGCACGTCGTCGACGGCGAACTGGGCGAGTGGGATGCCGTCCTGGACGAGTGTGTCGCGGTAGGTCTTGACGGCCGGGTGGCCGGCGGGCTCCAGGAGGAGTTCGGTGCCGCCGGGCTCGTCGGGTGAGACGACGGTCAGCCACCGGTCCTTCTCGCCCACCGGGACGTCGTGCTTCTTCACGAAGCCGAGGATCTCGGTGTAGAAGTGCAGGGCCTTGGCCTGGTCGTCGACGAAGACGCTGGTCAGGTGGATCTTCATGAGGTGCTCTCCTCCGGTCCGGACGGGTGGTGCGCGAGCCATCGCTCGACGATCTGCCGCAGCGGGGCTGTGTTCAGGTCGTGGAACTTGTAGCGGCCTTCACGCCTGGTCTCGACGAGCCCGGCGGCCTCCAGTACGGCGAGGTGCTGGGACACGCCCTGGCGTGAGATGCCCAGCTCATGCTTCATGCTCAGGCGCGAACAGATCTCGAACAATGTCTGTCCGGACTTCTCCGTCAGCTCGTCGATGATGGTGCGGCGGGTGGGGTCGGCCAGGGCTTTGAAAAGGTCGTCGGCCACGCCTCCAGGATAGGCAAGCAATCACTTGCCTATCAAGTCGAGGTGGGGGGCTGCCGCAGGAGGGCGGAAAGGCACGTACGCCCAGCTCATGGGCGCCGAACACCCCACCACGACGAGGCCGGGTCCGCGCCGCGACTCGGCGAGGGGGCTCGCCCCGGCGCGGGCACCGCGAGCGCCGGTCAAAAGGCGACGTGCCGAAGCGATGTCAACAACAGGCGTGAGGGACGCGGTTCTCCGTGCGCGGGGCGTGTTCCTTCCGTACGATGGCGGGATGATCCGCAGCCGACGCCGCCTCGCCGCCCCGCGGTCCCGCGTCCTCATGCCGTATGGCTGTTGTTGATCCCCACCACGTAGGTCCCCGGAGCAGGGCCGGTTCGTTGCCGCGCCCGCGCGGTCGGGGACGTCTCCTCGCCTCGGGCGGCACCGCCCCTCCACCCGCGCGGAACCGTCCGCGCTCCTGCGAAAGGCAGGCTGTCATGCGCACCCCCGAAACCGCCTACGACCGCCGCAGACTGCGCCAGTGGCTGGCCGGTGAGGCCCGCGCCGACGGTGTCTCCCGGCGTGACATGCTCCGGCTCCTCGCCGCGGCCGGGCTCGCCGGCGCCGCACCCGTGGCTCTGAGCGCGCCGGCCGCCGCCGCGTCCACCGCGGGCGGCATCGTCAAGCCCCTGCCCGCGGACCTGTTCACCGTCCGCGGTACGAACGCCGAGACACGCTTCGCCTCTCTGGCGGGAACCGGCTACCACACTCCCAACGACCGGTTCTTCGTCCGCAACCACACCGCGACGCCGGTTCTGTCCGAGGCCGACTGGAAACTCACCGTCTGGGGCGACGGCCTCACCCATGACCGCCCCGTCGAGTTCTCACTGGCCGACCTGAAGAACCTGCCGGCCGTCTCCCGCAGCGCGTTCGTGGAGTGCGCCGGCAACGGCCGCAGCTTCTTCACCAGTCAGCAGGGTCAGACCGTCAGCGGCACCGCCTGGACCCTCGGGGCGATCGGCGCCGCCCGCTGGCGCGGGGCCCGCCTGGCCGACGTCCTGAAGCGCGCGGGCCTCAGCCGCCGGGCCGTCGACGTCCTGCCCCGCGGACTCGACGCCGACTACGTCACCGCCGAGGGCGCCGACCTCGGCCGGGTCCGCCGTCCGCTGCCGCTGTCCAAGGCGCTCGACGACGTCCTGCTCGCCTACGAGATGAACGGCGAGCCGCTGCCGCACGACCACGGACACCCCGTGCGCGTCCTCGTCCCCTCCTGGGTCGGTATCGCCTCCATCAAGTGGGTCGGTGACATCCAGGTGTCCGCCCGGCCGTTGTACACGCCCTGGAACACCGACTTCTACCGCCTGTTCGGCGACGCCCACCCGGACGGCGGGAGCGCGCCGCTGACCCGGCAGACGATCAAGAGCGCCTGGGAGCTGGACGCACAGGCGACCCTGACGGCGGGCGTCACCCACCGACTCACCGGCCGCTCCTGGTCGGGCGGTGGCGGTGTCGTACACGTCGAGGTCAGCACCGACGGCGGCGCAACCTGGACTGCGGCCCGGCTGCACGACGCTCCCCGGCGCGACGGCTGGGTCCGCTGGTCCACCCACTGGCGGCCGGCGTCGCCCGGACCGCACACACTGCTGGCCCGGGCCACGGACAGCACGGGCCGGACCCAGCCGGACGCGACCGTCCACAACACGCAGGGCTACCTGTTCGACGCGGTCGTACGTCACGTGGTGAACGCGGTGTGACACTCCCGCCGGTGATCGGTCCCGGCCGTCCTGCGCTGCGTCACACCACGCCAGCACCGCCGTCCTGCTGGACCTCGACCTCACCACCGGCCGGATCACCTGGATCAATCACGGCCATCATTCCCCGGTCGTCATCCGCGACGGCGACTGGACGGGGCTGCTGCCCTGTCCTCCGGCCCACCCGCCGGGCACCGACCTGGGCATCAAAGCCACCCTGTGCCGGGATCGGCTGAACCCCGGCGACCGCCTGGTCGCCCACACCGACGGGATCACCGAAGCGCAGGGCACCGTCGGCGAGCAATTCGGTCTGGAGCGGTCCGTGGACTTCATCCTCGCCCACAACGCCGAGGGGCTGAGGGTTCCCGAGACCCTGCGCCGCCTGGTGCACAGCGTCCTGGACTACCAACAGGGCCGGCTCCAGGACGACGCCACGGTGATCTTCATGGAATGGCACGGCCCCCACACCACGACCCATCCGGACGTCGGTCCCCCGGAGGGACTGCTCTCCCACCCGGGTGGGGACGAGGGCGGGACTGGACCGAGGCGCCCCGGGGCACGCGGCTGTCGGGCAGAACGGTGAACGGACGGAGACCCTGCCGGTTCGCAATGCTCAACCCCGGGGCCCGTCCGACGGATCGTGGTCGAGGGCTGCCAGGAGGTGGGGAATCAGAGGGCTCGGGTCCTTCTCGCGCCAGGCGGCCGCGACGCGGGTCCGAGCGGTGTCGGGCGCGATCCTGCGGAAGGCAACGCCCTTGAGGCGGATGCGGCGGATGCTTGCCGGGGCCAGTGAGACGCCCAGGCCGGTTTCCACCAGGGCACAGACGGTCTGCCATTCCACGGCATGCTGAGTCACCCGGGGCGTGAACCCCGCACCCGTGCACAGGCTGGTGATCCGGTCGTACAGAGGCGGGCCGACAGCACGAGGCAGGAGCACGAAGGGGGAGTCCGCCAGCTGCTCGACCCTGACGACTCGTTGGGCCGCGAGGGGATGAGTGGTCGGCAGGACGGCCACGAACGGTTCGGTCAGCACGGTCTCGAAGGCGAGATCCGTGTCGTGGGCGGGTGGCTCGCGCAGCAGGCCGATGTCGATGGTCCTCTCGCGCAGGGCGGCCAGCTGGGGGGTGGTGGTCATTTCCTGGATGTCCAGCCGCACGGCAGGGAAGCGTTCCCGAAAAGTGCGCAGCAGCCCCGGCAGGACGGTCAGCGCGAGGGAGGCGGCGAAGCCGATCCGCAGACGGCCGGCCCTGCCGCTGCCGGCCTCCCGGGCCGCGGCCAGGCCGTCCGCGAGGCCGGTGAGGGCCTGCCGGGCGGCAGGGAGGAGTTCCCGGCCCGCCGAGGTCAGGGTGACGCGTCCGGGTTCCCGGCTGAACAGCGCGTGGCCGACCTTGGTCTCCAGGCGCCGGATCTGCTGACTCAGAGGCGGCTGGGCGATGCCGAGGTGGGTGGCGGCGCGGCCGAAGTGGAGTTCCTCGGCGAGCACGACGAAAGCGTGCAGTTGGGCAAGGGGGAGTTCTGGGCGCTCCATACGCTCAGAGATATCACCTCATGGTCGAAGCCGTATTAGACGTATCGCCACTGATCACTTAGCGTTCCCCGCATGGCAGAGCGACGTTCCATCCTCAGCGGCTCGACCTTCGAGGAGCAGATCGGCTACGCCCGCGCAGTGGTCGACGGCGACTGGGTCCATGTGTCCGGGACGACCGGATTCGACTACGCCACGATGACGATCCCCGATGACGTGGTGGAGCAGGCCGAACAGTGCCTGCGCAACGTCGAGGCGGCGCTGGCCGAGGCGAAGTGCACGTTCGCCGACGTAGTCCGGGTGCGCTACATGCTCCCTGACCGAGCCGCATTCGAACCCTGCTGGCCGGTACTGCGCCGTGCCTTCGGCGAGGTCCGACCGGCTGCCACGATGCTCGTCTGCGGCCTCGCCGACCCCCGCATGAAGATCGAGATCGAGGTGTACGCACGGCGGACCCCCGCATGACGGTGGTGAAGCAGCCGTGCCGAGCCACCCGGACGCTCGTGCCTTTCCCCGTCGCGCCCGGCCCGGGGGCGGCGCCGTGGTCACCCGAGTGCCCGGACAAGCGGCACCCTGGCCGACGGGGGCCTTAACGTCGGGACCATGCGCGCCGTTGCCTGCCGGGCGGAGGGATACGCCCTGTGCCATGGCGGTGGCGGGACCGGCGACACCGGCACACGAAGGGCATGACGCATATGGCGGGACCCATTCTGATCACCGGCGCGGGCAGCGGCTTCGGCAAGGAGGTCGCGCTGAGACTCGCAGCGGCAGGGCACCAGGTGATCGCCGGCGTGGAGATCGTCGCTCAGGTCAGCGCGGTCCGCGCCGAGGCGCGTGAGCGGGGTGTGCGGCTGCGTGTCGAGAAGCTCGACGTCACCGACGCCGGCGACCGTGAGAAAGCCTGGACCTGGGAAGTCGACGTCCTCCTCAACAACGCGGGCGTCTCCGAGGGCGGCGCCACCGTCGACATCCCCGAGGAGCGGCTGCGCCGCCAGTTCGAGGTGAACGTGTTCGGCCCGGTCCTGCTCACCCAGGGCATCGCCCGGCGGATGGCGGCCCGCCGCAGCGGCCGGATCGTCTTCATGTCCTCGGTCGCCGGGCTCACCGTCGACCCGTTCACCGGCGCCTACGCGGGCTCCAAGCACGCGGTCGAGGCGTTCGCCGACGCCCTCGACCAGGAGCTCGCCGAATTCGGTGTCACGGTCGCCACGATCAACCCGGGCCCGTTCCTCACCGGTTTCAACGACACCATGTTCGAGACGTGGAAGGAGTGGCGCGACGACCCGGCCGACCGCCTCTACGACTACGCCGAGCTGGCGTTCCCGCACGAGCAGTACGACCCCGAGCCGGTCTACGAGCGGACGGTCCAGGTCCTGCTCGGCGAGACGCACCGCTACCGGCATCTGCTCCCCACCGAGATGGAGCCACAGGTCCGCGACCAGGTCGACGCCCAGTGGAGCCGCCGGCTCAACGACGGCAGTCGCCCCGCCCTCGTACAGAAGGCGTACACCCTCAGCCCCGGCACGCCCGTCCAGCCCTGAGCCCCGTTCCGCACCGGGACCGACCGGGGCACCCGCCAGACACAAGGCCCTCACCGCCGTGCCCGCGTGTGCGCCGGAGAAGAAGAAGAGGGTACTTTACGGTAATTCGATGCGACATGTGCCTAAGTGGGCCTTGCTTTCGTCGGGTTTGGCACCCGTCCTGCTGGCCGGCGGCTGGACGATTGCGGGGCTGCTGGAGGGGCCCACGTACGACCCTGTTGCCCAGACGATCAGCGTACTGGCGGCTGACGGCGCTTCGGGGGCGTGGGTGATGACCGGGGCGCTGGTGGCCCTGGGGATCTGCCACTTAGTCACCGCTTGCGGGCTGCGCGTGGCCGCGTTCGCCGGCCGTGTGGCGCTGGGGGGCGGTGGCGTGGCGGCGTTGGTGGTGGCCTTGTTCCCGACGCCGGGCAGCGGCGGCTCCCTGCGGCACGGGTCAGTCGCTGCGGCCGGATTCGTTCTCCTGGCGGTATGGCCGCTGCTGGCCGCCGTTCGCGGCGGAACCGCGCCGTGGGGGCTGCGCCCGGCCCCCTCGATCGCGGCGACCGCTGTGATGGGCCTCGGTGCGGCATGGTTCCTGCTCGGTGTGCACCTTCACGGCGCCATCGGCGTCTCCGAACGGTTCGTGACGTCCTGCCAGTCCCTGTGGCCCTTCGTGGTGGTCGCTTCCTGCGTCCGCCATCCGGGGAACGCGTAGGAAACCGATGGACGACGCCTTCTCCCCATCCCCATCCCCACCCACGCCCACCCTGGACCGTGCCCGGGTCGATCGGTGAGCCCGCCGACGAGGCGGCGCGGCAGGTGCAGCCCGGCGCCACCACGAACCCGGCGGCCGAGGATCCCCTAATGTCCGGCACTGCGTGTGGTGAGGTCCTCGTCCGTGATGGCCCGGACCACCCGGCAAGGTGTGCCGAGCGCGACGGTCATCGGGGGAATGCTGCGACTGACGACACTGCCGGCGCCGATGACCGACCCGTATCCGATACGGACGCCGGGCAGGACGACCGCGTTGCTGCCGATCCACACCTTGTCCTCGATCACGATCGGTTCGGAGAACCGCCCGAAGTCGGTGCGTCGCGCGGGATGCACCGGGTGTCCCGTCGTGGTCAGTGTCACGCTGGGGGCGATCATGACACCGTTGCCTATCCGGATGTCCACGTCGTCGACGAACGTCAGGTTCACGTTCCCGAAGAAGTCGTCGCCGATGTGGACGTTGCTGCCGAACCCGGCGTGGAACGGAGGCAGCAGCACCGTGCGTTCACCGACCGAGCCGAGGATCGCGACGAGCAGTGATCGACGCTTCTCCGTTTCGCCCGGTGGTGTCCGGTTGTACTCGAAGATCTGCTCCGTGCGGCGTCGAGGGGCCTGGAAGGCCGCTTCCGACTCGGTGTAGACGAGCCCCTTGGCGATCCGGGCCAGGACTTCTTCCTCGTGTGTATCCGTCACAGCGGACGTTCCCTTCGTGGAATCCGTAGAGCACGGGCGCCGTGTTGTCGGCCGGAGGTTCCGGCCCGTGCCGATTGCCGCGGGTCTACGCGGGGTCGGGCCGGTGATCCGCCCAGACGCAGCTCTCAGGCGGAAACTCCGTGATGGGGGACCGCCCGGAGGCGCTCTCCATGGCCGACGATGACCTCGAGGGCGGGGAAGTGGTCGAGAAGGACCTGACGACACCGGCCGCAGGGGGGAACGACCCCCCCGGTCGCGGTCGCCCACGGCCACCATCGTGTCCAGTTCGTAGGCGCCCTGGGCGGCTGCCGCGCCGATGAGGACCAGTTCGGCGCAGGGCCCGCCCGTGAAGTGGTAGGCATTCACCGCCGTGACGATCCGGCCGTCCCGGGCGCGGGCCGCAGCCGCCATGGTGTGGTTGTCGCCCCGGCAGCGAGCACGCGCCACATCCGCTGCCGCCAGGACGAGTTCGTGGTCCGCCCGGTGGATCCGCCCGGTCATCTTCCTCGCCTTCGTCAGGTGATCAGGCGAACGTTGACCCGGGCGACGAGGATGTGCAAGCGAATTTCGGCTCGCGCCTCACCTTCCCCGGCACCTGCGGCACGTATTGACTCGGTTTCAGTCCGTCGGTGCGAGTCCCCGCTCGAGTTCCGCCACGGAGTCCGTCCACAGGTCGGGCAACCGCTCGCCAAGAGGCAGCGCATGGTCGACCATGAAGGAGACCTCGGCCCACTCGCCGAAGAAGGCCAGGCCCACACCGCAGAGGTGGCCCGGTAGGAGCAACGGCAGCAGGGCGGCCCCCGTGACGTCGGTGCTGCCCAGCGCACCGCCCTCGGCGAGCGGGACGGACGTGGTCACCATCGCCGTGACGTCCGGCGAGGTGATCCGCCGCATGTACCAGGCCGTGGGCCGGGCGGGCATGAACCGGACCAGGTCATGGATGGCCTGCCGCCGCGGGCTGCGCTTCACCCCGGAGGTCGCCGCCGCGACGAGTACCAACCGCCGCGACGGCGAGTCCTCGGACAGGGGGAGCTGCACGGGGACCGCGAAGGTGCGGTTCCCCCATGTCTGCTCCTCGTCGTGCCGACGGGCGTCGACAGGCATCAGCGCCGAAGCACGCCGAAGGGGGACGCCTGCCTCTCCTGACCACCTGCCCAGGGCTCCTGCCAGCGCCGCGAGGTGAACGTCGTTCGCCGACACGCCATGTGCCGTGCCGATCCTCCGCAACCTCTCCAGGGGCACCCGGGCCCGCAGGAGTCGCCGTCGTCCACTGGGCACGAAGGGCACCGCCGGCCGCCGGCCCGGAACGGGAAGGACGTCGAACGCGAACTTCGTCCCCAGACCCAGCGCCATGACCGTCCTGCGCAGACGCTCTCCGCGGCCGCGCGGCGCGGGGAGCGGCCTGCGGGCGGGCTCACCGGTGCCGAGCAGGGTACGGAACGCGAGGGCGGCTGCGATGCCGTCCTGACACACGTGCTCGAACCTGTAGCACACGGCGTACTCGTCCGGTGCCCGGCCGTGCACCAGCCACAGCCCCCATGGGGCGTCGCGGGGGAGTGGTGCGCCGAGGGCTGTCTCCAGAGGCGACTGCGCGGCGTCCGGTCCGGCCGACACCACTTCGTGGACATGGCGTTCAAGAGTGAAGGTCTCGTCCGGTCGCCACACGGGGGGACGCGCGGTCCGCTCCAGCCGGTGGGTCAGCATGGGCAGTTTCGGCAGGTGCATCCCGACATAGGCCCGGAAATCCTCCAACCGCGGTGGCCGGCCGCTGAGATACGCGATGCCACCGGTGTCCCAGCGGGCGTCGGGATGGGCCCGCTCCAGCCTGAGATACGCGCGGTCGATGGGGTGAGTACGCACGTCGGCGGACATGGTCACCATGCTTCCGGTCGGGGCGGTCCGGGACGGGCCGCGAAGCGGTCGGCGCGCGAAGAGGAGGGGGCGGGTCCGCCGACGGACGGGCCGGAGAAGGAGAGGTCGCTCCTACGGGCGACTTCCGGGCTGGAAGCACAAGGTAGACGGCTCTCGTCCCGGGAGTCGCGGCGACCGACGAGCCCTTCACTCGGCCGGAGGAGGTGTTCGAGTGCCCGTTCGTCAACTCCCGTACAGTAAAGGCCCCTTCGAGGATGAGCATGAGGGGATATGGGCTCTTCCGCTCTCCGTCACCTGCCACTGTGCTCGATGTGCGTTCGGCGCGTCCGAGGGGGAGATCGGGGATGAGGGTGGGCGAGTCGGTGGGGCGGGAACGATTACTTCTGGTGTCGCAGCGATTACTTCCGGTGCGGATGCGACTACTTCGGTCCGCGTCCACGTGGCGTGTCCCGGCGGAGTCACGGTCGTGAACATCGCCCTCACCGGTGCCACCGGCTTCCTCGGCCTACGTCTGCTGCGGTGCCTCCTGGAGCGGCACGGAGCACTGACCCTGCTCACCCACTCGGCTTCCGCGGACGCCCTCGGCCGCGTCACCCGGTTCCTCGAGGCGACCGGAGCGCCGGAACGACTGATCGCCGAACTCCCCGCGAGGGTGCGGGTGGTGCCCACCGATCTGAGCCGGCCGCGCATGGGACTGCCGACGGCGCGCTTCGAGGAACTGGCCGACGCATGCGACGCGATCTGGCACAGTGCCGGTTCCATCAACCTGGAGGGCGACCTCGCGTCGTTGCGCCGCGTGAACGTCGAAGGCACCAGAGCCGTACTGGAGTTGGCTGCCGCCGGACCTCGTCGGCCGGTGATCTACCACGTCAGCACCGCCTTCGTGGCCGGAGCGCGACGCGAGGGGGTCGTCTACGAGGACGAACTCGACGACGCCCACGGCTTCGAGAACTCCTACGAACGATCCAAGTACGAGGCCGAAGCCCTGGTACACGCCTGGGCGCGCACCCACCGCAGTCCCGTCGTCGTCCTGCGGCCGAGCATCCTGGTCACGGACCTGCCACCGCACCCGGAGCTGCCCCGGCATCCGCTGCAGGTCATGGACCAGTTGGTGGGGGACGCGATGCACGCCGCCGGACTCGCTGGCAAGCGCCGCTCCGACCCCGGCCTCCCCGTGATGCGACTGGTCGGCCGACGCTACGGCCACCTGAACATGATGCCGGTCGAGGACGCGGCGACGGCCATGGTGCGTCTGGCGGACCGGGAGCCGTCCGGCCGGGTCGACACCTACCACGTCGTCCATGACCACGACGTTCCCGTGTGCGCCGTCACCGAACTCATGGAGCGGCTCGCGCCGCTGCGGGCCCGACTGGTCGACAGGAGACCCGACGACGTGTCCGCCCTGGAAGCCTCCATGGACTTCTACCCGGGCATCACGCCCTACCTGCGCCACCACCGCCGCTACGACGACACCCGGGCACGCACCGTGCTCGGCCCTCCCCGGTCGGTCACCCGGGTGGACGTCGACTACCTGCTGTCCGGTCTGCGCCCGGCGCGCCCGGCATGGCCGACGGACGCGCCGGCGGGCGGACCGCACTGAGGCTCCGTCCCTCCCTCCCTCACCCCTGCCTCGTCCGCACGCCTTCCCTTGGAGCCCGCCCTTGTCCGCTCCCACCCGGCCCGGCAGCACCGAAGCGCAACCACCGGTCTTCTCACCCGAAACGGTCACCGCCTGTACCCGGCGCATCCGGGAGCACGTGCACATCGTCACCGACAGCACCCGTCAGGCACTCGGCCTGTCCCTCGGCCCGCGGCCGGCCGGCGAGGTCGTCGGCACGTTGCCGCCGCTGTATCCGGAGTGGCTCGGCGGGCGCACCTTCTGCGAGGCGCACGGCATCCGCTTCCCCTATGTGGCGGGCGAGATGGCGAACGGCATCGCGACCACCCGGATGGTCACCGAGATGGCCCGGGCCGAGATGCTCGGCTTCTTCGGCGCGGCGGGCCTCGGACCGCCGGAGGTCGAGCGTGCCGTGCGCGAGCTGACCGTCCGACTCGAGGGCAGGACGAACTGGGGCGTGAACCTCATCCACTCCCCGGCCGAACCGGAGCTCGAACACCGGGTCGCGAAGCTGCTGCTGCACCACCGGGTGCCCTGCGTGTCACTGTCGGCGTACATGGAACTCACCCCCGCCGCGGTGCTGTGCGCGGCCCGCGGACTGCGCCGGGACGGCGACGGGCGGGTCCTGCGCCCCACCCGGATCCTCGCCAAGGTCTCCCGCCCCGAGGTGGCCGAGAAGTTCCTCTCGCCCGCACCGCCCGACCTGCTGCGCCGATTGGTGGAGCAGGGCGAGCTCAGCGCCGAGGAGGCCGAACTGGCCGCACTCGTACCGGTGGCGGAGGACCTCACGGTGGAGGCCGACAGCGGTGGGCACACCGACAACCGGCCCCTGGGCGCACTGCTGCCCCGCGTGCTGACGCTGCGCGACGACATCGTCCGGCGCCTCGGCTACCGGCGCCCGGTCGGCATCGGTGCCGCGGGAGGGCTCGGGACGCCCGCCGGGGTGGCCGCGGCGTTCGCGCTCGGGGCCGCCTACGTGGTGACGGGGTCGGTGAACCAGACGGCCACGGAGGCCGGCATCTCGGACGACGCCAAGGCCATGCTCGCCCAGGCCGACGTCGCCGACGTGGCCATGGCCCCCGCGGCGGACATGTTCGAGCTGGGCGTCACCCTCCAGGTGCTCCGCCGGGGCACCCTGTTCGCCCCCAGGGCCGCCCAGCTGTACGCCGCCTACCGGGCCCACCCGTCGCTGGAGGAACTCCCCCGCGAAGTGCGGACGAAGCTCGAGCGGGACATCCTGCGGGCGTCCGTCGACGAGGTGTGGGAGCGGACCAAGCAGTTCTGGGCGGCACGCGACCCGGGGCAGATCACCCGGGCCCAGAGCGATCCCAAGCACCGGATGGCGCTGGTCTTCCGCTGGTACCTGGGCAACTCCAGCCGCTGGGCCATCGACGGGGACACCAGTCGGCGCGCCGACTACCAGATCTGGTGCGGCCCGGCGATGGGCGCGTTCAACCGGTGGACCGCGGGCGGCTTCCTCGCCGAGCGGGCGAACCGCACAGTGGTGCAGATCGCGCTCAACCTCCTCGAAGGTGCGGCGATCCTCACCCGGGCCCACCAGCTGCGGACCTACGGCGTCCCGGTTCCGGCCGCGGCGTTCACGTACACGCCGCGCAGACTCGCGTGACCGCGGCCCCCACCCAGGAAGAAGACGCCGACGAAAGGGAGAGCCCGTGTCCGCCCCCCACCCCCCGCAGGTCCCCGTCGCCGTGGTCGGCATCGGGGCCCTGGCCCCGGGCTCGACGAGCACCACGGAGTTCTGGCGGACCGTAGTGTCGGGCCGGGACCTGATCACGGACGTGCCACCGTCGCGCTGGCTCGTCGACGACCACTACGACCCCGACCCCGCCACGCCGGACAAGACCTACGCGCGCAAAGGGGCGTTCCTGCCCGAGGTCGCCTTCGACCCGCTGGCCCACGGCATCCCGCCCGCCATCCTCCCCGCCACCGACACCAGCCAGCTGCTCGCCCTGATGGTGGCCGATCAGGTCCTCGCCGACGCCGGCGGACTGGAGGGCGTGGACCGCGAACGGGTCGGTGTCATCCTCGGCGCCGCCCCGCTGGAGCTGCTGGGCCACATGCAGGCCCGGACGCAACGCCCGGTGTGGCTGAAGGCGTTGCGGGAGAACGGCGTCCCGGAGGCCGAGGCCCAGTCCGTGTGCGACACCATCCGGGACCACTACACGCCCTGGCAGGAGTCCACCTTTCCCGGGCTCCTCGGGAACGTCGTCGCGGGACGCGTCGCCAACAGGTTCGACCTGCACGGCACCAACCACACCACCGACGCCGCGTGCGCCAGCTCGTTCGCCGCGCTGTCGACCGCGGTCGCGGAACTCCAGCTGGGCCGCGCCGACCTGGTCCTCAGCGGTGGTGTCGACACCCTGAACGACATCGGGATGTTCATGTGCTTCTCGAAGACGCCCGCGCTGTCGCCCACCGGTGACTGCCGGCCCTTCTCCGACGAGGCCGACGGCACGATGCTCGGCGAGGCCGTCGTGATGTACGCGCTGAAGCGGCTGTCCGACGCGGAACGCGACGGCGACCGGATCCACGCGGTGATCCGGGGGATCGGCACCTCCTCCGACGGCAGGGGGACGGCGATCTACGCCCCCCTGCCCGAGGGCCAGGCACGGGCGCTGCGACGCGCGTACGAGCAGGCGGGCTACGATCCCGGCACCGTGGAACTGGTCGAGGCGCACGGTACCGGGACGAAGGCCGGAGACGCCGCCGAACTCGCCGCGCTGCGGACCGTGTTCGAGGAGAGCGGGCGTTCGGACCCGCAGTGGTGCGCGATCGGCTCGGTGAAGTCGCAGATCGGCCACACCAAGTGTGCCGCCGGCGCCGCCGGACTGCTCAAGGCGGTCATGGCCCTGCACCACAAGGTCCTGCCGCCGACCATCAAGGTCGAGCGGCCCCATCCCGCCATGCGGACACGGGACAGCCCGTTCTACGTCAACACCGAGGCCCGCCCGTGGGTGCGCGCGCCCGCCCACCCGCGCCGGGCGTCGGTGTCCAGCTTCGGATTCGGTGGCAGCAACTTCCACGTCACGCTGGAGGAGTACGTGCCGGCGCAGGGACGCGGCCGCCAGGCGTGGCGCAGCCGGAGCGCGCCCACGGAACTCGTGCTGTTCAGCGCACCCTCGCCGGCAGCGCTGCTGGAGCGGACCCTCGACAGGGACCGCTCGCTCGCCGATGTCGCGAGGGAGAGCCAGGCCGGGTTCCGGCCCGCCGACCAGGTGCGCCTGGCGGTCCTGGCCACCGACACCGACGACCTGTGCGACAGGTTCGCGCAGGCCGCCGCGGCCATCCGGCAACGGCCGCACACCGCCTTCTCCACTCCGGGTGGGGTGCACTACGGCACCGGAGCCCCCGCCGTCGGCAAGGTGGCCTTCCTTTTTCCGGGGCAGGGCGCCCAGTACGTCGGCATGGGCGCGGAACTGGCCATGCTGGCCCCCTCCGCGCAGGCCGCCTGGGACCGCCTGGGAAGCGCCCGGTTCGGGGGTCGCGCCCTGCACAGCGTGGTGTTCCCCCCTCCCTGCTTCACCGACGAGGAGCGGGAAGCCCGAACCGCCCTGCTGAACGCCACCGAGTGGGCGCAGCCGGCGCTCGCCGTGCACAGCCTGGCCCTGCTCGAGGTGGTGCGCGGACTCGGACTGCGGCCCGACTGCGTGGGCGGTCACAGCTTCGGCGAACTGGTGGCCCTGCACGTCGCGGGAGCCCTGGACGCGGAAGCCCTGGTCGCGCTCGCCCGCAGGCGGGGCGAGTTGATGCGCGCGGCGGCCGGCACGCCCGGAGCCATGCTGGCGGTGGCCGCGGGCCCGGACCGGGTGACGGCCGCCCTCGCCCAGGCGGGCGTGCAGAACGTATGGCAGGCGAACCACAACGCGCCGGACCAGGTCGTGCTCTCCGGCGAGAGCGCGGCGATCGACGCCGTCGAACGGGAGCTCCTCGCCGGAGACATCCCCCATCGCAGGCTGGAGACCGCGCACGCCTTCCACAGCCCTCTGGTCGCCCCGGCGACCGACCCGCTGTCGGATTTCCTGCGCGACATGACGCTCACGGCGCCCGTCATCGAGGTGTACGGCAACGCGGACGCGGCGCCGTACCCGAAGGACCCCGACGAGGTGCGCCACAGGATCGCCCAGCACCTGGCCGCGCCCGTGCTGTTCCACGAGCAGGTCGAAGCGATGTACGCCGCGGGAGTGCGGACGTTCGTCGAGGTCGGCGCCGGATCCGCACTCACCGGACTGGTCGGGCGGATCCTCGGTGACCGCGAGCACGCGGCAGTCGCCCTTGACCGCCGGGGACACCACGCGGTCAGCACCCTGCACAGCGCGCTCGGCAGACTCGCGGCGCACGGTGCGCAGTTGGACTACGGCCCCCTCTGGGCGCCCTACGGACCGTCAGGGACAGCAGTGAAGGAGCGCGAGCCGCGCATGACCGTGCAGATCAGCGGTGCCAATTACGGTCAGCCCTATCCCCCCGAGGGCGGGGCCGCCGAACTGCCCCAACCGAATCCGCCCCGGAGCCTGCCGACGCCGGCACCTGCCCCGATGCCCGCACCGGCCCCATCGCTCGCACCGGCCGCGGAACCCGTACCGGAGCCGACCGACACGGCCTTCCCGGCGGACCCCCACTGGCCGGCCCTGGTCGAGAGTGTGCAGCGGCAGGCGGCGGAGGCCCACGCCGCCTGTCACCGCATGCTGGTGGACAGCCACACGGCGTTCCTGCGGATGACCGAGACGACCCTGGCCGCGCTCCTGGGCTCGCCGCGGCAGGACGATCCGGCCCCGCCCACGCCGCTCGCGGCGCCCGTCCCCGTAACGGCACCCGCACCGCAGACCCCCTTCGTGCCTCCCGTTCCCGTTCCCGTTCCCGGGACGCCCGCCCCGGCCCCCGGCCCCGTGCCCCGAATTCCCGCGCCGACCGCGGCCCCCGTCGTACCGCCCGCCCGCGCGCCCGAGCCCCCGTCGCCTCCGGACCCCGCCGACGCGGCGCCGGCCACGAGCCCGGACCGGTTCGAGGAACTGCTGCTCTCCGTGGTGGCCGAGCGCACCGGATACCCGGTCACCATGCTCGACGCGGACATGTCGCTCGAGACGGACCTGGGGGTCGACTCCATCAAACGCGTGGAGATCCTCTCCGCCGTCCGGCAGCGGGTGGGTGACCTGCCGACCGGGGATGTCGCCGCGCTCGGCAGGCTCAGCACCCTGCGCGAGATCGTGGACGCCCTCACGGAGGCCGTCGCACCCGTCGCCGAGCCGTCCGCCCCGGCCGAGGTCCCCGCAGTGAGCCCGGAACAGGCGGAGTCGGCGGAAGTGCGGCGGCTGGTCCTGCGAACGGTGAACGCGCCCGCGCCCGGGTTGGAAACGGCGGGACTCGGTGACGGGCCCGTCTCGGTGGTCGCAGGTCCCTCCCGGATCGCCGCTCTGGTGGCCGGGAAACTGACCGGCCGAGGCGTGCGGGCCGAAGTGGCCACCCGGATCCCGGACGACGCACGCGCTGTCGTGTACCTCGGCGGCCTGACCGACATCGGCTCGCCGGATGAGGCCGGGCAGATCCTGCGGGACGCCTTCCGCACGGCGCGCTCGGTCGCGCCGCGCATGGAGGCTGGCGGAGGGGCGTTCGTCACGGTGCAGGACACGGGGGGCGACTTCGGGCTCGACGGCAGGGAACCCGGCCGCGCGTGGCTCGGCGGTCTCGCCGCCCTGGCCAGGACGGCCGCGAGGGAATGGCCGGCCGCTTCCGTCAGGGCGATCGACTGCGAGCGCGGCGGCCGGGACGCCGAGGCGGTGGCCGAGGCGCTCGTGGAAGAACTGCTGGCGGGCGGACCGGCACCCGAGGCCGGCCTGCGCGCCGACGGTACCCGCCTCGTACCGTGCGTCGTCGCGGCACCGGTGGAGCCGGGCACGGCGACGGGCATCGACCCGGAGTCGGTGATCGTGGCCACCGGGGGAGCGCGGGGGGTGACCGCGGCCGCCCTGGTGGACCTCGCCAGGACCCACCGGCCCCGCATCGCCCTGCTGGGCCGCACGGAACTGGTGGCGGAGCCCGCCGAGACGGCCGAGGCCACCGACGAAGCCGCACTCGTGCGGGTACTCGGCGAGCACCGCGCCGAGGGCACCGGCCCCGCCGAGATCAGCGCCCGGGCGAGGGCGATCCTGGCCGCGCGCGAGGTCCGGGCGACACTCACCGCACTGGAGGACGCCGGCTCCCCGGTCCGGTACCTGCCGGTGGACATCAGGGACGGCGAGGCCCTCGCGGCCGCGCTGCACGAGGTGCGCGAGGTCTGGGGCCCCGTCACCGGGATCGTGCACGGCGCCGGAGTACTGGCCGACAAGCGGATCTCCGACAAGACGGACGAGCAGTTCGACCGGGTGATGTCCACCAAGGTCGACGGGCTGCGAGCGCTGCTCGCGGCGACGGCCGACGACCCGATCGGGACGATCTGCCTGTTCTCCTCGGTGGCCGGCCTCTTCGGCAACGCGGGGCAGAGCGACTATGCCATGGCCAACGGCGTACTGGACCACGTGGCGTCGGCCCAGCGCATCCGGCGACCGGACTGCCGGGTGCTCTCCATCGCCTGGGGTCCCTGGCGTGGCGGGATGGTCACCCCGGCGCTGGCCGAGCACTTCGGCCGGTCGGGCATCGCGCTGATCCCCGTGCAGCGGGGCGCCGCCGCGTTCACCGCCGAACTCGGCGCTCCGGCCCGGGACACCCGGATCGCCCTGGTCGCCGGTGACGGGGACGCAACCCCGGACGGTGCGGGTGATCCGCCCACCGCCCACATCCGGATCACCTCCACCACGCACCCCTACCTGGCCGACCACCGCGTCGCCGAGGATCCGGTACTGCCCCTGGCCATGGTCCTGGACTGGTTCGCCGGCGCGGCCGGAGCGTGGCGTCCCACCACCGGCGGGCCCGTCCTGCGCGACGTGCGGGTGCTCGACAAGGTCACCCTGCCCCGGCTGGCCCACGAGGGGCACCGGCTCACCGTGCACGGACGCCGCCGGGTCATCGGCCCGCCGTCGGGCCTGGAGGCGGAACTGCGGGACGAGGACGGCGTGCCGCACTTCCGCGCCGTACTGGACTTCGAGGCCACCCCCTCGGAACCGGAGCCGTGGGGGGCCGGCCCCGAGGAAACGGACACGACGGACCGCCCCGTGCCCTACGGCGGACGGACCCTCTTCCACGGGCCGCGGTTCCAGGCACTGCGCGCCCTCCGCGGCGTCGGGGCCCACGGAGCCGAAGCGACGGTCGTGGGCGTCGCCGGGCTGGGCTGGGGCGGCGACCACTGGCAGACCGATCCGGCCGCGGTGGACGGCGCGCTGCAACTCGCCCTGGTGTGGGCGGAACACGTCCTGGCGGACGCGGCCCTGCCGATGGCCGTCGCGGAGTGCCGCATCCACCGGCGCGGCCCCGCTCCGGACAGCCTGCGGGGTGTGGTGCGGGCCCGGAAGGTGCACGACACCGGCGCACGGTGCGACGTGGCCCTCGTCGACCCGGACGGCGCCCTCCGTGCGGAACTGCTCGGGGTGGAGCTCGTACGGCGTCCCGACTGAACGAGCGTGGCCCGCGCCCCCCCGTTCATCCGTACGCGTGCGACTCGTGGAGTGAAGCAGCATGGGATTCGAACCGATCGCCGTCGTCGGGCGGGGCTGTGTACTGCCCGACGCGCTGGACCCGGACACGTTCTGGGACAACATCCGCGCACGCCGTTGCAGTCTGTCGCCGGTCCCCGAGGGGCGGTGGCGGCTGCCCCACCGCTGGGCCATGGGTACCGTCGACGATCACCGCGACCGCACCTGGACCGACGTCGGGGGCTACGTCCGGGGGTTCGAGTCGGTCTTCGACCCGAACGGATTCCTCGTCGCCCCGGAACGGATCCTGACCCTGGATCCGCTCTTCCACTGGGTCCTGCACGGCGCCCGGCAAGCACTGGGGGAGTCGGGCTACGAGGGACCCCGCGAGCGGGCCGGCCTGGTGCTGGGAAACCTCTCCTACCCCACGAGCGCCGGATCGGCCTACGCCGAACACGTGTGGCTGTCCGCCCAGGAACCGCACGTGCGGGACGCCCTGCTGACCGGCACCCGCCGGGTGCGCCCCGACCCACGCAACCGGTTCTCCTCGGGACTGCCCGCCCACTTCGCGGCCAACGCCCTCGGACTCGGCGCGGGGGCCTTCGCGCTCGACGCCGCCTGCGCCTCCTCGCTGTACGCGATCAAACTCGCGTGCGACCGCCTGCACGACAACACGGCCGACATCATGCTCGCCGGCGCGGTGAACCGCGTGGACAACCTGTTTCTGCACGTGGGGTTCTGCGGCCTGTCGGCGGTGAGCCGGTCCGGACGCAGCCGCCCCTTCCACCGGGACGCCGACGGGTTGCTGCACGGCGAGGGCGCGGGGTTCGTGGCCCTGATGCGGCTGCCCGACGCGCTGGCGGCCGGCGCGCCCGTCCTCGGGGTGATCCGGGGGATCGGGCTGTCGAACGACGGACGTGGCCGTGGCCTGCTCAGCCCGGCCCAGGAGGGCCAGGAACGGGCGATGCGGCTGGCGTACCGTGCGGCGGGCATCGCGCCGGAGACGGTCTCGCTCGTGGAGTGCCATGCCACGGGCACCCCGGTCGGGGACGCCGTGGAGGCCCGGAGCATGGCACGGACCTTCGCGGCGGCCCGCGACGTCCCCATCGGCTCGGTGAAGTCCAACGTCGGTCACCTGCTGGCCTCGGCGGGGGTGAGCGGGCTGCTCAAGGTGCTCGGGGCGATGCGCGCGGGCGTCCGTCCGGCGACACTCGGAGCCGACCGGCCCCTCGCCGACCTCGAGGACACACCACTGCGTGTGCTGAGCGAGCCGGAGGCGTGGCCGGGGACCCGCAGGGCCGCAGTCAGCGCCTTCGGATTCGGCGGCACCAACGCCCATCTGATCGTCGATGCCTGGGAAGGCGGCATAGGCATCAAGGGCATCAAGGGCGGCAAGGGCGGCAACCGGGACACGGGTGGCACAGGAGGCACGGGAGCACCCTTGGGCGGCGCGCCCGGTCCGTTCCGCGCGGCCCGTGACACCGCCCCGACCCCCGACGGGCCGGCGGCGGAAGACGCGATCGCGATCGTGGCCGTCGGTGCACGGGCCGGCGACGGGGCCGGCACCGAGGCCTTCCGCCGCGCGGTCCTCGACGGCGAGCCGTGCGGTCCCACGACGAGGATCGGCGTGTCGCTGCCGGACCTGTGCTTTCCGCCGGTGGCACTGCGGAGCACCTCGCCCCATCAGCTCCTGGTGCTGGAAGCCGCGCGTGAAGCCGTGCGGGGGCTGTCCCTGCCCCGCGAGCGGACCATGGTGCTCATCGGGGCGGGCGTCGACCCCGACGTGGCACGCGGCGGCGCGCGCTGGAGGTTTCCGCACTGGGTGGAGCAGTCCGGGTGCGACGCCGGCCCCGACCTCCTCCCGTGCGCCCAGGACGCCTTCGTCCCCCGCATGGGAGCGGAGCGGGTGGTCGGCACCCTTCCCAACCTCGTGGCCAACCGGATCAACACCCAACTCGACCTGGCCGGGCCCGGCTTCGCGGTGTCGGCGGAGGAGGCGTCCGGCCTGGTGGCGCTCGCCCTCGCGGCCCGGGCCATCAGAGCGGGCGAGGCCGATGCCGCGCTGGTCGGCGCTACCGATCTGTCCCACGGCGCCGTGCACCGCACCGCGCTGCGGGAACTCGGCCGCGAGACCCGGACCGGGGACGCGGCCGTCGTCCTGGTGCTGAAGCCGCTCACCGCCGCCCGCCGGGACGGCGACACGGTGTTCGCCCTCCTCGACGAGCAGAGCGAGGGCGAGGCGGACCTGCTGGTCGGGGACGGCGAGGCGGCCACGGTCGACCCGGCGTCGGTCTTCGGCCGGGTCCACGCCGCTCACGGACTGCTGTCCGTCGCCGTCGCGGCGACCGCCCTGCTGCACCGCGCGGTGCCCCGCCCGGGAGAACCCGCCCGGCCGCGCGCCGACCTGCGCACCGCCCAGGCGGTCGTCACTCCGCTGGAGGCCCCCACCGTGCGCGTCCGACTGCGGGCCGGCGACGTACTGCCCCGGGTCCGGACGGCCGTGCCGCGGCTGCACGTCTTCTCCGGTGGCGACCGGCAGGAGGTGCTGGCCGCGCTGGACCGGGGAGTGGAGTCCTGGGACGGTCCCGCCCGCCTGGCTCTCGTCGTCGAAGGTGACGCCGGGCTCCGTTCGGGCGTGGAAGGTGCTCGCCGCTGGCTTGCCGGAGGTGGCGTCAAGCCCGGCGGCGTGCTGTACCGGGACGCGCCGGTGGTGGGAGAGACCGGGTTCGTGTACACCAACGGCTCGGCCGCGTACCCGGGCATGGGGCGCGAACTGATGCTCGCCCTCCCCTCACTCGGCGCGGCCGTCCTGGCCCGGCACGGCGCCGTCGCCGCGTCCGCGGACCCCGGCCCCCGGCCGACGACACTCGAACGGATCCGGAGCGCCGCCCGGCTCGCCACGGTCCACACCGAGCTGTGCCGCGGACTGCTCGGTCTGCGCCCGGACGCCGCCATCGGGTACTCCTCGGGTGAGACCGCCGCTCTGGTGGCCCTCGGAGCGTGGCCCGACGCCGAAGGCCTGTACGGGGCCGCCCGGGAGAGCGGCCTGTTCGCCGGAGAGCTGACCGGAGAACTCCGCGCGGTGCGACGGGCGTGGGAACGCGCCGGCGTGGCCGGGACCCGGTGGTCCAGCTACCTGGTGACCGCGCCCCTCGAACGGGTCGGGGAAGAGCTCGCGAACCAGCCGGCCGTTCACCTGATGGCGCTCAACGCACCCGGGGTCTGCGTCGTCGGCGGAGAGTCACGGGCGTGCGCGGCCGTCGTGGACCGGCTCGGGGCCGGCAACGCCATCCCGATCGACTACGACCTCGCCGCCCACGCACCGGAACTGGCCGAGGTCCGCGAGGAGTGGCGGAACCTCCACCTGCGGCCGACCGCCGACGTGCCCGGGGTGCGGTTCTACAGTGAGGCCGACCAGCGGGCGTACCTCCCGACGACCGAGCGGGCCGCCGAGGCGATCACCGCCCAGGGCCTCGGCACGATCGACTTCGCCGGCACGGTGGAGAGGGCCTGGGCCGACGGGGTCCGGATCTTCGTGGAGCAGGGACCGCGCGGGCTGTGCACCGGGTGGATCAAACGGGTGCTGGGCGACCGGGAGCACGTGGCCGTCGCCCTGGACGCTCCGGACGACAGGGGCCTGCGGCAGTTGTGCCTGGCCGTGGCCGAACTCGTCGTCGCCGGGGTGCCCGTGCGGGCCGACGCGCTCTTCGCCGAGCTGGGAAGAGCTCCGCAGGCGGACGCGCCGACCGGTCCGACGCTGGAGGTACCGGTCCTGGGGGAGCCCCGGCTGCCGTCCTCGCTCGGCCGGTCGGTGGCGATCCTGCCCAGGGCGCCTCGGCCGGCTCCCGTACCGATGCCGGAACCGGTCCCACCCGGCACGACGACCGCCCCGCCGGCCTCCGCCCTGCCCAGTGCGACCGGTGGGCAGGGCCCGGTGCCCGCGGACCGGCGTGCCGGGCGGCCAGGGCACGCCCTGCGCGTGACGGCGCTCCACCGCGAGGTCATGGCCGGACAGGCGCGGCTGCACGAACGGTTCCTGCGGGTCACCGAGCAGGCCGTCGCGGCCCTGGGGCGTTCCGTGCCGGTGGCAGGCGCGCGCCTGCCACCGCCGCTGGACGTGCCCCGTACCCGTTCGGTGACTCCGCCGGTCACTCCTCCCGCTCCCGCGCCGCGCCGGTCAGCACCGGCACCCCGGCCCGGACCCAGCTTCGACCGGGCCCAGTTGGAACACCTCGCGTCGGGGCGGATCTCCGCCCTCTTCGGACCGGCGTTCGCCGCGCAGGACGCGTACGCCGTACAGACCCGGATGCCCGAGCCGCCGATGTTGCTCGCCGACCGCGTCACCGGCATCGACGCCGAACCGGCGGCACTCCTCGGCCCCGCGCCGGCGAACCCCCGGGGCACGATCTGGACGGAGACCGACGTACGCCTCGACAGCTGGTACCTCGACTCCACCGGGCGGATGCCCTGCGGCCTGATGGTCGAGGCCGGCCAGGCGGACCTCCTGCTCATCAGCTGGCTCGGCATCGACCTGCTGACCCGGGGCGAGCGGGCCTACCGGCTGCTGGGCTGCGAACTGACGTACCACGGAAGCCCTCCCCGGGCGGGAGAGACGCTGTGCTACGAGATCCACATCGACGGACACGCCGAGCACGACGGCGTCCGGCTGTTCTTCTTCCACTACGACTGCCGTGTCGACGGAGAGCTCCGGCTCAGCGTCCGCAACGGCCGGGCGGGGTTCTTCACCCGGGAGGAACTCGCCCGGAGCGCCGGAGTACAGGGCGACCCCGCCGACGGCCCACCCGGCCCCGACCTGCCCACCGACCCTCCGGCCGTCCGGTGCGCGTACGACACCTTCGACGCGGACCGGGTGCGGGCCTTCTCACAAGGGCGTCCCGCGGACTGCTTCGGACCCGGATGGGAGCGGGCCGCGGCCCATGTGCGGTCGCCGCGCATCGACGGCGGCAGGCTCCGGCTGCTGCACGAGATCACCGCGTTCGACCCGGCGGGCGGCCCCTGGGGCCGCGGCTATCTGCGTGCCGAGACTCCCGTCGCGCCGGACGACTGGTTCTTCGACGGACACTTCAAGAACGATCCCTGTATGCCGGGGACCCTGATGCTCCAGGGCGGTATGCAGGCGATGGCCTTCTACCTGGCCGCCATGGGCTTCACCATCAGCAGGGACGGCTGGCGCTTCGAGCCGGTCGACGGTGCCCCCAGCACGGCGGAGTGCCGAGGCCAGGCCACCCCGAGCAGCCGACGGATCGTCTACGAGGTGTTCGTACGCGGGGTGTCGGCCGGTCCGGTGCCGACCCTGTACGCCGACGTGCTGGGCACCGTCGACGGGTGCAGGGCCTTCCGTGGACGGAATGTCGGGCTCCGGCTGGTGCCGGACTGGCCACTGACGCACTGGCGCCAACTCGGCCCGCCGGCCCAGCAGGCCGACGGTACCCCGGTCCCGGTCGCCTCACTCGGGGGCCTGGTGGGCCACCGGGAGCCCAGGGCGGTGGCGGCGGTGGACGGCTTCGCCTTCGACTACTCCTCCTTGCTCGCGTGTGCGTGGGGCCGGCCCAGCGAGGCGTTCGGTCCGGCCTATGAGCGCTTCGACGGCACGCGGAGGAGCGCACGTCTGCCCGGTCCTCCCTACCACTTCATGAGCCGTGTCGCCGCGGTGGAGGGGCCGCCGAACGGCATGCGCGAGGGCAGCCGTGTGATCGCCGAATACGATGTCCCCGACCGGGCTTGGTACTTCGAGCAGAACGACGGCAGGACGATGCCGTTCGCCGTTCTCATGGAGATCGCCCTGCAACCGTGCGGTTGGCTCGCCACCTACGTGGGCAGCGCCCTGACCAGTGACGTCGATCTGCTGTTCCGTAACCTCGACGGCTGTGGGACCGTCACCGGTGAGGTCACACCAGCCACGAGGACCGTGCGTACCCGTGCCGAGCTGACCAGCGTCTCCCGCGTCGGCGACATGATCATCGAGTCGTTCACGGTGCGCTGCTCCGCCGACGGCCAACAGGTCTTCGAGCTCTCGACGGTGTTCGGGTTCTTTCCGTACTCGGCCTTCGAGCTCCAGGCGGGACTCCCGGTTCCGGCGGCCGAGAGGGCGGGGCTCACCGCTCCGTGCGACCACACGGTCGACCTGACGACGCGTCCGGCACGCTGCTTCGAGGGCCCGGCACGACTGCCGGGCCCCATGCTGCTGATGCTCGACAGGGTCACGGGCTACTGGCCGGACGCGGGCCGCGCGGGACTCGGCCGGCTGCGCTCGGAGAAGGACGTCGACGCCGGGGAGTGGTTCTTCAAGGCGCACTTCTTCCAGGACCCGGTGCAGCCGGGGTCCCTCGGCATCGAGGCGATGTGCCGACTCCTGCAGTACTACATGATCGAACGAGGTCTGACGGACGGAATCCCGGCTTCCCGGTTCGAGCCGGTGATGCTCGGTCAGGAGGTGACGTGGAAGTACCGGGGCCAGATCACTCCGGAGACCCGGCTGATCAGAGTGGACATGGAGATCCTGGACGTCGGTGAGGAGCCGGGAGGCCGATGGGCCACCGCCGAGGCGACGCTGTGGGGCGACGAAACCTGCGTGTACCGGGCCCAGGGGATCGGTATGCGGGTGGCGACGGAAGGCCGGCCCGGCCCGGACCGGTGATCGTCGGCTTGCTCCGCTCTCCGACCGGGGGCAAGCTGAAACTCCGTGCAACGGACTCTCGCCGGGTCGCACCGCGGGCACCAACCAGTTGCTCGTGTCGCCGTGTCGCCGTGGGGCGAAGGGAGATCCGTCATGTCCGCACAGGGGTCCGCCAAGGAACCCACGACCGAGCTCGACGCCCGCTACAGTTCCGCGCTCAACCCTCGCCCGGGCGCCGCGGACGTCACCGCCACGCGGTGGGCCGACGCCCGGCGCCGGCTGGCGGCCGCCGAGATCTTCTGGGTGTCCACGGTGCGGCCCGACGGGCGGCTGCACGTCACTCCCGTGATCGCCGCCTGGCACGACGGGGTGCTGTACTTCTCCACCGGCCAGGGGGAGCAGAAGGCGAGGAACCTCGCTCATGACGGGCACTGCGCGCTGACCACCGGATGCGACGCGCTCACCGAAGGGCTCGACCTCGTGGTCGAGGGCACGGCGGTGCCGGTGACCGACCCGGCGGTGCTGGAGGAGGTGATCGCCGCGTTCGAGGCGAAGTACGGGCCGCACATCACCTCGCCCGAGGGCACCTTCCACGGGCTCGGGGACGCGTTCCGCAAGGGGGACGACGTGGTGTTCGCCGTGGCACCGGCCACGGCCTACGGCTTCGGCCGGGACGACGGGAGGTACACCCATACGCGCTGGGCGTTCTGAGCGCCGCCGCCCGTACCGGCCGCCGCGGTTCCCCGTCTCAGCCGAGTGTGAAGCGCACCGGCGTCCCGGCCGCGGCCTGGGCCGCCGCCGCCAGGGCGGGTTCCGCGACGACCGCGATGACCGGGTAGCCCCCCGTCGTCGGGTGGTCGTGCAGGAAGATCACAGGGCGTCCGTCCGGCGGCACCTGCACGGCGCCCAGGACGATGCCCTCACTGGGCAGTTCGCCCGTCAGGGCCCGTTCCAGCGGCGGGCCCTCGGTACGCAGGCCGACGCGGTTGCTGTGCGGGGAGACGCGGTACGTGGCCGAGGTGAGGGTGCGCAGGGCGGCCGGGGCGAACCAGTCGGCGCGGGGTCCCAGGCGTACCGGCAGCACCAGTTCGGCAGGCGGTCCGGGCCAGGGGGCGGCGACGGGCAGCGCCACCGTCCCCGCGGGGGCGCCCACGGGGACGACGTCACCGTCCCGCAGGGGATCCGGGCCCAGTCCCGAGAGCAGGTCCGTCGAGCGGCTGCCCAGGACGGGTTCGGCGGCGATGCCTCCCGCCACCGCCACGTACGAGCGCACGCCGGCGGTCGCCGTCCCCACGTTCAGGACCGCGCCCGCGGGCACCCGCACCGGAGCGCCCCAGGCCGCCGGCCGCCCGTCCACGGTGACCGGGCAGTGCGCGCCGCCGACCACGGCGGTGACGGCGCGGTCGGGCCGCAGGGCGCAGCCGGTCAGGGTGGTCTCCAGGACGGCGGCACCCGGGTCGTTGCCGAGGAGCCGGTTGGCGAGCCGCATCGCGGGCGCGTCCAGGGCGCCGGAGCGGGGCACCCCCAGGTGGGCATGGCCGCGGCGGCCCGCGTCCTGCACCGTGGTGAGCGCGCCGGAGCGCACCGTCATGAGCTTGGCCGTCATCCCGTCACCCCCGTGGAGATGTCGTCCGCTGTGACGAAGCGCACGCGGGTCCCCGGTGTGAGAAGCGCCGCCCGCTCCCGCGCGGGGTCCCACAGCGGCCCCGGGTCGGGCATGGTGCCGATCAGTTGCCAGCCGCCCGGCGTGGAGCGGGGGTAGACGGCGCTGTACGGGCCGGCGAGGGCGACCGCACCGGCCGGAACTCGGGTCCTGGGCGTGGCCCTGCGGGGCACGTGCAGCTCCGGGGGCAGTCCGGTGAGGTAGCCGAAGCCGGGTGCGAAACCGCAGAACGCGACACGGTGGGTGAGGGAGGTGTGGAGCGCGGCGACCTCTGCCGGGGTGACTCCCCACATCCCCGCCACGTCGGCCAGATCCGGACCGTCGTAGCGCACGGTGATTTCCACGACGTCCCCGTCGTCGTCGGCACGCTGCGGCACATCCCAGTCGGTGAGCCCGCGGGCCAGCGCCTGCGGGTCCGACACCCCGTCCAGCAGGACGGTGCACGCCCCCGGCACGATCTCTTCCACGGGCGGCAGCGCACCGGTGGCGCGCCGGCGCAGCACTTCGGCGTGGAAGGCCGCGGTGCGCTCGGCGTCGGGCAGTTCGACGAGGAGCGCGTGGCGGCCGGCGGCACGCGTCGTGAGGGGCGGGCTCCCAGTCATGCGAACGCCCCGATCCCGACCCCCGACGTCTCCAGCGCCTCGCGCACCCGCGCCGCGATCCTGGCCGCGTTCGGGGTGTCGCCGTGCACACACAGGGACCGGGCGGCGACCGCGACGGTCGTCCCGTCCACGGCCTCCACCGCGCCCCGCACCGCGAACGCCAGCGCGCGCCGTACCACCGCGTCCTCGTCCGTCACCACGGAGTTCGCCTCTCGGCGGGGGACGAGTGTGCCCCGCGCGGTGTAGGCGCGGTCCGCGAAGGCCTCGGGCACGCCGGTGAGCCCCGCCTCCCCGGCGGCGGTGAGCAGGTGCGAGCCCGGCAGGCCGAGCACGGGCAGCGCACCGCCCGCGAGCCGTACCCCGGCCACGACGGCACGGGCCTGCTCGGCGTCGTGGACGGTCCGGTTGTAGAGCGCGCCGTGCGGCTTCACATAGGCCACCTCGGCCCCGGCGGCCTCGGCGAACACCCTGAGCGCGCCGATCTGGTACGCCACCTCGGCCGCGAGTTCGTCGGCGGGCACGTCCATGGCGCGCCGTCCGAAGCCCGCCAGGTCGCGGTAGGACACCTGGGCCCCGATCCGCACCCCGCGCTCGGCGGCGAGGTCACAGACGCGACGCATCACCGAGGGATCGCCCGCGTGGAAACCGCAGGCGACGTTGGCGCTGGTGACGACGGAGAGCAGGGCGTCGTCGTCGGTGAGGGTCCAGCGACCGAAGCCTTCACCGAGATCTGCGTTGAGGTCGATCACATCCTGAACGTAGACGATCGTTGAACGATCAGACAAGAGGTGGCGGTCATCCGGTGATGTTCCGTGACGGCGACGCAGAATTCGCCCCTTGTTAGATCGTTCAACGATAGCTAGTGTCCGTGCATCTGCCACGTATCTGGAGCTATGGTCCGGGGACCGATGAAGTCACGGCTCCGCAGGTTCCGGATCCGTGCCCTGCCCCCTCATGCCTGAAGAAGGCCACCGAATGATCGTTCTCCTCGGTGTGGTCGTGGTGATCCTCGGATTCGTCACGCGCCGCAACCCCGTCCTCGTGGTGGGCGTCGCCGGTATCGTCACCGGACTGCTCGGCAAGATGAACCCGCTGGAGGTCCTCGCGGCCTTCGGCCGGTCCTTCGCCGACAGCCGCTCGGTCACCGTCTACGCCATCGTGCTCCCGGTGATCGGCCTGCTCGAGCGCTACGGCCTGCGCGAACAGGCCCGCAACCTCATCGGCCGCCTGGGCAGGCTCAGCGCCGGCCGGTTCCTCACCGTCTACCTGCTGGTACGGCAGGTCACCGCGGCCTTCGGCCTGAACAGCATCGGCGGCCCGGCGCAGACCGTGCGTCCCCTGGTGGCGCCCATGGCCGAGGCCGCCGCCGAACGCGCCACGGGCGCCAAGCTGCCCGACCGCCTGCGCGAGAAGGTGCGCTCCTACTCCGCTTCGGCCGACACCGTGGGCGTCTTCTTCGGCGAGGACTGCTTCATCGCGATCGGCTCCATCCTGCTGATCACCGGCTTCGTGAACTCCACGTACCACCAGGACATCGAACCGACCCAGCTGGCCCTGTGGGCGATCCCGCTCGCCGTCTGCGCCTTCCTCATCCACGGTGCCCGGCTGCTGCTCATGGACCGGCAGCTGGAGCGAGAAATGGCGCTCGCCGCCGCCGAGCACGACCTGCCGCTTCCCGAGGGGGCCGACAAGTGATCAAGGTCGAATGGCTGTACTGGCTGATAGGCCTCGTCTTCGTCGTCATGGCCGTGCAGATGGCCACCGACCGCAGCAACCCCAAGCGATGGACGTCCGCCGCTTTCTGGGGCCTGCTCGGACTCACCTTCCCCTACGGCACCGGCGTCGCCAACGCCACGGCCGGCAACGGCGACTGGACCCTGCCCGCCGAGCCGCTCGGCGTGGCGGTCCTCACCCTGATCGTGCTCGCCGGGTTCAACTTCCTCGGCAAGGGCGTCCCTGTCACCACCACCGCCGAGCAGCGCGAGGCCTCCGCGGCCCGGCTCGGCAGCAAGATCTTCATTCCCGCACTGACCATCCCGCTCGTCGCCATCGTCTGCGCCTCCGTGCTGGACGAGTCCGGCCTGTTCGAGACGGGCAAGGCCACGCTGCTCGGCCTCGGCCTCGGCTGCGTCGCCGCGCTCGTCGTCGGCATGATCGTCACCGGTGAGAAGAAGGTCTCCGTCCCGATCCACTCCGGCCGCTCCATGCTGGAGGCGATGGGCTCCGCCCTGCTGCTGCCCCAGCTGCTGGCCGTGCTCGGTTCGATCTTCGCCGCGGCGGGAGTCGGCGACCAGGTCGGCGACCTCGTCAACAGGGTCCTGCCCGACGACTCCAAGTACCTCGCGGTGATCGCGTACTGCGTCGGCATGTTCCTGTTCACCGTCATCATGGGCAACGCCTTCGCCGCCTTCCCGGTGATGACCGCGGCGATCGGCTGGCCGGTTCTCATCCAGCAGATGCACGGCAACGAACCCGCCGTCCTCGCGATCGGCATGCTGGCCGGGTTCGCCGGCACGCTCTGCACGCCGATGGCCGCCAACTTCAACATCGTCCCGGCCACCCTGCTCGAGCTCAAGGACCAGTACGGACCGATCAAGGCACAGCTGCCGACGGGGATCGCGCTGCTCGGTTGCTGCACCGTCATCATGGCGCTCTTCGCCTTCTGAGCCGCCACCTCGCCCCTCGACCGCACGGCGCCCGTCCGACCCGCAAGGAATGCCCATGACCCGTGTCCTCATCACCGGCTTCGCGCCCTTCGGCGGCGAGAGCGTGAACCCGTCCTGGCAGGCGGCGTCCCTGGTGGCCGCCGAACCGCCCGCCGGACTCACGGTCACCGCCACCGAACTGCCCTGTGTCTTCGGCAAGTCCCTCGAAACCCTGCGCGACGCCATCCGCGCCGTATCCCCCGACCTGGTGCTCTGCCTGGGCCAGGCGGGCGGACGCCCCGGCGTCACCGTCGAGCGCGTCGGCCTCAACGTCGACGACGCACGCATCCCCGACAACGCCGGTCAGCAGCCCATCGACGAACCGGTGGTCCCGGACGGCCCCGCCGCCTACTTCTCCACCCTCCCCGTCAAGGCCTGCGTCGCCGCGATGCGCGAGGCCGGCGTCCCGGCCGCGCTCTCCCACACGGCCGGCACCTTCGTCTGCAACCACGTGGCCTACGGTCTCGGCCACCTCATCGCCACCGAGTACCCGCACCTGCGGGGCGGTTTCGTGCATGTGCCCTGGGCGCCGGAACAGGTCACCGACGGCACCGCGCCGTCCCTGCCGCCCGCCATCGTCGCCCACGGCCTGCGCGCCCTGCTGGCCACCGCCGCCCGCACACCGGCGGAGCGGGACCTGAAGGTCACCGAAGGAGCCACCCACTGATGCCGCTCAGCGACTACGCGGCCCCCTTCGCCGGGCTCGCCCTCGCCAACATCACCCGCGAGTACCCCAACTTCCCCGCCCACCTGATCACCTCTCCCGACGAGCGCCCCGAACCCCGCACCCTGCACCCCGCCTTCTACGGCGCCTACGACTGGCACTCGTCGGTCCACATGCACTGGCTGCTCGTCCGGCTGCTGCGCCGCCACGGCGGCACACCCGTACTACCGGACACCGGGCCGGCCATGGACGCACTCGACCGGCACCTCACGCCCGACAACCTCGCCGTCGAAGCCGCCTACCTCCGTGACCGCCCCTCCTTCGAGCGGCCCTACGGCTGGGCGTGGCTGCTCGCGCTCGCCGCCGAGTGCCGGGCCTTCACCGGCGCGGCGGGCGCCCGGTGGGCCGGGGCACTGGCGCCGGCCGTCGCCACCGTGGACCGGCTGCTGGCCGACTGGCTGCCCAAGGCCACGTATCCCGTACGCCACGGAAACCACCCCAACAGCGCCTTCGCGCTGAGCCTCGCACTCGACTCGGGAGAACTGTCGGCGGCGACCGACCGAGCCGTACGGGAACGCCTGCTGGCCTGGTTCGCCGACGACCGCGACGCGCCCGCGCACTGGGAACCGTCGGGACAGGACTTCCTGTCACCCGCGCTGAGTGAGGCCGACGCGATGCGCAGGGTGCTTCCGAAGGAGGGGTTCGCGGCATGGCTCGACCGCTTCCTGCCCGCGCTGCGCTCCGGCGCCCCCTGCCCGCTGCTGGACGTGCCGGTCGTCTCCGACCACGCCGACCCGCAGATCGGCCATCTGCTCGGCCTGGCTCTCAGCAGGGCCGCCGCGCTGCGCTCCCTCGCGGACGCCCTGCCCGACGGACCGGTCCGCAGCCGCCTGGACGAGGCGGCGGCGGCACACCTCTCGGCGGGACTGCCGGCGGTGGAACGCGGTGACTTCACCACCGACCACTGGCTGGCGACCTTCGCGGCGCTGGCGCTCGACCCCGTTGCCCACGGCTGACACGGGGTCGTCACCGGCACGGGGGGCCGTACGCCTCGTCAACCGGCGTCGCGTACGGTCCGTGAGCCACCGGGAGCCGGTGTGGCGGGGGCGTGGGTTCGACCGCGAGTGCAACGCTCGGGCGCCACGGACCCACGGCCCGGCGGAACCTTCCCCTGCCCTTGCCGTCAAGTGCACTCCAAGTCCTAGGCTGACGCTCCCGACCCGCCCCCTCCCGCGACGGAGCACCGCCCCATGCGCTATCGAGTCCTCGGCAGGACCGGCATAGAGGTCAGCACCCACTGCCTCGGCACGATGATGTTCGGTGCCGTCGGCAATCCCGACCACGAGGACGGCGCACGCATCATCCACGCCGCGCTCGACGCCGGCATCAACTTCGTGGACACCGCGGACATGTACTCGGCCGGCGAATGCGAGGAGATCGTCGGCAAGGCGCTCGTGGGCAGACGCGACGACGTCGTGCTCGCCACCAAGGTGCACTTCCCGCTGGGGGAGGGACGCAACCGCAGCGGCAATTCGCGCCGCTGGATCCTCAAGGCCGTCGAGGACAGTCTGCGGCGCCTGGACACGGATTGGATCGACCTCTACCAGGTGCACCGTCCCGATCACACCACCGACATCGAGGAGACGCTGTCCGTCCTCAGTGACCTGGTGCGGGCGGGCAAGATCCGGGCGTTCGGCTGCTCCACCTTCCCGGCCGAGGACCTCGTCGAGGCTCACCATGTGGCGGAGCGGCGCCAACTGATGCGGCCGCGCACGGAGCAGCCGCCGTACTCGATTCTCGCGCGCGGCATCGAACGGTCCGTGCTGCCCACCGCGCGACGCCTGGGTATGGGGGTGCTGACCTGGTCACCGCTCGCCTCGGGATTTCTGTCCGGCGCCTACCGCGAGGGCCGGCCCGTCGACCTCACCACCGGCCGCGCCAGACTCACTCCGCACCGCTTCGACCCCGCCGTCCCGGGCAACGCCGCCAAGCTCGCGGCCGTCGAGCAACTCGTGACTCTCGCGGAGGAGATGGGCTGCACCCTGCCGGAACTGGCCGTCGCCTTCCCGTTGGTGCACCCGGCCGTCACATCGGTGATCATCGGTCCGCGTACCATGGACCAGCTCTCCTCGCTGCTCAAGGGAGCCGACCTGCTGCTCGACGACGCGGTGCTCGACCGTGTCGACGAGATCGTGGCACCTGGCACCGACCTCTATCAGGCCGACGGCGCCTGGCAGCCGCCCTCGCTCACCGAGCACGCGTGGCGCAGGCGCCCGGTGGGGGAGCGGGCGGCCGCGGACTGAGTGCCCGCGCTCGTTGGAACCGACACCCCCGATTCCCGGGGTGAACGCACCGCACGCCTGTCCGCACATGTTCATGCCTGGTACACGGACATGTCCTCGGCACGTGGGACGGAGTGCACCCGAGAACGTGATCTTGGTCGGCGGTACACCCGCACGTTCACGACCACGGAGTCCGACATGGATCGCAGATCCCTCCTCGCCGCCACCGGCGGCGCACTGGTGACCGCCGCCGGCGCCTCGCAGGCCCACGCCGCTCCGGCCGGTTCGCCCGGGACCCCCGGCCGGCGCGGGCGGGACGTCGTACGGTTCAACGTCATCAGCGACATCCAGGGGGACCTGCGCGACTTCGGCCGGGCCCTGGACGACATGGCGGCCGTCAACCCGCACAGCGCGGGCCTCGCCGTCGCGGGCGACATCACACCGCGCGGCTACGACTTCGAGTACGCGCAGGTCACCGCCGAACTGCAGCGTCACTCCCACCCGTCCGAGGTGGCCTGGGCGATCGGCAACCACGAGTTCTACGTGCCGAAGTGGCGCGATCCGAACACCCTGGCGGAGGAAACCTGGCCCAACAACACCACAGAGGACTCCCTCTTCCGCAGCTTCTACCGTTTCGCCGGGCGCGGTCGTGTGCACGCGGAGATGTCCTTCGGCGGCATCCCCGTCCTCACCCTCGGTACCGAGCGTTACTCGCATTACCACGACCCGAAGCTCTGGGACGAGGTGTGGATCAGCGACGAGCAGTTCGCGTGGCTGGAGGACCGTCTGTGGTACTGGTCGCGCCGCCGCAAGCCGGTCATGGTGATCACCCATCATCCGCTGCCCAACACGGTCTCCGGCACCCGTAACAAGCTCTACGCGAGCGACTACCTCCAGGCCGACCGCCTCCTGGGCCTGCTCGGCCGCCACCCCGACGTCTTCCTCTTCTCCGGCCACACCCACTGGGACCTGGACCTCTCCGACTGGGTGGTGCGCCGCGTCGTACCCGGCACCGCGAACCTCAGCGGGTTCACCGTCGTCAACACCGGAGCGATCCAGACCGGGTTCCGTGACGACGGCAAGGGTGGCGAGGTCGCCGTCAGCGGCTCCTTCAACCAGGGCCTCCAGGTCGAGGTGCACCGCGACGCGGTCGTCGTCAAGGCCCGCGACTTCGCCCGCGGCGCCTGGCTGAAGGAGATCACCGTGCCGCTGGCACGGTGATCTCGGCGCGGGGTCAGGAACGCGGGACGACGGCCGTCGTCCCGGGCGCTGGGCGATCAGCCCTCTCGGAGGAGAAACAGCTGATCGGCCGAGCCGGTACATCGTTCCTCGATCGCTTCGGCCCCCTCGGTGGTGTCGTCGTCGACGATGCCGACGCAACGGCCGCTGTCTGCCGGGCGAAGCCGGAATCCTTCGGCGCCGTCGGCCTCGGCGGACTCCACGTGGAACAGGGTGGCCCGAGCACAGTCGTTCCGGGGCTCGAGCATGTCCTTGGCAGGGCCGGTGTTCATGACGGTCAGGCATCCCTTGCCCTCCCGCGGATGGTGCCACTGGAGGCGGTACAGGTCCTCCCCGGTGGATTCGAGGTATGTGCGCGGCACGGGGGCCTGGGAGCAGGGGAGTTGGACGGCGATGGCGGTGTCGTAGGCGCCGCGCCGGTCGCGTCCGTCGGTCAGGCAGAGGTCGGGCGCACGGGCCGGGCGGACGGTGATCCAGCCGTCGGTGGGAGCCCCGGGATCGACGGCAGGACCGGCGGAGCTGTCGGGGAACAACCCCCAAGCGGTCAAGGCGAGCACCGGGACGACGAGCGAGGCCATGAGCGCGACCCTGCGGCCCGTGGCACGGCGTGGCCGAGCGACCGTGGCCTCTTCGGCGTCCGTTTCCGGTCGGGGCCCGGCCTCGGCCGGCGCCCCGGACACCGTCCCCGGCTCCGCGGCCCGCGTGGCCGCGGTGTCTGCGGCGATCCGGTTCCTGGCGTCCAGCCAGGCGCCGACCCGCTGCGCGTCCCCGCAGGCGCGGACGAAGGCGGCCAGCAGTTCGGGCCGCGGCAGGCTCGTGCGGCGCAGCATGTCGGCCAGCGTGCTCCGTGGCAGCACGTCACCGTTACGGGCAGCCCGCTCCTCCAGGTCGCGGTATGTCAGCCCCGAACGCTCCTTGAGTTGCTGCATCGACTCGACGAAGCCCCCAGCATCTCCGGCTTCATGCGGCGACAGTTCCCCCAGGCTTCCCATGAGCGTCATCGTGCGGCGGCCACGGCAGGCATGACAACCGTGGATTTGGTCATGCTCCGCCGTTCCGGGCGCGGTCCGGGAAAGGCCCGGACACGGCCGTCCGGGACGGGGAACGCCGGTTGATCAAGAAGGTCGGCGGCCACCGCGTCCGCTAGTCGGCTGCCACGGCGCGGCGGACGCTCTCGCGGAGCAGCGCGCGACGCCGCTCGTGAAGTTCGGGTGGCTCCTGTGCGGTCGCCGCGTAGACGTTGCTGACCGGCGACCAGGCCATGGACATGGCAATAACCAGGGCCATGATGTCGAACGGGTCTCCCTGGCGCACCAGGCCGGTGGCCTGGGCCTCGGCGATGGCGCGCAGTTTGCGGTCGTCGAGGCGGTCGGGGTCCTCGACCAGGTGACCGGCCGGGCGCCGCTCCAGGCGTGCCCAGGTGGCGAGTCGGATGAGGTCGGGGCGGCGGAGGTACTCGTCGTAGAGGCGTACGGCCCAGTCCGCGAGGTCGGTGGCATCGATCGGGGCGACATTCACGATCCGCTCCAGCGAGCCGAAGAAGATGGCGTCGAAGAGCCTGTCCTTGCCGCCGAAGTAGGCATAGAGCTGCGCCTTGTTGGTGCGTGCCGCGGCCACGATCCGTTCGACGCGCGCTCCGGCGATCCCATGCTCGGCGAACTCCCGGGTCGCCACATCGAGGATGCGCTGGTACGTCGCGGCTCCGCGCGAGGTCAGGGGCTGATCGGCCATGCCCCCACACTACCAAACAGAACAGTTGGTTTGCCTGGCGGACGGGAACCGCCTACGCTGAATAGACCAACCGGTCTGTCTGTGAGGAGGCGCCATGAGGAACACCGTTGGCTGGCAGGTGGAAGGTGCGTCGACGACGCTGCGGCGCGCGCCACTGGAACGGCGCGACCTGCGTCCCGACGACCTCGCGGTCCGGGTGGACTACTGCGGTGTCTGCCACACCGATCTGCACGCCGTCGGCGCCCGGGCCGGCGAAGGAGGCCGGCCCCTGGTGCCCGGGCACGAGTTCACGGGCGTGGTGACCGAGACCGGACCCGCGGTCACCCGCTTCACCGTCGGCGACCCGGTCGCGGTGGGCAACATCGTGGATTCGTGCGGTGAGTGCGCCATGTGCCGGGCCGGCCAGGAGAACTTCTGCCACGCCTTCCCGACCCTGACCTACGACGGCACCGACCGGCACGACGGGTCGACCACACTGGGGGGCTACTCCCGGGAGTACGTCGTCCGCGACCGTTTCGCCCACCCCCTTCCCGCCGGTCTGGATCCGGCCGCCGCCGCTCCTCTGCTCTGCGCCGGGATCACTGTCTGGGAACCGTTGCGCGCCCTCGGCGTGAGGCCGGGAACCCGCGTCGCGGTGGCGGGGCTGGGCGGCCTGGGCCACCTCGCGGTCAAGATCGCCGTGGCGCTCGGCGCCGACACCTCGGTCGTCAGCCGCTCACCGGACAAGGCCGACGACGCCCGTCGTCTAGGTGCCGGTGGTCTCGTCGTCTCCACGGACCCGGAACAGATGGCCGACGCCCGTGACCGGTTCGACGTCGTCATCGACACCATCTCCTCCCCGCACGACCTCGGCCCCTACCTGCGTCTGGTCGCCATGGACGGGACGCTCAGCCACCTCGGGCACCTGGGACCCGTCACCGTGGAGACCACCGACCTGCTCGTGGGACGCAAGAAGCTCAGCTCCGCCGGCAGCGGCGGCAGGCCCGCGACCGCCGCCATGCTGGACTTCTGCGGCGAGCACGGCATCACCGCCGACATCGAACTGCTCCCCTCCGCGCGAGTGAACGAGGCCCTCGACCGTCTCCGGCGCAACGACGTCCGCTACCGCTTCGTACTCGACATGTCCGACCTGGACTGAACGGAGCCGAGGTCCACGCGGTGACCCGGCCGGCGAGGGCGGCGCTGCGGCGCTGAGCGATGGCATGTGTTGCTGACGACGCCCGTCCCATAACCTTGGGCGTGCAGACGTCGGATGACATGTGAATCCGCACCGGGGAGGCGATGGTGCTCGGTAGGGGCACGGGGTTGTTCGTGGGCGCCATGGCCGTTGCCTGCATGATGCTCGTAGGGCCCAGTGCACCGGGCGGTGGCCTCTTCGGTTCGTCACGACCGGCCGCTGCCGTCAGGGACGTCGTTCCGAACCGGGTCATGACGTGGAACATCTGCAACCCCTGCGAGGAAGGCAACGTTGACCGGGCGGCGGAGATCGCCAGGTACGCGCCCCAGGTGATCGGCCTGCAAGAAGCATGTGTGCGGGACGTCGAGAAGATCCGGGATCACCTGGAGCGCCTTCACGGGCTGGTCTACCACGTCCAGTACGGGATGGTTCTTCGGGACCGGGGCCGCTGCGGTGGATGGCCGTGGAGTCCGGGGGCCTTCGGCCAGGCGGTCCTCTCGGCGGCCCCGATGACCGACCGCGTCAGCGTGGAGTACCCCGACGGCGGATCCGAGGACCGCGGGTACGTGGCAGTCACCACCACGGTGGGTGGCCGGCCCGTCCGGGTCTTCAACACACACCTCGCCCAACGACGTCAGGAAGCGGTCCGGGCGGACCAGGTCGGTGTACTCGCCGCAGCAGTGGGCCGGCACGACCGTGCCATCGTCCTGGGCGACTTCAACGCCGTGCCGGACGCTCCCGAACTCACCCGGATCTGGGCACAGGCCGCGGACACGGACCCCCGGTGTCGCCCCTCGTCCACCGGCACCTGCGAGGTGACCACGGACTGGCACAGCAAGTTCGACTACGTCTTCCTGCGAGGCATCGCCCCGCTCGAGCACCGCGTGCAGCCCACCCCGTACTCGGACCACCACATGCTGTACACCGACGTGGACCCAAGCTGAAACGCTTCCGTCGGCAGCTCGGGGACGACCGACGGGGAGCGCGGCCCGGCTCACGGATCCCGGTGTCCCGTCGCGAGGGGCGCGCATACTCAACACCGCGGAAATGAAGGGCAGTTGCGCAGCATAGGCTTGACCGCTCCGAGCGCGGGCGGGGGCCCGCGCCCCGACCGGGAGGGCCGCACATGGCCGTCGAGTACTGGCACGCCTACGTCGTCCAGAACCTCAAACCGCTCATCGACATGCGTCGGCGCGACCACGCGGCGGAGCGCGCGGCGGGGGACCTCGGCGCGGATCCCATGGCGGGAGTGGTGGAGTGGACCCTGCCCTACGGAATGGACGACGGCAACGGGCTGGTGCGGCTCACCGTCTTCACCGAGGTGGTGCCGGAAACCCATGAGCGCCGGATCCGGGTCGTGGTGGCCGCAGCGACGCGTGGTTGGACCCAGGACGACGGCAAGGTGTCCCTGCCGCGCTTCACCGGCTGGGGCTCGGAGTACGTTCGGCCCCGGCGGGAGATCGAGGACGCGGCCGCGCTCGACGTCCCGCGCCCCGACGGGCCGTTGACCCAGGGCATGGCCGAGGCCCTGTGCGCGGCGGTTGGCGGCCTCCCCGAGTCACTTCGCGAGGAGCCCGGAGGGGAGGTCGGGTTCTCGGTCGCCGTACGAGAGGGGAACTGACCGGTGGCGGCGGCTCGCGCGGAACCCGCCGACCCAGGCCGGTGAGACGGTTCCCCCGGTCCGGGCGCCGGACGATCGGCCCCGCGGGCCCAAGGCCGGAAGGGTCCCGGTGCGGCGTTCGTGAGTGGAGGCCCTGGCCGGTGGTGTGGGGCGGGAGACGGGCGGCACCACGTAGCAGAAGGCCCGTCACCGGGTGGGCCGTACCCGTGACAACGGCCCGATTTCCTCGACAACGGAGTTATCCGGCCAACATCCCCTCGTTTTCCCTCTGAGGACAACCGAGCCTCCGGCCCGCACCTCTCACAGCGCGGGCACAGCAAGTGCCTTTCACCGCGCGGGCCTTGCGGCTGTCCTCGCCGACAAGCCGTGCCGCCTGCCGCCTGATTCCTTCTCACAGCACTCGGAGGACGAGGGAACGATGACCAGAACGCGCACCACCCGGCTACGGCGTCCGCTGCTCACGGGTACCACGGCCGTCGCCGCCATGGCCGTGACGGCCGGTCTCGTGGCCGCCACGTCGGAGCCGGCCAAGGCCGCGACAGGGCCCAAGCTGAGCCTCATCGCCGCGACCAGCTCGATCACGCTCACCTCCTGGAAGGAGGACCCGGGCGTCTACCTGGACCTCGGCACCTACCTCACCGCCGAGGGGACGCCACTGGAGCTGAAGGTGACCCGGAAGTCCTACAAGGACCCGGTGACCATCACCCAGACCGTGTACGAGGGCGGCAAGACCAAGGCCAAGACGCTGCCCCAGGGCACGGTGAAGGACTTCTCCGGCCTACCCGGCTTCGCGGAGATCACGGTCACCGACGAGGCGGGCAAGAAGGTCCTCAGCCGCACCGAGGACTTCTGCCCGAACAACGCCAGCGGCCGGGTACGGCCCGACGCGCCGGCCACCTCCAAGTACCCGGAGAGCTGCCCCACCAACCCGTTCACCCTCGGCTCGGTGTGGGGCGTCGAGAAGGGCTGGGCCGCCAACACCTACGCGGGTTCCTACACCGATCCGGCCGCGCTGGCGGCCGGCACGTACACCGCCAAGATCGAGGTCGCCAAGAAGTACCGCGACCTGTTCGGCATCGCCGACCAACCGGCCACGGTCAAGGTGACCGTGGAGGAGCGGAGCTACGAGGACGAGCAGGGCGCCGCCGTGCCGGAGACCTCGTCCGCACGGTCCGCCCAGGGCGGCGAGCACGCCGGGCACGGAACCGCCCACCAGGCGCCGACCGCGCACGCCGGCCACGGTCCGGGGCACGCACCGACGCCCGCTCAGGCCGCGGCGCCCGTGACGAGCGGCGCCGGCCCCTCGTACAACGTGGGTCACGGTCCGCTGAAGGCGGCACCGCCGGCCCTGCCGTGGGCGCTGAAGAAGGAGCAGGCCGCACGCGCGATGCGGGTCGGTGACACGGGTGGCCAGACCGACGGCTCGCGCAAGGCGCCGGCGCTCACGCCGCTGTCGAAGCGGCCCGCCGGCAAGCCCTCCGTCCCGGACGTCCCCAAGCCCGACCTGCGCTCGCTGCCGGCCTACGGCATCGTCGTCAGCGACGGCGAGGGTGACATCACCGGCAAGGACTACCTGGCCTTCAGCGCCAACGTCTGGAACGCCGGCCCGGCGCAGCTCGTGGTGGACGGCTTCCGTTCGCCCGGCAAGGACAAGATGGACGCCTACCAGTACTTCTACGACGCCAAGGGCACGCAGGTCGGCTACACCCCGACCGGCACCATGGAATGGGATCCGCGCCCGGGCCATATGCACTGGCACTTCACCGACTTCGCCAGCTACCGGCTGCTGAAGGCGGACAAGAAGGAGGCCGTGCGCAGCGGTAAGGAGGCCTTCTGCCTGGCCAACACCGACGCGATCGACTACACGGTGAAGAACGCCAACTGGCACCCGTACAACACCGATCTGTCCACCGCGTGCGGCCAGGAGAACTCGATCTCCGTCCGCGAGGTGCTGGACGTCGGCTCCGGTGACACGTACACCCAGGACCTGCCGGGCCAGTCCTTCGACATCACCGACATACCCAACGGCACGTACTACATCCAGGTGCTGGCCAACCCGGAGAATCGGCTGAAGGAGACCAACCTCGACAACAACAGCGCTCTGCGGAAGATCGTGCTCGGCGGCGAGCCGGGCAAGCGGACGGTGACCGTGCCGGCGCACGAGCTGGTGAACGCGAACTGACCGCACGTCAAGGCGACGCCTGACACGGAACAAGGGGCCGGCGACCACGTCCAGTGGCCGCCGGCCCTCACGTCCGTCGGGCCCCGGCATCCACGCGCCGCCCTCGCCTTCGCGGTGCCGCGCGGCACCCGTGTGGACCCCAGCACCGCTTTCGGCGCATCGCTGTGGGAGACGGCCGCGGCGGCACGACCAGGCCGTTCAGTTCCGCGCGGCCTCCCGTCGAACCGTACCGCTCATGATCGGTCCGGCAGCCGCAACCACTCGTCCCAGGTCACGTCCCGGCCGATGAAGCGTGGCTGCTCGAAGGGCCAGTCCTCGGCGATCCAGCGCGGCACGAACGCGTCCAGCGCCCGCTCCAGCGCACCGCCCACCTCGTCGTCCACCACCCACCAGGACACCTCGGCGTCGGCCCCCTGCTTCTCGGGCGGGTCGATGTAGACGCAGCCACGCAGCGCAGTGCGGTCCGCGCTCTCGATCGTGTAGTTGAACGATTCGTGGGCGTCGATCTCCGCGGCGTGCCGCTCCAGATCGGCGAGGTTCGCCTCGTACGACATCGTGGCCGGCGGCCACTGCCACGCGGGACCGAAGATCGACCACAACCGCTCCCGCGAACCCATCACCGCCGGGTAGTCGAGCGGGGCGTCCCCACCGCTGATCGGGCGCAGCCGGTGGCCTCCGCCGTCGGGTATGTCGATGTGGAGGGGATGGACGAAGTCATGCGGCAGCCAGGTCATGGGCGTGAGCCAACCAGGTGGAAGAGCCCCGCACAAAGGGATTCCGCCGCTTCCGTCGCCGCTGCCGTCCTTGAGTCCCGCGGAAACCACTCGCGAGGACAGGGCGGAACCGGACAGCGCATCGGTCTCGAACCGCTCCCGCTGCTGCGCCGTGACGGGCGCCCCCGGTGCTCGCGCAGGTCGCGACATGCCCGACTGGGACCGCACAGCGGTGAGCCGGGCCCCCGCGTCCAAGATCACCCGCCCGACGACGACACTGCACATGCCCCATTTGCCCGACTATCCTGATCCTGTGCCTGATCCTGTGGAGTCCTATCCAACTCCTCCGGGCACCGGTCACGGCGAACGGACGCCGCCGGTTGCCGGAGTACGTGCGGAGATCCTCGCCTCCTGGCAGCGCTCGCAGTCGCTCGGCATCGACCCCGAGGGAGCGGCCCTGCCGATCGAAAGCGACCTGGATCCCGACTCCCGGCTGATGAGAGCCGCATCGCCGGTGCTGGAGCATCTGTTCGAACGCTTCTCGGGCGTGCCGGTGACCTTGGCGCTGGCCGACTCACGGGCGAACATCGTGGACCGGTGGGGCGACCCGGCCGGGCTGAGGCTGATGGACGCCGCCTCCCTGTTGCCGGGCGCCAATGTCGATGAGCGGTTCATGGGGACCAGCAGCGTCAGCATGGTGCTGAGCACAAGGGCGCCGTTCGTGGTCGTCGGCCACGAACACTTCTTGCACGACCTCAAGGAGCTGACCTGCATGGCCGCGCCGGTGCGCGACCCGGTGGGCGGAACCGTGCGGGGCGCGGTCAATCTCTCCGTGCCCCGGGTGCTGGCCGACCCCGGCATGGCGCTGGTCCTGCAGGACGCCACCGAACGCATCGGGGAACGCCTGCTCGAGCTGAGCAGGGCCCGCGAGCTCGAGCTGATGCGCTCCTTCCGCTGGGCCGGGGAGCGCGGCGGGCGTGGCGAGCTGGACCTCGGCTCGGGAGAGCTGTCCCGGCTCAGCGGACCGGCGCCCCGGCTCGCCTCGCAGGAGCGGCTGATACTGCTGGAGAGGGCCGTCGAGCTGATCTCCTCGACCGGTGAGACCTATGCCGAGGTGCCACTCGCGGGCAGTCGCGTGGCCATGCTGCGCCGCCGGGAGCTGCACCACGGCGACGCGGAGGGCGCGGCGGTCGAGGTCAGCTTCGAGGACACCCGTGGCACGGGGACATCGGGCACGGTCACCACCGCGACCGCCCCCGACGGTCGCCACGTGCCGCTCCTGGACCCTTCCACCGTGGCGGAGAGCGCGAACGCGCCCCGTGCGGCGGCGGAACCGCAGGCCGGCGGACCGACCGACGCGTGGCTGCTGCTGGTGGGTGAGCGGGGCGTCGGCCGGCTCGCCACCGAGGCGCGCGGGCGGCTGTCCCTGCTCAGCGAGGCAGGCATCCGGCTCGGCACCACCCTGGACATGGGGCGTACCGCCGAGGAGGTGGCGGAGATCGCCGTGCCGCGCTTCGCCGACCTGGTCGTCGTCGACCTGCTGGAAAGCGTCCTGTCGGGCGAAGGGCCACCGCCCGGGCGGCTCAGCCCCGACGTGGCACTGCGCCGGGTGGCCGCATGGGCGGGCGAGGACTCCCGGGACACCCCCCTCGGCGGCGTGGGAGAGCCGGCCGGCTACCCCGCCGGTACACCCCAGTCCCGGTGCCTGGAGACCGGGCAGCCGGTCACGGACACGGTGCTGACCGCCACCCTGACCGGGCCCCCGGAAGGCCGGGGGCACCCCGTCGACCTGCTTGGCGAGGGCGTGCACTCCTACCTGGCCGCTCCGCTGTGCGCGCGGGGCTCCGTCCTGGGCCTGGCAGGGTTCTACCGCCGCGGCAGGACGAGGCCGTACGAGCAGGACGACCTGACGCTGGCGGGGGAGCTGGCGGCCCGTGCCGCGATCAGCGTGGACAACGCCCGCCACTACCGCAGGGAGCACCACGCCTCCCTCACCCTCCAGCGCAGTCTGCTGCCGCACGTCCTGCCTCGCCTCAGCGCCGTCGAGCTCGCCTCCCGCTACCTGCCCGCGGACGCCACGGCAGGTGTGGGCGGCGACTGGTTCGACGCAATCCCGCTGTCCGGGATGCGCGCGGCTCTGGTCGTCGGTGACGTGCCCGGAAACGGTCTGCAGGCGGCAGCCACCATGGGCCGCCTGCGTACGGCGGTGCGCACGCTGGCCGGGATGGACCTGCTGCCCGAGGAGGTGCTGGCCCATCTGGACGACCTGGTCAGCCGCACCCCTGCCGAATCGGCGGACGACGAGGACCCGGCGACCGGGGCGACGTGCCTGTACGCGGTGTACGACCCGGTGTCCTGCCGCTGCACGGCCGCACGGGCCGGTCATCCGCCGCCCGCTCTGCTGACGCCGGACGGCGAGGCGCGGCTGATCGACATGCCGGCCGGTCCACCGCTCGGGCTCGGCGGGATCCATCCGTACGAGTCCACCACCGTCGAGCTGCCCGCAGACAGCCTGCTTGCCATGTACACCGACGGCCTGCTCAAGGAGAGCCGCGGCTACGGGGACACCGACGCGCGCACCGGACAACTGCTGGCCTCGCTGAACGACGCGGGCCCGGCGCTGGAGGACGTCTGCGACCGGGTCTCGGACACCCTCGTGGCCGGCGGCCCGCGCGACGACGTGGCCCTCCTCCTGGCCCGTGTGCACGCGCTGCCCGACGACAGGGTGGCATCCTGGGAGTTTCCGTCCGACTTCGCGGTCGTGGCACGGGCCAGGGAGCTGACCCGCGCTCAGCTCGCCGCCTGGGGCATGTCGGAGCTGGATTTCAACACCGGGCTGGTGGTCAGCGAACTGGTCACCAACGCCGTGCGGTACGGCGGCCGGGGGCCGGTGGGCCTGCGGTTGCTGCGCGACGACTCGCTGATCTGCGAGGTCTCCGACCGCAGCAACACCTCTCCGCGCATCCGACGGGCGGCCACGACCGAGGAGGGCGGACGCGGCCTGTTCCTGGTGGCACAGTTCACCAAGAGCTGGGGCGCCCGTTACATGCCGCAGGGCAAAACGGTGTGGGCCGAGCAGATACCGCAGCCGGAGCAGCCTGCGTCGGAGACGGACGAGCAGGCACTGCTGGCCATGTTCGACGAACACGGCTGACCCGCAGCGGTCGGCACCAAGCCCGGAGAGCTGATGGTGATGGGCTCGTCGCGGATGCTCTTCACATCCCGAGCCCTTGCACGGCTCGGAGCTCAGGCGCGCTGAAGCAGTCCGTCGCCTCGCTCACCGCGGTGATCGGACGGCCAGGCCGACAAGAGCCATCGGGCCGTTCGAGCGACTGCGCCAAGAGAAACGGCCCGCCTCCCCTCTTCCCTCCCTGCGGCCTGCCAGTGTGCGAATGACCTGCAGGCGGAGTCGGTGAGCGAGAGGATCGAGTGGCGGATGGAAATCGGGTACAAGCTGGCTTCCGAGGCCTTCGGTCCTGGCGAACTCATCCGGCAGGCCGTCGCGGCCGAGGCCGCCGGCTTCGACTTCGTGGAGATGAGTGACCACTTCCACCCGTGGCTGGACAACCAAGGACACTCGTCCTTCACCTGGACGGTCTTGGGCGCCATCGCGGCCAGGACCGAACGAATCCGATTGGTGACCGGCGTGACCTGCCCGACCATCCGGTATCACCCGGCGATCATCGCTCAGGCGGCGGCTACGCTCGCCCTGGTCTCCAGTGGGCGCTTCGTTCTGGGCGTGGGTTCCGGCGAACGGCTCAACGAGCACGTTGTCGGCCGAGGGTTCCCCGATGCCGTCCGGGTACGTCAGGAGATGCTGCGCGAGGCACTGGAGATCATCCGCCTGCTGTGGAGCGGGGGCTACCGTTCTTACGAAGGCAAGCACCTCCGGCTCGAGGACGCACGCATCTTTGATCTTCCGCCTGAGCCCCCGCTGATCGCCGTGGCCGCCAGTGGCCGTAGCTCGGCACGGATCGCCGCCGAACTCGGTGACGGACTGTTCGCCACCGAGCAGAAGCCGGAGATCGTGCGCCACTATCGGGATGCCGGAGGCACCGGTCCCGGGTATGCCGAGGTCCCCATGGCCTGGGCCGCGGACGAGCACAGCGCCGCCCAGGCGGCCCTCGAGACCTCGCGGTGGGCGTTGACCGGCTGGAAGGTCATGAGCGAGCTGCCCAACCCGGTCAACTTCGAAGCCGCGACCGCCACTGTCCGTGAGGAGGACATCCTCACCAAGTTCGCCTGCGGCCCCGACCGGAACCGCTACCTACAAGTCGCCAAGCAGTTCGTCGACGCGGGTTTCGACCGGCTGGTGATGCAGAACGCGGGCCCCGACCCCGACGGCTTCATCGACTTCTACCAGCGAGAACTCGACGAACCACTCCGCCGCATGGCCCCCGGCGCGGCGACGCCCTGACCGGCCATGGCGGACCAGCAGCGGACGCCGCGGCCGACGTCACGGGAGAGCCCGGTCGTGCGCGGAATCGACCACGTGGGAGTCACGGTCGCGGATATCGACGCCGCGACCACGTTCTTCCGTCGTGCCTTGGACGCGGAAGTCCTGTACGACACCCTGCGCCACGAGGACGGTCCGAACCAGGGTCCGTCCGTGGAGCAAGGGCTCGGCGTTCCGGAAGGCACCCAGGAGATGCGGATCCGCATGCTCATGCTGCCGCACGGTCCCGGCCTCGAGCTGTTCGAATTCCGGGCCCCTCACCAGAGCGGGCCGGTCGTGCCCTCCGACCTGGGTTGGCAACACCTGGCTGTCTACGTCGACGATCTCGACGCGGCGGTCATCCGCGTCGAGGAAGCCGGTGGAACCGCGCTGAGCGGCCCACGACCGCTGCCCGGCGTCGAGGCGGGACCTCGCAACCGGATGACCTACACACGTACACCTTGGGGCAGCACTCTCGAGCTGATCACCTATCCCGACCCGCAGCCCTATGAGCAGCGCACACCACACCGCCGCTGGCGTCCCTGACGACCGGGCTCGGCCACCGTGCCCCCAGTGGACCAGCGGTCCGCTCAGTGCAGGACCTTGAGTCCGACCACGCCGGCGATGATCAGCAGCAGGCAGACCAGGCGGGCAGCCGTCACCGGTTCATGGAGTACGACCATCCCGTAGGCGGCCGTGCCAACCGCGCCGATACCCACCCAGACGCCGTAGGCCGTGCCGAGCGGGATGTGGGTCACCGCGTAGGACAACCCGGTCATGCTCAGGATGAGCGCGCCGACGAAGAAGAGGGAGGGCCACAGCCGGGAGAAGTTCCTGGAGGCGTCCAGGGCTGTCGCCCAGACCGTCTCCAGGACTCCGGACAGGATGAGGATCACCCAGGCCATGGACTGCTCCGCTCTTTCCGCACCATGATGGACAGCGTCCATTCGATCACCGCGTGTCGCCGGTTGCGCGCCCGGTGCGCACGGGGAGTGCCCGCAGGGGTGGCTCAATGCGGTTGCCGGACCACCGGACGGTGCCTGATCCCCTCGTCCTCCCGTCTCTTCGTCTCCTGGTCCCGAGGCGCTGCCCGCCCGGCCCGTGTCGGGACCGTGGTGAAACCGCACACCCCTTGTGAACGTCACGGCCCTCTTCCGTGTCCTTCGCCACAGCAGTGCTGCAAAGCGACGAAGCCAAGGTGTGGCGGTATGGCCTGTCGATGTACGGATTTGCGACCCCGCATCCACCGGCAAGGGGCCTGGGCGGCTCCGACAACGGGGTGAGCCACCTGCACATGGGCGGCTTTATGATCGTCAACGAACTGCTGTCCCTGCGCCCGTCCTCCTGTCGTCGGTGGTTCTTGGCGACCGCGAACGCATTTGTCCGGCGGGCTGAGTGACGATGACGCATGTGAAGAAAGGTGAACTCCATGGCACTCGGGCTGCTTCGACGTCGGCGTTCCCGTGGCACCTCCGGTGCCGGATCGAGCATCTCGGTCCCCCTGCCGCCCGGCGCCGGGGCGTTCGGTTTCGAGGTCGTCGACCCTCTGGGGCAGCCCATGGGCGGAGCCGAGGTCACCGTGACCGCGCTGGACAGTCACCGGGTCGCGACCAGTGGCACCACGGATCCCCACGGCTACTTCATAGCGACGCTGCCGCCCGGCTCCTACAGTGTGATGACCGTGGCCGAGGGCCTGTCACCCGCCCGCGAGAACCTCGACATCACCGCCGGGGTGGCTCTGCCCCCGGTGCGCATCGCGCTCGAGTCCGCCCGCCAGCCGGAACTCCCGACAGCCGGAACCTGGCTGTTCGACCCTCCGCACACCGCGGTCCGGTTCATCGCCAAGCACGTGGGCATGGCCCATGTCCACGGCAGGTTCACCCGTTTCCAGGGCGGCATCCGCGTCGCACCGAACATGGCCGACTCCCATGTCTCGGTGCGTATCGACGCCGCCAGCATCACCACGGGCAACAACACCCGTGACAACCACCTTCGTTCCGCCGACTTCCTGGACGTCGAACGCTACCCGTACATCGACTTCACCAGCACCCGGTTCGCCTACCGCGGCGGCTCCAAGTGGACCCTGCACGGCACGCTCACCATGCACGGCACCAGCCGCTCCGTCGGCCTCGACACGACCTACCTCGGGACGGTCAACGGAGGCTACGACCAGGAACTGCGCTGCGCGGCTCTCGCGAAGGCGGAACTCCACCGGGAGGACTTCACCCTCAACTGGCGCTCCATGCTCGCCCGTGGCATCGCGGTTGTCGGTCCTACCGTCCAACTGGAGCTGGACGTGCAGGCGATGTACCGCACCCACGACACGCCCACGCCCCCGGAGTAGGTCCGCGCACCCGACGTCATGTTGATCTTGTGCAGCTTTGCGGTCGACCGCATGGAACTCGGACCAGGTCGCCCATCTCGCCGGGCGGTGCCCGGTGACGCCGTGATAGCACGGAGCGATAGAGGGGAAAGGGCTCACGATCATGGGTATGTTCAGCCGTCGCCAGACCACCGTCATCGAGCCGACCACGGCTGTCGGCACCGACACCTCCGTCGCTGGGGCCGCGACCGGTGGTGTCGCGCTCAACCCGGCACTTCGAGCGCTGACCGGGCGATGGGTCATCGACCGCCCGCACAGCCGCATCGGATTCTCCGTACGGCATGCCATGGTCACGACGGTGCGGGGAGCGTTCACCGACTACGACAGCACGTTGTACTTCGACGGAGCCCGGCCCTCCGAGTCGCGGGCCGATCTCCGCATCCGGGTCGCCAGCGTCGACACGGGGGTGGAACAACGGGACGCGCACCTCATCGGCCCCGACTTCTTCGACGCGCGCCGCTACCCGGAGATGTCCTTCCGCAGCACCTCCACCGTCCACGAGGGCGGCGAGAGTTTCCGCATGACCGGGGACCTGACCATCCGTGACGTCACCCGGCCCGTCGACCTGCAACTCGACTACCTGGGCTCGGTCCTGGACCCGTTCGGCTACGAGCGAGCCGGATTCGACGGCACCACCACCATCGACCGCACCGAGTGGGGACTGGTCTACAACCAGCGCCTCAAGGCGGGGGGCACCATGGTGAGCGAGAAGGTCCGACTGCAGTTCGACATATCCGCGGTCCGGTCGACGCCGTAGGTGGTGCTGGTGTGCCGGTCGGCCCGTCGGCAGGGGTGCGCGTGCCTCAGCGCGGACGTCTTCTCCAGCCCTGTCGGCTTCGGCGCCGCCGGCGGCTGGTCTTCGGGGCCGACACGTAGCGGGCGTTCGTGTGGATGCTGACCCCGAGCACCGGGGAGTCCGACGTGCGTGACCCATGGTCACACGGATGAGGAGTCTGCCGGCGACGGCGGTGTCGACCGCACGTAGTGACATGGGCCCGAGACGGTCGGCCGCACGCGAACTGACCGCCACGACCGGGCTTGTCCCGGCGGGACGCTTCGCCCGTGCCGAAGGGAGTCTGTGGGGGCGGCGGGTGGGTTCACGGCGAGGGCTTTGAAGAACGTGTAGTGGAAGGTTCGTGGTGGGCGGTCCGGAGCAGGTCGGCGATCCCCTGTTCCCAGTCGGCCGTAGTGGTGAGGGCAGCGGCCAGCGCCTTGTCCCGAACGGACGCGACCATGGCGATGAAGGTGTTGCGGGTGAAGCCTTCGACGCCACCCTGCCGTGGCAAACCCGCAGGGCACGCGCGGTGGCGCGCCTGCTGGACGGCGGAGCCGAACAGGCGCCGCCTGTCGCCGCCGCCTACAGTGATACTCGAGGGAGGCTTTCGACGATGGACGGAAGGGCTTTGCAGGCCACGGCCGGGGTACGTGCCCACGGGCTGCCGGCGACCACCGTCGAGGACCCCTTCGGGTCCGACCGGGAGGTGTTCAAGGTCCAGGGCAACGTGTATATGCCACTGGTCGTCGACACCCTGCCCACATCCCGGCAGCCCGTCGGTCCCCGGACGTTCGGCAGGCTCGGGTAGTGCCGGCTGTGGCCATGGACGGAGAGCGGCTGCAGAGCACGGCGCGCGAGGCGGCGCAGGCGCTGCCCGGTGTCAGCAACGGGCGTCCGTTCGTGGAGAAGCTGGACGTCTACAAGGTGGCGGGAAAGGTCTTCCTGATCATCACGGACGACCCGGACGAGCAGATCATCACCCTCAAGGGCGGACCCGGTCGCGGACTGGCGCTGCGGCGGGAGCACCCGTCGATCACGGAGGGCCGGTACCTCAACAAGGCCAACTGGATCTCTGTCGCCGCGGGCCGCGGCATCACCGCAGACCTGGTGCGGGACCTTGTCGCCCATTCCTACGAGCTCGTTCTCGACACGGTGCCCCGCAGGCGCCGGCCGGAAGGCACGTCGTGAGGGGGCGGGGGCGGCCGTGGAGACCGCCCCCGCCCCCGTCACGGCCGGGCCGTCAGGAGTCCTCGATGGTGATGAAGGGGTCCCACTGGTAGTACCCCTTCAACTGCCGATGCCGGTCCAGGATCTGGAAGTAGAAGTGGTACACGACCTGGCCGACGCTTTTCACGGTTGTGCGCCAGTAGTGGTCCTCGTATTTCTGCGTCATGAAATCCGGACTGCCTTCGCTCCCCTCCTTCGGCAGCGGATAGACGCCGTCGACCACCTCGATCTCCGGCGTCCTGATGAGCGTGTGGTCGCGGTCGTTGCTCACGTACCGGTACAGCAGTGCCTTGTAGTCGCTGCCCAGCGACAGCGTCGTCTCCCGCCACCGGATGGTGTCCCCGGGCTCGGCCCGCAGGTTCAGCTCGGCGCCCGAGGTGCCGACGATGTGGTCGTGCCGCGTGGTCATGTAGATCAGGTTCTGGTCGACGTAGGTCGGTACGTCGGGGTTCCGTGACGCGTTGGGATTCTGCTCGACGATCGTGGCCGCGTCGAACGCGATCAGTACGTTCAGATCAGCCATTTCGTTCCTCCATGGAATTCGAGCCTTTCGGCTACGAGGATTTCGGCACTTTGTAGGCCATGGCCCGCGGGTAGTCCTGCCGGTGCAGGCGGACGCGGACCAGGAGGGGGCCGGCGTTGATCGGGTCGTGCGGGTCGACGAGGCGGGCCAGCAGGTCGTCCAGCTCCGTGGGGTGGGCGACGCTGAGGCCGCTCGCCGGGGTGTCCCGGCCGGCGAAGACGGCCGCGAGGCGGTCGTGCTGCCAGGGGTGCAGGACGTTGTAGTGGTCCGGCTCGGCGGGATCCTCTCCGGCGTAGTAGGCCGGGTGCACCAGCATCTGCTCGATGCCGTAGAAGTGCCCGTTGTCCAGGACGAACACCACCGAGCGCAGTCCGAGTCGGGTGTGGGTGGAGATCTCCTGGCAGGTCTCCTGGAAGGAGCCGTCGCCGACGAACACCATCGGGCGGGCGCCCCCGCGTTCGGGGGCGAGTGCGGCGCCGGTGGCCGCGCCGACCGACCAGCCGATGGACAGCCAGCTGATCTGGGACAGGAAGCCGCCCGCGGGCAGGGAGAGGTTCATCGAGCCGATGAGGGAGAACGCGGCGTCGGAGACGACCGTCCAGTCCTCCGTGGTCTCCTGGCCGAGGAAGTGGTTGATCCGGTCGAACACGCCGTCGTACGTGAGCCGTTCGGCCCGCCGGGACCGCGCGCCGCTGACGCTCAGCGAGGCGTGGTACTGCGCCAGGCCGGCGGGACGGTCGTCCGGTGCTCCCTGGTAGCTGTAGGACTCGGCGTAGTAGTCGGCGGACAGGCCCCCGGAACCGTAGGCCTTCACCAGCGCGTCCTGGAGGGCGGGCAGCAGGTGGGCGAGCTGGACGTCGGGGAAGTAGGAGGTGCCGACGCTGACGCCGCCGTGCGCCGCCATCACCCAGTCGGTCCCGACGCTCTGCTCACCGCCGAGGTTCTTCGACGTGGACCAGGCCCCGAGCCCGATCCGGCAGGTGGCCCAGTCCTTGAAGACCGCGTGCACGTCCGGGTGGCTGGCCTTGCCGTTGTAGACGCCGTGGAACTGCGGCAGGTCCTCGTCCACGACGGCCTTGGCGCCGACGGTCGTGCAGAACGGCACACCGGTGGCCTCCACCAGGTCGAGGAGCTCCCCGCCGAGCCGGTACCGGGCGATCTCCTCACCGGCCCACACGATCGGACGGGACCGGCCGTCCGGGCCGGGATGCTCCTCGATCAGAGTGAGGATCGCCTGCACGGCGTCCTCCAGCATGACCTGGTTGCGCGCGCTGAACGGCCGTTCGCGGCGGACGATCGGCCCCGTCGGCTCGGCGCAGGGCTCGTCCCACAGGTCTTCCATGACCTCCAGGTAGACCGGCCCGCGCTCGGAGACGCACGCGGTGAGCGCGGCGTCGATCTGCGCGGGTGCCAGGCCCGGATGGGAGATGACCTGCGCGTCCACGGTGACCTGCCGGTAGACGTTCAGGTTGCTCTCCGTGCGGGGGCTCATGTGCGAGGTGAGCAGGCCGACGGCACGGAAGTTCTGCCACTGCTCGTACGGCGGGCAGGCGTTCACGGCGACGAACGGGACCCGCTCGACGTACGCGCCGCCGCAGGAGTTGAGCAGATTGAACGCGCCCACGCTGTACGTCACCGCCGCCGCGCCCACGCCGTGGACGCGGGCATAGGCGTCGGCGGCCTGGCCCGCGCCGCCCTCGGTCGGCGTGCCGACCCACTCGATGTCGCCCTCGGCCCGCAGGGTGGTGAGAAACGGGCCGAGGTGGTTGCCGGGGACGCCGAACAGATGGGTGATGCCCAACTCGGCCAGCCGCAGGGCGAGGTAGCGTGCGACCGTACAGGTGGGGGTGATCGCGGTCATGAGGATTCTCCTTGCCGGTCCGTGCCCGGGGCGTCCTGGTGCGGACCCGGGCCTTCCCTGTCGGTGACCGGCGCGGCCTGGTGGACGGCGAGCGCGGCGCGGACGGCGCTCTCCAGGGCGCCCTCGATCCAGGCGTGCTTGAGGGACGTGTGCTCTCCGGCGAAGTGCACCGGGCCCTCGGGCCGGGAGACGTCCAGGTGGAAGCTGGTCATCTGGTGCGCGGTGTAGATGGCGGCCTCGCCGAAGGCGTACGGGTCGCGGGCCCAGCTCTGGGTGGCGCCTCGGCCGGTGAAGAACACCTCGATGCGCCGGCCGTGCAGGGCCTGGAGGTTGCGCAGGGCGTAGAGGTAGCGCTCCGCCTTCGGCATGGAGTCCCAGCGCGCGGCGTCGTCGGACCAGGAGTACGAGGCGAGGACGACGCCGCCCGTGCTGTCCTCGACCGGGTGGGAGGGGTAGTACATGAACCGGTTGGGGTTGTCGGCGGCGGAGCCTCCGCCGAAGCAGTGGGTGGCGGGTCGGACGGCGGGGCCGCGCAGCGGCAGGCTGCCGTCGACCTGCCGCATCTCCGCGGTGACGAGGTTGTCCTTGACCGCGGCGCCGAGCAGCCCGGCTTCCGGCTCGGGCAGCGTGGGCACGGACACGGACTCGGTGTCCGCCTGGTGTCCCCGCCGGTAGTACTCGTACAGGCCGGGTGCGATGCCCTCCAGGGCGTCGCGCCAGTCGTCCTCGGTGAACTCCCACCAGCGGTGACTGAATTCGAGCAGCACCTTGGTGGCCTGGTCGTAGTGGGTCTCGATGACGGCGCGGCGCTTCTTGTACGACATCGAGGGGACGATCTCCACGAAGCGCAGGGCGGAGAAGGGGATGGTGACGATCGCCAGGTCCGCCGTCCACAGGCGGGGCAGTTCCTTCGGATCGCCCTCGCCGACGGTCTGTACGGCCACGCCCCACCCGTCGGGTCCGACCGCCCCGGTGCCCTCGGGATCGGTGTCGCGGCTGGGGTCGTGATATTCGAGGCGGATCACGCGCTGCCCGAACCGCACCTCGTCGCGCAGGCCCTGATACAGGGCGTGCGGCAGGCGCCAACTGCCGCCGGGGATCTCCCAGTAGCGGACACCGGGGTTGATGTCGCTGCGGCTCAGGAAGCTGTGGAAGAAGGAGAGATGGAGCCGCGAGGACATGTTCTCCAGGGTTCCGACAGCCTCGACGGCCTCGTCGCTGAGCCCGGCGTGGTCGCGCAGGAAGGCGCCCATCGAGTAGCCGTCGAAGTCGCGGACGACCCGCGCCCAGCCCTCGACCCACTCGTCGAACGGCTTGTTGACACGCTTGCCGTCGACGACGTCGGAGTAGTAGTCGCGCACGCTCTCCAGCGCCTCGTCCACCATCCGTACGACGGGGGCGCGGACCTCGTCGTCGGTGAGGTGGAAGCCCTCGTTGATCCGCTCGGGACCGGCGGCGTAGTCGGCGCGCCGCACCTGGACGCGGTTGGCGCGGATCCAGGAGTTGCCACGCTTGTCGGGTTCGCGGAAGTCCGGGCTGTCGTCGCCGTACGTCCACGTCCGGCCGGTGAAGGAGGTGTACGTCACCGGGGGGACGGGCACCTCGGGACCGCTGCCCGTGTGGGGATCGACGTCCACGTTGTAGAACTGGCGGCGGCCTATCCCCAGTTTGTCGACCAGGGCGAGGACGAGCGGGTGGAAGTCGGGCAGCCGCATGGCTCCGGCCTCGGCGTACTGGGCCGGGTCGGCGAAGGGCTGGTGGTGCTTGGTGGTGCGGAACGTCTTGATGCGTCCGCCGACTCGGTTGGCGTTCGCCTCGAGAATGGTGACGTCGTGCCCGGCGTCCTTGAGCAGTCGGCCGGCGACAAGACCGGAGATGCCGGCGCCGATGACGAGGATCTTCTTGCGAGGGTGACGGGTGGGCCCGAGGCTGCCGGTGTCGATCAGGGTGCGCAGGTATTCGAGTTTGAGGTCCTTGCCGTCGGGTCCGACGAGGAGGAGTTCACGGGCGAGCCTGAGACAGGTCTGCCAGCGGGCGCGGGTGGCGGAGTTGTCCCGTGGAATGTCGGTCATAGCCTGCGATGGTAGATATGCCGAAACGGTTTTGCGGTTGGCCTCGGGAACAAAGTCCAAAAACCGCCGAGAGGGCTGAGTGGCGGGATTTCAACTAGTTCATGTTTTCGGTAAGAGAGCAGGAGACTCTTGAGGGGCGAAAGGGGGAGGCGGGGTCGATTGAAAAAACAATTCGCTTGCGGAATCTGGAATTCCTGACGGGAGAGAGTGCCGACCCCGCCGGCCGGTCCGGCAGAAAAGCGGTCAGCCGACTCCCACGACCGGCCTCCCGGTCCGGGGCGCTGGTGTACGCATCCGGCCGAAGTGCGCCTCTCGAGGGCCACGCGCCGGCGGCGCATGAGCCATTCCGGATTCCCGTTTTCCCGCCGACGATTGCGACCGCGTTTGCGAGGCCGGCTTCGTGCTCGACGACAGCCTTCTTCAATCAGGTGTCGACCCGGTCTTGGAGGTGGTGGTGGGCCGTCGGACGACCCCCGGCAGCCAGGCGGCGGTGAAGCGTTCGGCGGCCTGCCAGAGCTCGCCTTCGCGCTGTGGGTCGTAGGACTCCTGCGACGAGCGTTTCACACGGCTACGGTCGACGTAGGAGCCGGTCGGTGCCTGGATGGTGCCGAGGACGACCTCGGCGAGGCACCGGCCGGCGGTGTTGCGGCTGGTGGCGAACGGGGTGAGCGTCATCACCGGCAGGATGCGCCGTATCGTGAACCGGGAGACGGGGTCTGCGTTGCGGGCGAGGCGGAGACGGCCGCCACCCAGCACACGACCGACCGCAAGACGATCGCGCATCCGGAGATCGGCGACGTCCTGCTCGACTGCGACGTCCTCATCGTCCCCGGCGCAGACCTGCGCATGGTCATCTACACGGTGGCGACCGGGAGCGACGACGCGGGGAAACTGGACCTGCTTCGCGTCACAGGCGGCCGCACCGCCACCGAGCTCCCCTGACCGCGGCTGCCGCCGGAGTCGCAGGGATTCCTTTCAGTTCACTGCCGCGGTGTCTCCGGCTGCCAGCCGGGTGTAGGGGGCGCCGATGCCGGGGCCGTGTTCGCCGAGCAGTCCGGCGACCATGGCGATCCCGGTGTCGTTGAGGGCGCCGTCGTGGATCGCGTAGGTGTGCTTGGGGGCGACTTCGCGTACGTAGTCCACGAGGTGGCCGACGGTGGACCAGGGGGCGTGGACCGGCAGGAGCAGCGTGTCCAGGCCCGGCTGGTCGGGGACGGTCAGTGCGTCGCCGGGGTGGAAGAGCGCGCCGTCGATGAGAAAGCCGATGTTGGTGACGCGTGGGATGTCGGGGTGGATCACGGCGTGCCAGGTGCCGTGGACCTGCACCTCGAAGCCGGCGGTGGTGAATGCGTCGCCCTCGCCGACCCGGTGCACGCGGCTGCCCAGGCCGTCCAGTTGCGCGGCCACCGCGGCGTTCGTCCAGATCTCCAGGCCGGGGTCGGCCTCGGCGGCGGCACGCAGCGCGGCCTCGGAGAAGTGGTCGAAGTGCTCGTGGGTGACCAGGACGGCGGAGGCGCCGTGCAGGGCGGTCGGCTCGGTCAGGCCGCCCGGGTCGATGACCAGACGCCGATCGTCCTGCTCGACCCGGACGCAGGCGTGGCCGAATTTCGTCAGCTGCATGGGGTGCCTCTCTTTGCTGTGTCGAGGAGTCAACATATCCAAGCAGACTGTACAACCTACCTGTAGATAGTTCCTGTAGGCTGGCGGTATGACACAGAGCCGCCAGCTGGCAGAGGACCTCCGCAGAGCCGTAGGACAGCTGGTCCGCAGCACGAAGCAGAGCGCCGCCTCGATGCCCGCTGCCGAAGGCGCCGTCCTCGGACTCCTCGACCGGGACGGCCCGCAGAGCATCGCCGAACTCGCCCAGGCGCGCGGGGTCCGCCATCAGTCAGCGGCCAAAACGGTCAAGGACCTGACCGCGGCCGGCCTGGTCAGCGCCGAAGCCCATCCCACCGACGGCCGCAAACTGCTGGTGCACATCACCGAGCCCGGCCGTACCGCCCTGGACGAGGACCGCCGCTGCCGCGCCGACGTCCTGGAAAACGCGATCGAGGAGGAGCTCACCGCGCACGAGCGCAGGGAACTCCGACGCGGTATCGAACTACTGAAGCGCCTCAGTGCCCAGATCCGCCCCTGACCGGGTCGGCTGCCTCCGTATCGCTCCGGCGCGGGCGACGCGTGGAGTCGGATCGGGCTGGACCGGTTGTGGGAGATCGCGAAAGATTGCCGCCGGCGCTCTCCGTGCAGGTGGGGAGGATCACGGCAGCGGTCCGTCCAGGATCCGCCCGACCAGATCGGCCACCGCGCCCTGGGAGCAGGAGGTGACCACGATGTCGGCGGCCGCCAGGACCTGTGGGTGGCCGTCACCGACCGCCGCGCCCAGCCCAGCGAGGCGCACCATGCCGGTGTCGTTGGGGTTGTCGCCGATGGCGGCGATCCGTGCGGTGTCCATGCCGTACCGCACCGCCAACTCGCGCAGCGCGGCCTCCTTGCCCGCGCCGGGTGGCAGGACCTCCAGGTAGGTGTCCTCCGACTGGACCAGCAGGGCCTTCGGGCAGTGAAGGGCCGTCAAGTCGGCGAGTCGAGAAGGGTGTTGGGCGCCGGAGATCAGCATCACCTTGGTGGGTGGTTCTTCCGGCGGATCGCCGAGCAGCACGATGCGGTCCCGTCGGGCGTAGTCGGCCAGTACGGGGGCGTCGCGCAGCACATGGGCGGTGTGGCCGCTGAAGCCGACCGCGCCCACGCCGACGGGGAGGGCGGGCAGGACCAGGTCCCGTAGCGGCGGCCAGACAGGGCCCAGGTCCAGGTCCACCAACCGGTCGCCGGTCCGGGGGTCGGTGATGCGGGCCCCGTTGTAGAGGATCATCGGGGTGTCCAGACCGAGTTCCCGGTGGTAGGGGGCGGCTGACTCCTCGTTGCGGCCGGTGGCGATGACGACCGTGCCGCCGCACTCACGGTAGCGGCGCAGCGCCTCGGCGCTGCGGGGGACGAGGCCGAGATTCCGGTCGACCAGGGTGCCGTCCAGGTCGGTGACGATCCAGGCGTAGCCCGGCCCGGCGTTCCGCGAGGCGGTCACCGGCCGGTCCTGGCGCGCCGGGTGGTGTACCAGTGGGCGAACTCCCGCAGCGCGGTGGGTTCCAGGTCGCGGGTGTGCGCCAGGTAGCACGGCTGGTCCCAGCCCGGGTCGCCGCCGAACGGCACATAGGTCCCGCCGGCCCGGTCGACGAGCAGATGGGCGGCGCAGATGTCCCAGGCGTTGACGGTCGTGCCCAGTGCCGCGTCGCTCCATCCCGCGGCCACATGGGCGAGGGAGAGCGCGGCGCTGCCCGTGCGGCGGACGGTGCCGTACCGGGAGACGAGGCCGGCGAACCGTACCGGGGACTCGGGGTCGCGGGACTCGAGCTCCCTGCTGTTGGGAAAGCCCGTGATCAGCAGTGCGCGGCCTTCCTCAGTCGTACCGGCCGACACCAGTGGCCGGTCGCCCAGGCGGGCACCGGCGAGGTCCGCCGAGAAGACATGGCCCGCTATCGGGTCCACCACGGCGGCGGCCACCGGACGGCCGTCGAGCACGGCACCGATCGCAGTGCAGAAGAACGCCAGACCGTGGGCGAAGTTCGCGGTACCGTCGATCGGGTCGACGTACCAGGAGATCCTGCCGCTGCCCTCCCGGCGGCCGCCCTCCTCACCGACGATCGTGCTGCCCGGCACCTTGCCCAGCAGGGCGTGCCGGATACGTTCCTCGGCCCGCCGGTCGTGCTCGGTCACGGGGTCGTGCTCGTCCCGCTTGAACCGCACCTCCATTCGGCTGCGGAAGGCGGCCCGCAGGTCGGGTGCCACCGCGAGCGCGGCCTCCACCGCCACCGTGCGCAGGTGGACGGAGAGTTCCTCGGTCCCGTTCATGCGTGTTCCTCTCGGTCGGCCATGCGGTCGCTTCCGCTGAGTGCGCGGCGAAGCAGTTCCAGCAGTCCGTCGCCGTCGTGGACGACCGTGTCGGGCTGCGGGTCGGCGGCGGTGTCGAGGCGGTCCTCGGGGCGCGTCAGTACCGTGCGTCCGACCCCCGGTTCCGCACACCACGTCGCGGTCGTCGTTGTCGCCGACGTACCAGCAGTCCGCCGGGTCCGTGCCCAGGGCCCGGGCGGCCGGCAGGAGGAGCTGCGGGCCGGGTTCGCGCAGTCCGGTCTCGTCCGAGTGGACCTGCACGCCGAGGTAGGGTGCGAGGCCGCATGCCGCCACCGTCTCGCGGTTGAGTGAGCCGGCGAGCGTGTTGCTGACCACGCCGGCCCGGACGCCGTGTTCCTTGCCCAGCCGCAGCACCTCCGTCGTGGCGGGCTCGGCTCTCTTGTCGCTCTCGGTCAGGACCGGGGAGCGGCACAGTTCGGTCGCCTCGGCGCTTACGGCCGCGCGGGCCGGTTCGGGCCAGTCGGTCGCGATGAACTCCTCCCACAGCTCGTGGTGGGTGGTCTCGTGCGGGGGCGGTGGAGCGGGCGTGGCCGTTCTTCCAGTCGCCGTAGGCGGCCAGGCCGGCGCGGAGGTCACGAGGCACCCGCTCGCGGTCCAGACCGGTCGGCCCGTCGGCGCGGGCGAGAACGCTGTCGGCGAACTCGGGCATCGTTCGGGGTGTTTGACCGACCGGGTCAGGACACCACCGTGGTCCAGCAGCAGGGCGCGGGGCGGGCCGCCCCGCGCCCGTGTGCTACGCGGCATCGTCCCCTCCTGTGCCGGGTTGTGCGAAGGCGGCGACCAGCAGGTCGCGCAGGCCGTACGGGTCGGCCACCACGGCGTCCGGTCGGACCCTGACCACGTAAGGGCGCCGGTAAGTGCCGCGAGCCTCCATCAGGACGCTCGCGCCGACCCCCGCCCGTCGCCCGCAGAGCACGTCGCGGTCGAAGTTGTCACCGACGTACCACGTCAGGCCGGCCGGGACGTCGAGGGCTCGGGCCGCGAGGTGGATCATCTCGGGGTTGGGCTTTCGCACGCCGACCTCGTCGCTGTAGACCTGCAGGGCCAGCCGTTTGTCCAGGCCGGCGTCCCGCAGGTACGCGCGGTGCACGGAGCCGCTGAGCGCGTTGGAGACGACGGCGACCGGCAGCCCGTGGTGTCTCGCGGTGTCCAGCAGTTCGCCGATGCCGGGCCGTGTCTCCCGGTCCTGGCGCAGCTGGCCCTGCCGGTGACACAGCACCTGGGCGTGGGCGGTGACGAAGGCGCGTGCGGCCGGGGGCCAGTCGGCGGCGACGAATTCCGTCCAGTAGCGGTGGGCGGTCATCTCGACGGGCGCGGCCGGCCGGGACATGGCGTTCTTCCAGTGTGAGTCGGCGGCCGCCGCGGCCTCGAGGTCGCAGACGATGTCGTCGGGCGTCAGCTCGTGGCAGCCCGCGGCCATCAGGTCGTGGTGCAGTTCGGCTGCCAGTTCCTCGGGCCAGGACGGGCGGTTGGTGGTGGCGACGACGACTCCGCCGAAGTCGAGCAGCAGTGCTGCGGGGCGGATCAGCTGGTTCACGGTGCGGTGTTCTCCTTGCTGGGCCGGGCGGCGGAAGGCTCCGGGAGCCTGGCCCGGGCGCCGTCGAACAGGTGCAGGTCCGTCAGGTCGATGGAGCAGCGGGCGGTGTCGCCGGGGGTGGCCGTCACCGGCTGGAAGGACACCAGGTACAGCTCGGTGCCCGCCGCGTCCAGCGACACTGTGGTGCTGGAGCCGGTCGGCAACACGGTGGTGACGGTGGCGTCGAACTCCAGGAGGCCGCCCGGCGGTGAGTCGGCGGCCGCGGAGCGGGCGGACAGCCGGATGGCCTCGGGGCGGACACCGACCGTGCGCAACGCGCCGTTCAGTTCGGGGCGCTCTGCCACGATGCGGTCGTGGACGGCGCCGCGGAACGGGCCGCTCTCGTCCGTCCCGACGTCGAAGAGGTTCATCGGGGGGCTGCCGACGAACTGGGCCACGAACGTGTTTGCCGGGCGGTGGTAGATCTCCAGCGGTGGGGCGAGCTGCTGGACCTCTCCCTTGTTCATCACGACCACGTGGGTGGCCATCGTCATGGCCTCCAACTGGTCGTGGGTGACGAAGACGATGGTGTGGCCCGTTTCGTCGTGGAGCCGTTTGAGCTCGGCCCGCATCTCCAGCCGCAGCTGGGCGTCCAGGTTGGACAACGGTTCGTCCAGGAGGAGGACTTCGGGGTTGATGACGAGCATACGGGCCAGCGAGACCCGCTGCTGCTGGCCGCCGGAGAGCTGTGCGGGATAGCGGTCGGCCGCCCAGTCGATCTGCATCATCTTCAGGGCCTTCATGGTGCGTTCGGCGCGCTCGGTGGCGCGCACCTTGCGGACCCGCAGGCCGAACTCGACGTTCCTGGCCACTGTCAGGTGCGGCCACAGGGCGTAGTTCTGGAACACCAGGCCCATGCCGCGTTCCTCCGGGGGCACGAACACACCCCGCTCCACACTGTCCCGGATCCGCCCGCCGACCTCGATGGAGCCCGCGTCGAGCGGCTCCAGGCCGGCGATCATGCGGAGCGTGGTGGTCTTTCCGCAACCGGACGGCCCGAGCAGACAGGTGAAGGACCCGTCGGGTATCTCCAGGTCGAGGTTGTCTATGGCGGGGGGATGGGTGCCGTAGCTCTTCCGCACCGCGGTGAGCGCAATGGTGGGCATGGCGTCAGCCTCCGAGTCCCGAGGACAGGTTGGTCTTGGTCAGGCGTTGGGCCAGGTACGTAGCCAGGAAGGAGATCAGTGAGATGACGAGCACCACCGCGTTCGCCATCTGGTCGTAGGCGTAGTCCACGAGGTTGATGGAGAGCGTGGTGAGCAGCTGGGTGCCGGTGGTGGTCAGCATGATCACGATGCTGAGTTCCTTGAGTCCGGAGATGAAGGGGAGTACCACTCCGGTCACCAGCGCCCCGCGCTGGATGGGTATGACCACCTTGCGCATGCGGGTGAACCAGCCGGCGCCCGTCACCTGGGCGGCCTCCTCCGGTTCCGGACCGAGCTGCATCATGGCGCTGATGCCCGACCGCGAGGAGTACGGCAGATGGGTCACCGCGAGCACGACGACGAGCAGGGTGGTCGAGCCGTACAGGGCCGGAACAGGACCTCGCTGTACGGCGAACAGGGTCAGGAAGGCGGCGGCGAAGGCGATACCGGGGACCATGTAGGGGAGGAAGCTGATCTGCCGCAGGACGGCGCCCAACCGGCCGGCGCCCGAGCGCACCACGACGTAACCGATCAGCAGTCCGACGGCGCCGCAGATCAGTGAGGCCAGGCCGACGATGCGCAGGCTGTTCCAGGCGGCGTCCCACAACTGGGTGCCGCGCAGTACCCCGTGCGGGAAGCCGGGGGCGCCGGCGATGTGCTCGCCGATCCAGTACTTGAGCGTGAAGTTGTCGAGGCTGAACACGCCGGGGGTCTTGCTGACGGTGGACAGTGCCAGGGTGGCGACGGGGATCACCACACCCAGGGCGAAGATGGCCAGTGCGAGAGCCAGCGCCGCCGGGCGCCGGCGGCCGAGGGGGCTGATCCTGTCCATCGCTCCTTTGCCTCCCACGGTCACGAACCGGCGTTGCTCGCGCACCAACCGGGTGTCGATGACGATCACGACGATCCCGATCGCCACGATGACGCCGGCGAGTACGGCGGTGACGCCCTGCTGGTGGTCGTGGACGGCCCGGAACAGCGAGGTGGACAGCAACTCGTAGTTGACCGGCAGCCCGAGGATGTACGGCGTGCCGAAGGTGCCCAGGATGCGGCCGAAGACCAGCAGCACGGACGAGGACAGTGACGGCAGCATCAGGGGCAGGGTGATCCGCCTCAGTACGGTGCTCCGCCTCGCCCCCAGGACGCGCGCGGAGTCCTCCAGTTGGCTGTCGATGCGCCGCAGCGCGTTGCCGAACAGCAGGAGGACGAAGGGGTAGTAGTGCAGTCCGAGACAGATGGTGATCGGGACGGCGCCGTAGGCCAGCCAGTCGGGGGTGTGAACGCCCCGGGCTTCCAGCAGGCCGATCTGTCCGCCCGAGCTGTCGTTCTTGAACAGCGCCAGCCAGGCCAGCGCGAATGTCCAGGACGGCAACATGTAGGGGACGACCAGCGCGGTGGACAGCCACTTGCGGCCCGGTATGTCGGTACGGGTGAGCAGCCAGGCGGCGCTGCCGCCGAGCACCACGGCGAGCAGGGTGACGCCGAGGGCGACCACCACGGTGTGCCGGAGCGGCTCCCAGAAGAGGATGTCGCTGACCGGCGAGCGGAAGACGCGCCACAGGTAGTAACCGGTGAGCTCCCCGGCCGACTGCCCGGATTTTCCGTCGTCGCCCACCTGGACGCGTGCGGCGTCGGAGAGCACCGCGACCAGGGGCGCCACCACGAGATAGGCGAGCAGGACGATGAGGACGGCTCCGACCACATGGGTCGGCTCGTGGCGCAGCACGTTCAGGCGGTAGCGCAGGCGGTTCAGTCGTCCGGAGCCGCCTTTCCCGGCGGGGCCGCCTCCCCCGGCGGGGGCGCGGTCGGAGCGGGGCGGATCCGCTGCGAGGGCGGAGTCGGGGTCGGCCACGGCCATGGGCGTTCTCCAGGAGAGGGATGCGTGGGCCGGCCGGCCCGGTGGGGGAGGCCGCGCCGGCCGGAAGGGGGTCTACGGGGGCAGGGGCCGTGGGTCAGCTGTGGCTGAGGCGCCACAGGTCCTGCATGGCCTCCGTGTCGGCGAAGTTCTTCGCCAGGAACTTCGGATCGAAGGAGAACAGCTCCTTCTTCCAGTCGGACAGCCCGGGCGGGCTGAAGGAGCCCTGCTTGACCGCCGTGCTGCCGGAGATCCCACCGGCACCCATCTCGTGGCTGATGCCCTCCTCGGTGAGGATGAAGTGCGTGAAGAGCTTGGCGGCGTTGGGGTGTGTGGTCTTGGTGGCGATCGCCGAGTACTTGGGGTAGAGGTACCCGCTCCACGGCTTGAGCGTGTCGCAGACCCGCATCGAGTAGTTCTTCTCCTCGACGTCGCGGAACTTGGCGTTGGACACCAGCCCGATGCGCGGCTGGGTCTGGTTGGGGGACGCCACCGCGGCCGCCACGTCGTCGTCGGCGGAGGTGAGCACGGGAGAGTTCTTCGCCAGCCTGACGACCCACTCCTGGGCCGCCGTCCTCTGCGAGGTCTTCAGCTCCTCCCCGGGATGCGCGGCGCTGTGCGCGTCGCGCAGGGCCTGATCGGCACCGTTGGAGAGCTGGTTGAACCACTCGATGATGTTCGGCTTGCCCAGGGGGTCCTGGAGGGCGACTTTGCCCCTCCATCCGGGGCCGGCCAGGTCCCAGATGTTGTCCACCGGGCAGCCCTTGGGGAAGAGCTTCGGGTTGTACACCCAGACGTTGGCCTTGGAGAGCACGAGCAGAGGGCTGCGGTTCGCCGCCGGAACCTGGTCCGCCAGGTCGGCGGGTATCCAGGTGTGGACGACCTTCTGCGGCAGCAGCTTGCCGACCAGGCTGGGACCGTCCTCGTAGAGGGTCATGTCTATGGTGACGTTGTCGGCCTGGGCCTCCCGGGTCATCTTCTCCAGGGTGTCGCCGACCTTGTTCTTCACCCCGGTGGCCTTGATGCCGTACTTGGCGGTGAACGCCTCGGCGACCTTGGTGATGTCGCCCGAGCTGTCGTAGACGGTGACGGAACCCTCCTTCTTCGCCGCCGCCACCAGGGCGTCCAGGTCGAAGTCGGCGGGATCGTCGACGACTGCGGACGGGATGGCGCTGCCGCGGGCGGCGTCGGCGTCGCCCTGCCGGCTCGATGGCGCGCAAGCGGTGGCGCCGACGAGGACGGCAACCAGGGCCGTGAGCAGGAACCTTGGGCCGGGTCGGCTCGCGCCACCGGTGCCGGGAGTGCTGCTGGACAATGCCTGACCTCCTGCGTGGGCCCGGCGGAGCCGGGCTGCTCCTGGGTGGGTCGGCCTTCTCCGCAACGCGGTCGGGGCGACTTGGGGAGCAGCTTCCGCCCGCGTTCTTCACTATGTCAAGACATGCTGATGTAACTCTATGCAAAACCAGGGGAGTTGGGTCACGACGAGGCACTCATGTCCGAAGCCTTTTATGTCAGCACATACTTATGTACTGTCCTCGCCATCTCTGCACCGACCAACCCACTCCGGGAGGCACGATGCATCTGTCCAGACGTTTGGCCACGGCCTGTCTGGGAGCGGTGACCGCCGCACTGATGGCGACACCGGCGAACCCCGCGGCTGCCACGAGCACGCCCTCCGTCTACGCCGACAGCGAGACCCCCGCCCTCTTCGACGACGCGGCCGGCGGTGACGCCAACGCCGACGACCCGGCGATCTGGTTCAACGCGGCGGACCCCGATGCCAGCCTCGTGATCGCCACGGCCAAGCAGGGCGGACTGCGCGTCCACGACCTCGACGGCCGGCAGATCCAGTCGATCCAGGCGCCCGCCGCGCCCGGACCGGACGCCGAACCCGGCCGTTACAACAACGTCGACCTGCTGACGGGACTGAGGATCCGGGGCAGCCGCACCGATGTCGCCGTGGTCTCGGACCGAGGGCGCGACCGGCTGCGGATCTACGGCGTCGACCGCCACCACCCCGACAAACCACTCACCGACCTCACCGACCCCGCCGCACCCCGGGTCTTCAGTGCCACCGAGGCCGAGGTGGACGAGCAGCAGACCGCCTACGGGCTGGCCACGTGGCGGGATGCCGCCACCGGCCGCTCCTACGCGCTCGCCAGCCAGCGCCACACAACCCGCCTGGCCCTGCTGGAGCTGACCGCGACGGCCACCGGAACGGTCACCTATCACCGGATCCGGACCCTGGACCTGCCTGCCTCCTTCGACATCGGCGACGGCACCCGCTGGACCCCCTGTGACGAGCCCGGCCGTACCCCCCAGGTCGAGGGCATGGTCGTCGACGCTCAGCGAGGCACTCTCTACGCAGCCCAGGAGGACGTCGGAATCTGGCGGATGCGGGCCGATCTCACCGGTTCGCCCCGGATGGTCGACACGGTGCGCGAGTTCGGGATCCCCGGCACCTACGACCCGGTGACCGACGAGTGCACCCCCGGCCCGGACCCGGGGGTGGGCGGCAAGCACATCACCGCCGACGTCGAGGGATTGACGATCTACCACGAGGACGACGGCGAGGGGTACCTGCTCGCCTCCAGCCAGGGTGACAACACCTTCGTCGCCTATGAGCGCGAGGGTGACAACGACTACGTCGGCAACTTCCGGGTAGCCCCGGCGGCCTCCGGGGGCACGGACGCGATGGACGGCTCCGAGGAGTGCGACGGCGCGGCGGTGCTCAACGCCCCGCTGGGCGACGAGTACCCGCACGGACTGCTGGTGGTCCACGACGGCTTCAACGCCCCGGACGAGACCGGAGAGGACGGAGAGGTCCGCACCAACACCAACTTCAAGTTCGTCGACTGGGACGACGTGGCCGACACGTTGGACGACTGACGGCCCACGGGGCGGCGTGCACACCGGGTCACCGGGTGCGTGTCGCCCCCACCACGTGAGGCAGCCCTTTCCTTGACCACGACCATCGCGCTCTTCGTCACCGCCGCGGCCTTCGTACTCGTCTGCGGTGCCAACGACGGTGCCTCGCTGTTGGCCATGGCCGTACGCCACGGCAGCGGTTCGGCCGTTCCCGTACTGCTGATGCTGACCACCGCGGTGGCGGCCGGGCCGGCTCTGTTCGGTGTGCGGGTGGCCCGCACCTTCACCGACGGGCTGATACCCGGCGACTCCGGGCACCCCGCGCTCTTCTTCCTGTGCGGAGCCGCGGCCGCCCTTGTGCTCGTCCTGCTGCTCACCTGGCGGGGCATCCCGACCTCGATCACGCTGGCAGTCCTCGGCGGGCTGGCCGGCGCCGGTTCCGGACTGGGTGAACGTCCGCAGTGGGAGCGGCTCGGCCTGGTGCTGGGGATAGCCGCCGCGGCACCGCTGGCCGGCGCGGCCGCCGGGTTCGCACTGGGCCGAGGTGCCCGTCGGATGCCCACGGCGGCCGGGATGCCGCGCCTGGTGCGCGGAGCACACCTGGTGGCCTTCGGCTGCCAGTGCCTGGCCTACGCGGCCAACGACGGCCAGAAGATGTTCGCCGTCGCGGCCGTCGCGTCGGCCGGCCGGGTCGGCGGCAGCCTGGACACACCACCCGCTCTCGCACCGGCCGTTGTGGTGGCGCTGGTCTTCGCGGCGGGTACCGTCCTCAGTCTGCGGAGGGTGTCCGGCGGAGCGTCGATCCGGCTGCTGGCGGCCCGCCCCTGGCAGATCGCCTCGGCGGAGATGGCCTCCTCCACCGCGGTGCTCACCAGTGCGGCCCTGGGCGCACCGGTGAGCATGACCCAGACGGTCATCGGCGGACTGGTGGGCGCGGGGGCCAGTGAAGGGGGCCGCCGGGTGCGCTGGCAGTTCGCCGTCCCGCTGGTCACCGCATGGGGTGTGACCCTGCCCGCCGCCTACGCGGCCGGCCTGCTGGCCGGCCTTCTCGCCCGAGGAGTGACCGCATGACCCTGCGGAGAATCGTCGACGACCTCACCGGCCGGTCGCACCACCAGCTGACCGGCCTGCTGGCCTCCCAACTGGACGCGGCGATCGAGGGGGTGGGACTCGCCTCCGCCATGTCCGAGGGCACGCTCACGCCCGCGCAGGCCCGCGAGGCCATGGTCGATGTCGAGCACCGGGGAGACACCGGCCGGGCCGGACTGGTCGCCGAACTCGCTGTCGCCCTGACCACGCCGATCGACCGCGAGGACCTCTACCGCTTCTCCCGCAGCGTCGACGACGTACTGGACAACATCCGCGACCTGGTGCGGGAGACCGATCTCTATGGCGCCGAGGGGGAGCCCGCGGACCTGCCCGCACTCGCCGGGGTGGCGGAGGGCCTGGCGATGCTGCGCGGCGCGGTCCGGGGACTGGCGGACCGGCCCGGAGAGGTGGACACGGCCACCTCGGCGGCCCGCAAGTGCGCCGGACAGGTGCGCAGGCACTACCAGTTGGCGATGGCCGAGCTGCTGCGGCAGGAGGTCGGCACCGACACCCTCACCCGGCGCGAACTGCTGCGCCGACTGGACGTGGTGGGTCTGCGACTGGGCGAGGCCGTGGCCGCGCTCTCGGACGCCATGTTGAAGCGCAGTCACTGAGCGGGCCGCCCGGGGCCGCGCCCGCCCCTGCTCCCGCGGGCCGCTCAGTGCGCGGTCAGCGTCATCTCGAAGGAGTACCGGGACGCCCGGTAGAGGTGGGACCCGAACTCCACAGGGCGCCCCGCGTCGCCCTGGACCGTACGCTCCATGGTGAGCAGGGTGACGCTGCGGCCTTCGCCCAGCAGACGGGCCTCCGCCGCTGACGCCCTGCGCGCACCGATGTTCTGACGGGCGGTGCGCAGGGAGATGCCGGCCCGCTTGAGCAGTTCGTAGAGTCCGCGTTCGGTGAGATCGTCCTCGGTCAGGGTCAGCAGATCCGCCGGCAGGTGGTTCTGCAGGAGGGCTATGGGTTCGTCATCCGCGTAACGCAGCCTGCGCATGGCCATGGTGGGCGCTCCGGGCTCGATTCCGAGCGCTGCCGCCACCTCGTCCGAGGCAGGTACCGTCTGCATGGACAGCACATCGGTACGGGGTCGGCGGCCGTCCCGCTTCAGGTCCTCGAAGAGGCTGGTCAGCTCGATCTGCCTGCGCACGCGGTTGTTGACCACCTGGGTGCCCACCCCACGCTTGCGCGCGAGCAGTCCCTTGTCGACGAGGTGCTGGATGGCCTGACGCATGGTCGGGCGGGAGAGCCCGAACTTGTCCGCCAGGGCGATCTCGTTCTCCAGCCGGGTGCCGGGCGCCAACGTGCCCGTTTCGATGAGCCGTTGAAGCTGCTGCGCGACCTGGAAATACAGCGGTACCGGGCTGCTTCGGTCGATGCTGATCAGCCTGGTGATCGATTCCATGGGGGACTCCTCGAAACGTAGTACCAGGCGTTCAGTATGCCGCACAGTTCGACTCAAGCTCTGTACGTATGCATGTCAGGACAAACGCTTGACGTGATGTACTCCTCGCCGGTACATGTCAGGGGGTGCATCAACTCCACCTCGTACGGCAGGAGTTCGTGCATGCGCCCGGGGTCGGCCGCGCGGTCCTCGGCGGCCGCGCGGGCCTGTCCGCCACCAGCCCCAAGCGCGCCAGGCTTGCACACGTACAACGAGGTACCCATCAGTGGGCCGAATCGGTGGGCGGCGAAAGTGCCGGCTTGCGCAGAAGCACCGCCGCTGCGCTGGCGACGGTACTGGGCGGATCCCCGGAGCAGGTGGAGAAAACCGCCGAGAGGGTGTGGAGCGCAACCTGGGCCTGACCTGCGGCCCGGTCGGCGGCCTCGTTCAGATCGCGTGCATCGGGCGCAACGGCATGGCCGGGTCAGGGCGGTCGCGGCGGCGTGGATGGCGACGCGGGGCGGTCCGGCGGTCGGGAACATCGAGTGTTGAGCCCCGGCCCGCCCCCTGTTCCATGCTCGATGGGTCAGATGCCGCAGGTGGGAGCCGACCAGTACGGCGACGGGTCGAAGGCTACGTGGGTGTGGTCGTTGTGGCCGGGGTAGCCGGGGCCGAGGATCTCCGAGAAGCCGTGCGTCCTGGACTGCTGGGCGAGTCGGCACAGGGACGGCGAGCCGACGAGGTCTGCCGCGTCGCCGTAGAGGTGACGGCTTGTGGCGGAGCCGCCGACCGCGTTGTTGCACGCGCGGGAGCGGAAGCCGCTGGAGATGGTGATCGGGACGTCGCCGAGGGCATGCCGCATGGCCTCCAGCTTCCACATGGTCTTGAGTGCGTTCGACTTGGCGGTGGCCGCTGAGACGGCGCCGCCGGACCAGTCGGAGTTGCACTTGTTGAGTTCCGCGTAGGTGAAGTGGACGGGTGTGCAGTCGGCGTCCTGGAGTGCGTAGATCTTGCTGAAGGTCGCGGGTCCGGCGACCCCGTCCGCGCTCAGTCCGTACGCGGCCTGGAACTTCTTGACGGCGGCGGTGGTCCGCGCGCCGTACTGGCCGTCGTAGGAAAGCCGCTCGCCGGACGTCACCCAGCCGGCGACGCGGATCTGGAGCTGGGTCACGTCACTGCCGGAGGATCCCTGGGAGAGGGTGCGGTTCCAGGTGTAGCAGGAGTCGGCGTGCGCGGTGCCGGCGGTGGCGCCCACCCCGGCCATCGCTCCGAACGTGAGCATGACAAGCGAAAGAAGCAGACGTGACACGCGTCTGAACATCCCGGCCTCCCGACCGTTGAGTGGACAACAATCGCAGTCCAGCGTGCGGCAACGGGCTACGCGCGTCAATGGCGCCCCAAGGTTGCGGGGTCGACGTGTCCGCGGTCGGTGGGGATCACGCTGGGCATAGTGGGGAATGACCAACTCCGTTTCCCTCGCGACCCCCTCAGGGAGGCCCAGGCCGTGTGGCGTCGATCAGCCCTTGCCCGCCCGGATCTCAACGGCGGCAGCAGGGGTTACTAAGGCTTCTGGAGCAGGAGTTTCCGCGAGACAACTGACCTCGCAGCGTGCGGAGTGGCGAAGTCGGCAAGTGCGCCGCGGGATCCGGAGCGCGTCACCACCCGGCTCGCGGCGAGCGGGATGCCGCCGCTTGTGTCCCGTTGGGCCGGGCCGCCGCAGCACAACACCGGGCCGGACCGCCGCGAGTTGATTTCCTCGGCATATGGCCGGATCAGACCTCTGAGCTGCCGTGGATCCGGGCAGAACCTTCAAGGCGTTGAGCGTTCCGCCGCCGTACTGACGGCGGGATCCGCACGTTCGTGAGCAAGGGAGACTCCATGGTGTTACTGCGCCGTTCCGCCCTCACTCTCGCCGCCGCGGCGGGCTTGGCCCTGTCCGCGGCCCTCACCGCGCCGGCCGAGGCGACGGCACCGTCCGCTGCCGTCGCCTACCCGACTACCCCTGTCGACGACGTCAACTACGGGGCCACATACGTCCGTGGCACCCTGACCTGGTACGACCGGTCGGTCGGTATCACGGGAACGTACCGGGCCATCGCCACCAGTGGCTGCCGCAGGGTGTGGGTCGGCACGTATGACGCTGCCGGCAAACCGTTGGACGCCAGAAGCACCAGCACTCTGTGCGACGGGGTGAAGCCAATCGATTTCGCGGTTCCTGCGGACGTTCCCGGTGGGGCCGCGCAGGTCCTCGTCTGTCTTGACGACGAGAACGCCGAGCCGCTCAAGTGCGTGCTGTACGAACGACCCTGATCAGACATCAGTGGCGCTCCTGCCGGGTGTGAGCGTCCCGGTCGGCAGGGCTGACTACCGTAGGTGCCCGCGGGACGGCCGCCCTGGGCACGGCTCTGCGCCTACCGGAAGCCGAGGTGCGGATCGACGCCGGCCAGCTCACCGCTGGCGGCCCACAGGTGAGCAGCGACGGCCCGGTCGGCCATATGAGACGGGACGGGCTCACGCCGTGGTGTGCCACGCAGGCCGAAGACCCTCGGCCCCCACAGCTCCCCTCCCTGAACCAGCGGATCAAGGACGGCACGCACGACGGGCCATGCTCCGGCGTCCTTGCCCTGCACCAAGAGCCCGGCGGGCAGCGCGCGCAGCCGCTCGCCGGGGGGTGTCACGCGTACCGGCGGGCGGGAGGGGGTGAGAGAGTCCAGCGCGCCGCCGGGGTGGGCCACCACACTGAGTACCGTGCTGCCGCAAGCACGTAGGCGGTGATCGAGCTCGAAGCCGAAGCACATCTGCGCCAGCTTCGACCGGCCGTAGGTGCGCTTGGGCCGGTAGTCCCGGGTCGACTGCAGATCGTCCAGGGACAGTCGCTCGGACCGCGCTGCAAAGCTTCCCACCGTCACGATGCGGGCTGCCGACGCCGCGGACAGCAGGGGGGCCAGCCACTGGGTGAGAGCGAAGTGGCCGAGGTGGTTGGTGCCGAGCATCAGCTCGTGGCCCTCCGCGGTTTCCCGGCGCGGCGGGTCGTCGAGCGCGACCCCTGCGTTGTAGACCACCGCGTCAAGATGATCGAGGTCCAGCCTGTCCACGGCGGTCTTCAGGGAAGACAGGTCGGCGAGGTCCAGTTGCAGGTGCCGTACGTGCGCGCCGTAGACGCGTGAGCGGATCGAGGCCATGGCGGCGTCGGCCTTCGCGGCGTCCCGGCTGCCGAGTACGACGACAGCGCCGGTGGTGGCGAGCTGCTCGGCGACGAAGTAGCCGATTCCGGCGTTGCCCCCGGTGACCAGGAAGACACTGCCCTCGGCAGATGGCAGCCGGTGAACGTCCCACGGTCGGTCCTGGGATGCGGAAAACACGATGACGGGCTCCTTGCTCTCGGGCGCCGTGTGCTCATGGGGAGCACCGACTCGCCCAAGGTCGCAACCTCCACCGACATACCGCCGACAGATCACGGCCACCACCGACAGGCCCACGACACCCCTCCCTGGAACACTCAGTGGTCAACTCGGGCACTCGGGACACACCAGTTGGTCACCACCACACACAGTCCCTGGTCGAGTACGAGCTCATTCGGCCAGCGTGACCGAGGGCCACTCGCCGAACCCCTGCTCTGCCCCACAGGCCTCAGACCGCGCTACCCGACCCCGCACCCACAGCGGTCGCCCCGGCCACCTGCCGTCCCGGATTGGCACCGGGAGGCGGGGCCTTCACCGGACTTCGCCGAGTGATGAGGTCGCCGAACGCCTCAGCAGTAGTAGCCGCAGAAGTACCCCTGCTGGTCGTTGCACGGGTCGACCCGGTACGAGTGTCACGGCCGCCGGAGCAGCCGCCGGGGACGCACCATTCGTTCTGCCAGCAGGAGAACGCGGTCGGCTGTCCCGGACAGACACGGGCTCCGGGCTGGTCAGGCCTTGTCCGGGCTCCGCCTCGTACAGCGGGCCATGGCGGAATCCACCGTTTTCCCGGGCGTCGTGGCCACAGCAAGGTGACACCACGGGGCCCGCAGTATCGTCCGTCCAGGAGGACGAACGCCTTTGTCGACGCGGTGTGGACGGCGTCGGCAGGTAGGGGAGTCCATCCGCAGACGGACGAGTGTGAGCAGCGCTTGCCGGTTGGCGCTCAGGCGCCGTCGGCGGAAGCCGACAGCGCGGCGCTGCTGCGGCAGTGGCTGGGCGAGGAAGCGAGGAGCAGGCGTGCGATCAAAGGGTGTCCCTGCCTTGTCCATGGCTGGGTCGCTGTCACTGCCGCCCGGTAAGTTTTCCCCAGTCGTCAAGGGCTGTTGGAGGAGGGGGACATGAGGAGAACCAGCATGTCACTCAGAGCCGGTGTGCTGGCTCTGGTGTGTGCCACCGGATTGCTGGGCGGCAGCCCGGCGCTCGCTGCGGAGTACCCGTACACGCCGAGCAACCCGCAGACGCATCCCGGGGGGAACTGCGTAACCACTGGATCACTGCCCTGGATGGGGAACACGGACGTGCGTCTGTCGGTGGGCGTCGACGGACAAAGCAACACCGAAGGCCACCCACACGCCCGGTTCGTCCTGCGACAGCAGGACAGCAGTGAGCCCGTACTCGACGTGTTGATCCCAGCGGGCGTCGGCGGCTCCGCCACCGTGCGCGTGCCCGAATACCTACTTCCCGAAAAGGAGAACTATTGGTGGCAAGCACGATTGGAGGGCACGGGCGGTACCTCACCGTGGACCACCGCCTGCGGCTTCAACATGGACAGGACGAGACCGGCTGAGCCTGCCGTCTCCTTCCTCGACGCAGCCACCTATCCCCAGGGCGCGCCGCCCGGCACGCCGCGCACGGTACGTTTCACCCTTCCGGAGGGGACCGAGGCCACCCGCATCTGCTTCGACCCGGAACGTGAGCTCTACGGTTGCCCGGAAGGCCAGGGCATCCCGATCGGACCGGAGGGAACCGTCACGGCCACGTTCATCACTCCCGAGCGAACGGGCCCGGCGAGCATCTCGGCCCGGACGGCGGACAGAGCGGGCAACATCTCCGATCGCGTCTATGCCGGGTACTGGGTCCAGTATCCCTTCATCGAGCGGTTCGGCGACTACAACAGCGACGGCCACCCGGACCTGCTCGGTGTCGGCGAAAACGGCAAGCTCGTCCTGTCACCGGGCGTCGAGGGTGGGGGTTTCGCTGCCTCCCAGGTGGCTGACGGAAGGGACTGGTCGCACGCCACGGTGGCAAGGGCCGGCTGGCTCCTGAACCGGTACGGTCCTCAAGAGGCCAATGATGTCCGCAACGACATCGTGGCCCTCCAGGACGGCAAGCTGTTCGCCTACCCCGGTGACGGTCTCGGTGGGTTCGGCGCGTCATCGGAGATCACTGGCTACGACTGGTCCCACGTCACCAGGATCGCGTTGAACCGGATTGAAGACTCCAGTCCCATGCTGCTGGCCGTGGAATCCGACCGACTCCTGCTTTTCGAACTGCAGTTGCAGGAAGGGCTATGGGTCGGTGAGCCGTCCGTCCTGGGCACGAGCGGCTGGAGTTCGACGTCGGTGCACTTCTCGGACACGCCCTCGGAATCGGGTGCGCCCTCCTTCTGGGCCCGAGACGCGGAGCAGGGGACATTGCAGCTCTTCCCTCTTGACTACGGCACCAGCCAGATGTGGGACCTGGGCACACCGACGACGGTCGCCGCGGCCGGCTGGGCAGCAGCACAGCGTCCCCAGTTGGCTGTCGTCGGTGACGTGAACGCCGACGGAACCGGTGACGTGGTGACCGGTGACGGGGCAGGGGAACTCGCACTGCATCCGGCAGCGCCGGACGGCAGCCTGGGAGACCCCGAGTCGCTGAATTCCCCGGTCTGGAGGGACGTCACCTTGTTCTGACGCCCGGTTGGCCGACGGCCCTCGGATCCCCCCGAGGGCCGTCCCCTTGCCACACTGCGGAAGTGCTCCCGACTGCTGACCCGCTCCGCGCGCAGCCGTCCTGTTCCCCGACTCCGTCCCTGCGTCGGCGTTGAGAGCAGGGTTCAGAAGAAGCCTGAGATGCGTTATGCCGAAGGCAGGAAGACGTCGACACCGAACGCGGGGAGCGTGATGTCCGCGACGAGCGGTCCCCTGCGCACCCGTTGCACCGTGACTGCCGGGCCCGGCAGGAGAAGGTCCAGCAGGACGGGGTGCCAGGGGAGGGGCTCTCGCCCGATGGGGGCTTGCGGTTCGAAGAGCGCGTCCACTGGAAGCCTCCGGGAGACAGGTCGGGAGTCGGTGTTCAAGACGACCAACACGCGCTCGCCCCCGTAGTGGCGCATGAATGCGTAGATTCCCGGTCGGTGCCGTTCGGAGAACAGGACCTCCTGTTCCCCGAGGCGCAGTGCCCGGTGCCGTCCACGGAGTTCGATGAGCCGTCGGGTCCACCGGAAGAAAGGGGAAGAGCCGTCGAAGCTGTCGCCTTCGGAGCTGGGCGACGTGAATCTTCCCTCGGGAAACATGTCCTGCCGATTCTCCGGGTCAGCGGGATCCCGGAGGTTCTCAGGGGCCAGCCGCTGCGTGGATTGTCGGAACCCCTGCTCGGTGCCGTAATAGAGCATGGGGATGCCGATCGACAGGATGAGGTGGGCGAGGGCGACGCGGAGGCGCCCTGCAGGCTCGCCGTCGCGGAGGAATCTGTAGACGTCATGGTTGTCGATGAATCTGATGGTGAAACCGTGATCACGGCCGAAGGCCTTCGACGCGGTGTCGAAGCTCTCCTCCAGTTCTCTCGCGGATGCCTGCCCATGGAGGGCCCAACTCTGGCGCCGATATTCCCCGTAGTTGTAGACAGCATTCAACCCGAGGGTGAAGCAGGAGGAGATCATCGTGTCGTCATCGCCCGCGTGCTCACCAATGACCAGGAAGTTGTCCTTTCCCAGATTTCCGGCGTACCTCCTGACGGTTTCGCACAGCGTCGCCACGAAGGTGCGGTCCATGTGCCGGACCGCGTCGAGACGGATTCCGTCGATGTCGGTCTCCCGGACCCACCAGCATGCGATGAACCGAAGAAGATGCTGTGTATCGGGATTCTCCGTCGCGAGTCTGCGGTAATCCGGTGGGAAGTCCCCCAGAGTCTCCTGCTCGGTGTCGTTCCAGTCGTTGATGACGCCCCGCCGCGAGAAGTGCTGAGGTGCGGCCAGTTCGAGCGGCCGGATGCCGATCCCGTCGTCGAGGACGTCCGCGGCTTCCTCCGCCCCTCTCCAGAGATTGCTTCCGTCGGCGTACTCGAAGACGGGACCAGCGTGGTTGAGTACGAGGTCCAGCACGACCCGGATGCCCCGTTCGTGAGCTTTGGAGACGAGCTGCCGCAGATCCTCCATCGTGCCCAGCCGCGGATCCACTGCCATGAGATGCCGGGGCGCGTACCCGTGATAAGAGCCATGGCCGTTGAGTGCGACCGGGGTGAGATGGATCGCCGTGCCACCGAGATCACGGATGTAATCGAGTCGTTTCGACAGCCCTCGGAGATTTCCTCCGTGTCGTGAACAGCCATCGACCGGATCTCCCTCGACGGTCGCCGGGGACCAGGCCTGGAATCGGTCCACGACGATGGAATACAGGACCACCTCGCGCCAGTCCTTCGGCGAGGGGTAGTACTGGCGCTCATCGCACTTCGTGAGCGAGGCCTCCGCGAGACTCTCCGGCGCCTCGGCCTCGGCAGCGGGGCCGTCCACCCTTGGGCGCGACGGTTGGTCTGCGGCAGCAGTCATGGTCGGGACCATAGGCAGTTCCCGTCGAGGGGTCCAGACCGTTCCGCATGGCGCTCTTGTTCCTTCGGGAGCCCCGTGCTTCACTCGAACACGGACTCGGTCGGGCAGGGCTGGGGGAGGGGGGACCATGATCGGCAAAACGCGTTCCTTGTTTCAGCGGATGGCGTGGGCGGTCAGACAATGGCGCCTGCGGCGCTCCGACCCGTTCATGTACAAGTGAACCGGCCGATGCCGTGATCACTTGGGGGATATCGGCGCTTTCTCATGACGCGTCCCTGGCCGTCGTACAGGATGACCGGATCGTGTTCGCCGCGCATGCGGAACGCTATTCCCGGATCAAGAACGATGCCTTTCTCCATCCCGAACTGATCCGAGAAGCCGGGAGCTTCGGCCTACCGGACGAGGTCGTCTGGTACGAGCGGCCGATAGTGAAGAAAATACGGCACCTGCGGGCCGGACAGTGGGGCCACGCCCTGTCGACGTCCGACCTGCCCCGCCGGTACCTGAGAACGGTCGGCCTGCCGCGCAGGACGCCCGTCTCGTACGTGGGGCACCACGAAGCGCATGCCTGGGCGGGCATCGCCACGAGCGGGTTCGACTCGGCGGCCGTCATCGTCGCCGACGCCATCGGGGAGTTCGACTGCTTCACGATCTTCGGCTATTCCCCGGAATCAGGGCTCCGGTTACGCTACCGCCGCCGCTACCCCCATAGCCTCGGGCTGTTGTACAGCGCTTTCACCCGACGGTGCGGCTTCAAGCCCAACGAGGACGAGTACATCCTCATGGGCATGGCCGCTTACGGGCAGCCACGCCACGTCGACGACATCCTCGACACGTGGATGTCCCTGGACACACCGGGCTACCGACTGACGACGAACGTCCACCGGGGCATCGGAGACTGGCTGCCCGACGCGCGCCCGGAGGACCTCGCAGCGAGCATGCAGGCGGTCACCGAGAGGGTGCTCGTCGAGGCCGCGTCCTGGGCGCGCAAGGAGATCGGTGCCCCCCACCTGATCCTCATGGGCGGAGTGGCACTGAACTGCGTGGCCAACTCCGTCATCGCCCGCGAAGCCGGGTTTCCTCATCTGTGGATCTTCCCCAACCCCGGGGACGCCGGTTCGAGCGTCGGAGCCGCCGCCGCTCGGCTGCGGAGGGCACTGCGGTGGGATGGGCCGTACCTGGGGACCCCGATCCAGCGTGACCTCGACATCCCGGCCGTGGTGACCAGCCTGAGCACGGACGGCGTGGCAGCCGTAGCCAACGGCGCCGCGGAGTTCGGGCCGCGGGCGCTGGGCAACCGGTCCCTGCTCGCCGACCCCCGGCCGGTGGACATGAAGGACCGCGTCAACAGAGTGAAGGGACGGGAGAAGTTCAGGCCGTTCGCGCCCGTGATCCGGGAGGAGCTGCTGCACGAGTACTTCGACGTGCCTGTGCCGACCACCCCGTACATGCAGTTCACCGCACGGTGTCGCGCACCGGAGGCGTTCCCCGCTGTCGTGCACGTGGACGGCAGCAGCCGGGTGCAGAGCGTCTCCCGGCTCGAGCATCCCGTTCTGCACGAACTGCTGCGGCAGTGGGAGACCGAGTCGGGCTGCCCCGTGCTCCTGAACACGAGCCTGAACTCGCGTGGGGAACCCCTCGTCAACACCTGGCGGGAAGCCGAGTCGTTCGGGCATCGGGAAGGAGTGCGCGTCCATTGAACTCCGTGACGTCCCGCCCCATCCGCCTTCTCGTCGCCAACGGATGCAGCTACACCCGTGGAGCGGAGCTGGGGCGTGCACAGGACGCGTGGCCGGCCCTGGTGGCCGGCGCACTGGGTGTGCCGTGGGTCAACCTGGGCTGCGACGGAGGTTCGAACCGGCGGGTCGTCCGTACGACCGTCGGCCAACTCGACCGCCTGGCCGCAGCGCACCGAGTGCCCGTTGAAGAGGTGCTGGTGGTCTGCATGTGGACCGGTCTCTCCCGTCACGAGTGCTACACACGCCGACGGGACAAAGGACACGGGTTCCGGCCGGACATCCCCGACGAGTTGCGCTGGCACCGCCTGAGCCGATGGCGGATCCAGATCGAGGACCAACTGTCGGAGGCCTACTACCGGCACCTGTGGAGCGCCCAGGGGGCCATGACCAACTTCGCGCTGGACTGGCTCATGCTCGACGGCTACCTCCGCTCCAGGGGTGTTCAGGGCAGATACGTCTTCGCCTGGGACGTTCTCCGGTTCCGGCAGGACGAGCAGACCCGACGGCTGCTCGGCGGGCTGGACCCGGCGACCGTGTACGGCGGTTCGGTGACGAACTCGCGTGTCTCGTTCTACACGGACATCGTCGGCCGGTTTCCGACCGGCGAGATGCAGCACCCGCTGGAGGAGGCGCACGCATGGTTCGGCGCCTCGCTCTTCCGTTGGCTGGGGGAGCACGGTATCGCAGGCGTTCCCCGGGCGGCGGGTGGCCCGCCCCGGAAGGTGTAGCCGGTCCGACCGACGGTCCGGTGACATGAGAAGAAGGGGCCGCAGTCTTCTGAGCCTGAATCTCGCTTCGTCCCTCGGCTGGTCCTGGGAGCGGTCCCGCCACGCCGAGTACGCCGTCGTCCTGGCGGAATCCCGCGTCCACTGCGCCCCGCGTAGGCTGAGGGCGGTCCTGGACGAACGAGGGACGCGCTGAGCGAGCCGGCCTTCCCCAACTCGGTGGTTCGTACCGCACAGCATGACGAATGACGTGGGCAGATGACTTCCGATGCCCTCGTGGGCAGCACCTTCCAGGTGGTGGGCGTGCTCACCCGCATCGGAGCCGAGCGCGACCTCTTGCTCACCCAACTTCGGGTCTCTTCGGCATCCTCCGCGACCGCCGCCCGCGCATGACCGAGCTCGCCGCGATGCCAGGCCTGCACATCAACCTTGTCCGGCCTCATCGACGCACCGGGCCCAGACCCAAGTACATCCAGTACGAGGGTCTGGGCCCGGTGCGCCGGGAGCACGCACATAACGCCGCCTGCCCGCTCGGGAGACGACGGGAAATACGACGACAGAGCCTAGCGGCCAAGGGCCTCCAGCAGGCAGCCGAGCTGTCGCACCGGCTCGGGGCCGGCCATCCGCAGGACGACCGTGTCCGCGCCAGCCGCCGCCAGTTCGTGGACCCGGTCGGCGGCTTCCCCGGCGCGGCCGGAGACAGCGAACACCTGGTCCGCCGGGCGGCCGAGCCAGGCGCCCTGGCCCTCCACCTGAGGCTGCAGCGTCTCCGCCACCCGCTGCGGATCGTCTCCCACGCAGCAGAAGGCGAGCACCGTCACGGTGTGATCGGGCCCGGCGCCGCCCTTGCCGGCCAGCGCCCGGGCCGTCTCCACCTCACGGGGCCCGTGCCCCTCGGCGATCACCGTGCCGTCCGCGACCCGCCCGGACAACTCCAGGGAACGGGGCCGTACCACTCCCGCAACGACCGGCGGCGGCTCGACGGGCGGGTGCACCAACTGGACGCCGTCCAGCCGCACTTCCCGGCCCGCCAGCTCGACCCGCTCCCCGCGCAGCAACGCACGGACCGAGCCGATCGTCTCCTCCAGCAGAGCGAGCGGAGAGCGCGGCGCGGCACCGACCGAGACCATCCACTCCCGCACGCCGTGACCGACCCCGGCGACCAGTCGGCCCGGGAACACCCGTGCCAGCGTGGCCAGTTCCATCGCCAGCAGGGCCGGACTGCGCAATGGCGCGGGCGTGATCCCGATGCCGACCCGCAGCCGCTCCGTCGCTCCCAATGCCACGGCCGCGGCGGACACACCCCCGTTCCAGCCGAGATCCTCGACCACCCAGAGGTCGTCCACGCCGAGTGCCTCGACCTCCCGCGCGAACCCGGGCAGCCCTTCCGGGGCCCAGTCGCGGTCGTACATCACACCGATCCGTACTGTCGTCATGGATCGCAACCTATGTTCCGCCCAGGAAATGATCAAGACTCCAACGGAGTTGGCGGACGCCGGACGTCACGTACCCGACGCGCCGCCGCCACACGGCGGCGTCAGGTTGCCAGGCCGTGGCGGTAGGCGTAGACGACGGCCTGGACGCGGTCGCGGAGCTGGAGTTTGGTGAGGATGCGGGAGACGAAGGTCTTGACGGTCTCCTGGCTGATGAAGAGGGCCGCGGCGATCTCGCTGTTGGAGAGGCCGTCCGCGATGAGGCGGAGGACTTCCAGTTCGCGGGGGGTGAGCGGGATGTCGCCGGAGGTCTTCTCCGTGGGGCGGATGCGGGCGGCGTACCGGCCGACGAGCTGGCGAGTGACGTCGGGGTCGAGGAGGGCCGCACCGGCGGCCACGGTCCGGATGCCGTGGAGCAGCCGGTCCGGGGGCGCGTCCTTGAGGAGGAAGCCGCTGGCTCCGGCGCGCAGGGCCTCGTAGACGTATTCGTCCAGGTTGAACGTGGTCACCACGAGGACTTTGACGGGGTGGGGTACTCCGGCGCCGGCCAGCAGGCGGGTGGCTTCGAGGCCGTCGAGGACCGGCATGCGGATGTCCATCACGACGACGTCGGGCCGTACCTTGTGGGCGAGTTCGACTCCGGTCTGCCCGTCTCCGCATTCGCCCGCCACTTCCATGTCGGGCTGGGCGTCGATGATGGTGACCAGGCCGGTGCGGATCAGCATCTGGTCGTCGCAGACCAGGACCCGGATCGGCGCGCTCACGAGGTGCTGCCGACAGGGATGCGTGCCCGTACGGTGAAGCCGCCGTCCGTGCCGCTGTCGGCGCTGAAGTCGCCGCCCAGGAGGTTGACGCGTTCACGCAGGCCGGTCAGGCCCCGTCCGCTGCCGACGGCGGCGGCGCTGTGTGAGCCGCTTCCGTCCGTGCTGACCTCCACGGTGATCTCCCTTTCGCCGTGCCGTACCTGAACGGAAGTCCGGCTGCCGTGAGCGTACTTGAGCGCGTTGGTCAGCGCTTCCTGCACCACCCGGTACGCGACGAGGTCGGCGCTTCCGGTCGACGCCGGTGGTGTGCCCTGTTCGGTGAAGTCCACCGGCTGTCCGGCGCGGCGGGTCTGCTCGACGAGGGTGAGGACCCTGCCGACGGCCGGTGTCCTGGAGTCCTTGGCCTCCGCGCTCCCGGTGCCGGTGTCGTGGTCGGGGTTGAGCAGGTCGAGCAGGTGGCGCAGGTCGGTGATGGCGCGGCGGCCGGTGTCGCTGACGGCGGACAGGGACTGCTCGAGCCGCTCGGGAGCGGCGGTCAAGTAGCGGGCGGCCTCGGCCTGTACGACCATGGCGGTCACGTGGTGAGTCACCACGTCGTGCAGCTCACGGGCGATCCGGGTGCGCTCGGCGGTACGGGTCTCCGCGGCGACGCGCTCACGGCGTTCGGCCTCCGCGACGCGGGTGGAACGCAGCCACGCCCCCGCCCCCCAGGCCAGGGCCAGCACCAGGTAGAACGTCACGAACTCCTCCGGCGTCTCGCCGCCCGAACCGAGTCGGGAGAGCGCGATCGCCAGCGGCACGTACGCCACGGAGAGGAGGATCACGGCGGTGCGCCTGCGGTGTTCAAGATGGGAGCCCGCACTGATCAGCACGAGGGGCAGAGCGGTACCGGCCACCGAGTGGTAGCCGCGCAGCTGGTCGAGGGCGAAGCCGCACGTCACCAGGGCGAGCGAGACGACCGGCCACCGTCGGCGCACCGCGAGCGGAAAGCATTCCAGGGCGAGGACCACGACGGCGAGCGCGTCGAAGGGGCGGGTCGGCAGGTCCCCGACCACCGTGCCTTGGCCGCGCAGTCCCGGAAGGAACGACGCGACCAGGAACAGTATTCCGAGCGGAAGGTCGCGGACGGTGACGTCGAGCCGACGCCACAGCTGGCCGGCCACCTGTGGGCTCTTCACCGGGTCAGTGTAGCGAGGGCGTTGACGCGCTCGGCACGCTGCCGGGGGACGATGTTGCCGCGCCGGCGGGCCAGCCACAGGAAGGCGATCGTCAGCAGCGCACCGAACACCATCGAATACACACTGGCCTCCGGGCCGAACTCGCCGCCCGTGATCAGCTTGGCGCCCGACATCGAGGCGTCCAGCAGTCCGTGCGTGTCGCCGTTGCCCGAGACCGCGGTGCCGAAGATGCCGGACTCCGCGAAGTTCCAGCCGAAGTGCACGCCGATCGGCAGCCACAGGGAGCGGGTGGCGGCGTACGCGGCGGCGAGCATGCCACCGGCCTCGATCGCGATGGCGATGCCGCCCAGCAGGGTCGCGTCCTTGTTGAGCAGATGGACCGCGCCGAACACCACACCGGACAGCGCCAGCGCGATGTACGTGCCCAGACCTCGCTCCACGAGCCGGAAGAGCAGGCCGCGGAACATCAGTTCCTCCGTGATGGCGGCGCCGGCCATGAAGCCGACCAGCCCGATCGCTCCGGTCAGCGAGCCGAAGCCGTGGACCTCGTAGTCCCCGAGGAAGTAGATGTTCGCGATGACGCATCCGAACATCACGACGCCGATGACCAGGCCCCGGAGGAGCGACCCCTGCGCTCCCTCCCGGGCCAGCTCCGTGACCGGACGCCGCTCGGTGCGCCCCACGACCCACCGGTAGACGAACACCGAGAGCACGACCGTCAGGCCGCCCAGGAGGAGCGAGAGCCACGGGTTGTCCTGCACCGCGGTGACGCTCTGACCGCCGACCGCACTGACCGCGACCACGGCCAGGACCTGCCACACCAATTTCATGACGACTCTTTCTTGTTCCCGTTTCCGGTTCCTCGTCCGGGCCGCGGCCGGGGTCCTGCGGCTGAACTGAACGCTAGGGAAACGGTGATCAGAAAACGTCACCCCACAGTGGACACCTGCACGTAGCTCTCACGGGGGACGAGTCAGCCGGTCGGCGAAGTCGGTCCGGGTGAAGTCGTGGCCTTGCCGTGCCGCTCCCCAGAATTGGGGCCCGAACCGAAGGGTGGGGCTTTCGTCGCCTCGCAGTCGGCCACTGCCGAGCTTGTCGGGCGTGCTCCCTTCGGATGGTTCCTTCCAGCGCGGGGTCTGGTCGGCATATGCCGACGGTAGGGGTTGTGAGGACGGTTGTGCGCGTCGGCGCCGGCCGTCTGCCGACTCGTCGTCCGAGGAAGAAATGCCCTGTGGTCGTTCCCGCCGTCATCGATCACCACGCCACCGACTACAGCCTGCAGCACGCCTACTGCATGGCCCAGGCCGCGGCTCTGGCCTACAAGGACAAGCCCGCCATCGAGCAGCAGGCATCCGCCTGGGGTTTCGACCGGGTGCGCCACCACGAGACCCGGTTCACCCCGCCCTTCCCCCTGCAGGACACCCAGGCCTACACCATGGCCGGCGACCGGATGATCATCACGGCATTCCGGGGTACCGAGCCGGTGCAGATCAAGAACTGGCTCACCGACGGCGCCACCCCGCCGAGCGCCGGACCAGGCGGGACAGGGCATGTGCACCACGGTTTCGCCGAGGCCCTGGAATCGATCTACCCCGACGTCATGCGCGCCCATGAGGAGTTCCACGCGAACGGCCAGAGTGTGTGGTTCACCGGGCACAGTCTCGGCGGGGCGCTGGCCATGCTCGCCGGTGCACGCATGTACCTGGAGGAGCCGCGGTTGGCGGCTGACGGCGTCTACACCTTCGGCCAGCCCCGCACCTGCGACAGCACACTCGCCACGGCTTACAACACCGGCTTCGCAAAGCGCATGTACCGCTTCGTCAACAACAACGACATCGTGCCGCAACTGCCGCCACCGCCCCACTACACCCACGTCGACGCTCTCCGGTACATCGACTCCCGCGGCAGGATCCACGAGTCCATGCCCCCTGATCGGCGGCCTTACCGACCGAGCCGGAGGCATGACCGCCGACCTGTTCGCGCCCGGCAGCGACGGAGTGCGCGACCACTTCATCGACAGCTATCTGACGGCCCTGGAAAAGAACCTGAAGTGAGGGACGTCGTCGGCAGAACGGGCCCTACGGCCGTGGCCGCCACCGCGCCGGCTACTGCGACGTCCTTCGGGCATGCCGCGTTGATCCCCGTGGCACCGCGGCGCGGACCGCGATCCGCCGCCCACTTGCACAGGGGCCAGGGCTGAAAGGGCGAGCTTGTCGGGGAGGTCGGCGGGCAGCGCGTGTGCCGGGCGACGGGGCGGGCCGGGCGCATGATGCTGGAGCAGTGACCAACGACTCGCGTTCCGCTCCCGCCCCCGCCACCGCCGACGAAGGCTCCCTGCCCACGGTCGGCGTGGAGGAGGAGTACTTCCTTGTCGATCCTGTCACGCGCCTGCCGGTCTCCGGTGGCCCCGAGGTCGCCGCGCACGCTGCTGGAGACATCGGAGACCTTGTCGCCGAAGAGTTCGCCCAGTGCCAGGTCGAGGGCCGCACCCCGCCGTGCCGGACAGCCAGTGAGCTGCGCCGCCACCTGGCGCGGGTGCGAAGGGCACTGGTAGACGCGGCCGGCGGCGAGGGGCTGGCCCTGTGCGCGTCGGGTACACCGGTGCTGTGGGGCGACGGGCCGGCTCACGTGGGCGACCACCCGCGCTACCAGGCCGGCCGGCAGCAGTACCGCACCATGATGGACGACTTCGCCATCAGCGCGCTCCATGTCCACGTTCATCTTCCCGACCGTGAACTGGCCGTTCTCACCGTCAACCATCTGCGGCCCTGGCTGCCGCTGCTCATCGCACTGAGCGCCAACTCGCCCTTTCACCGGGCCCGGGACACCGGGTACGCCAGCTGGCGCTCGGTCATCAGGAGCCGCTTTCCGTGCCTGGGGCCGCCGCCGTACGCGGCCTCGCTGGAGGAGCACCAACGGCTTGCTGTGGTGATCGCCGATACGGAGGCGATGCTCGAGCCTGACATGCCGTTCTGGGACCTGCGCCCCAATCCCAGACTGCCCACGGTGGAAATCCGCGCCATGGACGTTCTCCAGCACGTCGACGACACCGTCGCCGTTGCCGTGCTGCTGCGGAGCCTGGTCGTCACCGCGGCCGGGAAGGCCCAGCTGGGTGACCCGGGGCCCGCGTGGAACAGTGAAGTGCTCCGGGCTGCCTGCTGGCGTGCCGCCCGTGACGGCTGGAGCGGCAGCGGCTTCGACGCGCTGACCGGGCGCGTCAGGCCGGTGGCACAGCTCGCTGACCAGCTGGTGCAGCACGTCCGCCCGGTGCTGGAACAGTACGGAGACCTTCAGACGGTCACCACGTTTGTGCGGCACCTGGCAAGGCACGGCGACGGAGCCTGCCGACAGCGCGCCTGGGCCGGGGGCGGCGCCGGTCCGGCAGGGGCGGTGGACCGGCTGGTGCGGGAAACCGCCCGTACTCCCGGCTTCGACGACACGATCAGCGGGGCGTAAGGGTGGTGACCAGGACGTCTCGGTACGCGGGCAGGGAGGCGTCCAGCGGGCGAATCGGTGAGACGCCGTGCAGCGTCGCACGGTCGTCACCCAGCAGAAGGGCGCCGGGCCGGCTGAGTGTCGTGGACATCAGTGCTGCGCCGTCCAGGTCGTATACCGTGCTCTCGCCTCCGGCAGCGTTCACCCGGTCGATGAGCAAGGAGGTCACCAGAGTGACTCCGTCGCGGTGCCGGCCCTCAGGCGTGGGCTGCCCCTCGCCGTCGGCCTCGGCCATGACCCTGAAAGGGTGCACCTTGACGTTCCACTCGTCCGCGTCATCCAGGCATGCGGCGACCTGACCGAGCATACGGATCAACGACGTCAGGACAGGCTCGGCCACGAAGGCGTCGGTCAACGGTTCGAAATGGCGGTCCACCTCCACATACAGTGGATTGCTCTCCTGCGGCTGCACGAACGCGACGTGCGGCCTCACCACGATGTCTCCCGCTCGGGACAGGGAGAAGTGTCCGTAACGCCGCAGCCGTCGCGTCCCGGTCTGGGCCGCGTAGGTGTCGAGCGCCAGTTCGTCCCAATGCCGGGCGAACCATGCCCACCCTCCCCTCTCCACGCCCAGACACTGCGAGACGGCGTCCGGCGTCATCACGTATGAGCCCGTCGAAACGAGAGCCTGGCAGGCCTCCTCGAGCGACGGGTGAGCGGGAGCCCCGGCCGCGTGGCCGGTCCCGCTCTCCCGCCCCGCACTGGTGGTGTTTCCATCGTCCATGAGGCCATGCTCCGGCGTGACACGGCACGTCGCATCCGGTGCAGCCCGAGCACGAATCCGCTACAGGCCGCCCCTGCGCCCATCCTCCTTTCTGACTTTCGCCCGGTGCCCGCGTCGTGCCGTCAGAAATCCCACGAGGTCGGGGGCGCAACCACAACCGGACTGGCTCGTTCTACAGGCATGATCACGAACAAAGTGGTGGCGCGTGCGGCGGTAGCCGTAGGCCTGACCGTCAGCGCACTCTCGGCACCCAGTGTTGCGTTCGCAGCACCTGAGCCCTCCACCCCTGCCATGGGGCAGCGTGTACCGCTGCTGGGCCCGACCCTGTGTCAGCTCGGCATCCTCCTCTGCGAGGAGACCGCGGGAGACGAGGCTCCCAAGGTTGAGGAAGACGAGGCGTCCAAGGCCGAGGGGGACGAGGCGTCCAAGGCCGAGGGCGACGAGGCTCCCGAACCGAACTGAGTTGTCGCCCGGCCTTCGTCCGCGAAGCCGCCGTTCGGGAAACCGTGGGCCCACGCCAGTAACGGGGTGGGTCCACGGCTTTGTCTGTGCCTCGTCGTCCCTGGAGGGACGAGGGCGAGCACGGCGCCAAGAAGCTGGCCCGCTGGTCATGCCCGCCGCAGTGCGGAGCGACCCGCGAAGCGAGCCGAGTCGCCCAACTCCTCTTCGATCCGGATCAGTTGGTTGTACTTCGCCGTGCGGTCGGAGCGAGAGAGCGAGCCGGTCTTGATCTGACCGCAGCCGGTCGCCACCGCCAGATCCGCGATGGTGGTGTCCTCCGTCTCGCCCGAGCGGTGCGACATGACAGCCGTCCAGCCCGCCTGGTGGGCCGTGGCCACCGTGGCGAGTGCCTCGGTCAGGGTCCCGATCTGATTGACCTTGACCAGAACCGAGTTGCCGACGCCGGTGCGGATACCCTCGCGCAGCAGCGTCTCGTTGGTGCAGAACACGTCGTCGCCGGTCAGTTGACAGCGGTCGCCGACGCGGGCGGTCAGCTCGCGCCAGCCGTCCAGGTCGTTCTCCGCCATCGGGTCCTCGATGGAGACGACCGGGTAGGCGTCGATGAGCCTGGCCAGGTGGTCGGCGTGCTCGGAGGGAGTGCGGCGCACCCCCTCGCCCGCGTAGTCGTACACCCCGTCGCGGAAGAACTCCGACGACGCCGGGTCCATCACCAGGCCGATGTCCGTGCCGGGCCGGTAGCCGGTGCGCTCGATGGCGGTCATCACGAAGTCGAGCGCCTCTTCAGCGGTACGCAGCGCCGGCGCGAAGCCCCCCTCGTCACCGACGCCCGTGGAGTGCCCGGCGGCCAGCAGATCACGGCGCAGGGTGTGGAAGACCTCGCTGCCCATGCGGACGGCTTCGGCGAAGGTGTCCGCACCCACGGGCGCGATCATGAACTCCTGGAAATCCAGCGGATTGTCGGCGTGGGCGCCGCCATTGACGATGTTCATCATCGGCAGCGGCAGGAGGGCGGCGTCGGCGCCGCCGAGGTAGCGGTAGAGGGGTTGGCGGTGGGCTGCCGCGGTGGCCTTGGCGGCGGCGAGGGAGACGCCGAGGATCGCGTTGGCGCCGAGCCGAGACTTCGTGGCGGTGCCGTCAAGGGTGACCAGCGCGGCGTCGAGACCCGCCTGGTCCGCCGCGTCCCGGCCGCACACGGCCGCCGCGATCTCCCCGTTGACGTGGGCCACCGCGCGGTCGACACCCTTGCCGTGCCAACGCGCGGAGTCTCCGTCGCGCAGTTCCACGGCCTCCCGGGCGCCGGTGGAGGCGCCCGAGGGGACAGCTGCGCGCCCCAGGGACCCGTCCGTCAGGACGACGTCGACCTCGACCGTGGGGTTGCCCCGGCTGTCGATGATCCGGCGGGCGGTGACGGTCTCGATGGCGGCGTCGACGGTTCCGACTGCCTCTGTGGACATGGGAGGTCCTTCCCGTTGTCGTGTGCCGTGGCCCCGGCTGCGACAACGCTGGCGCTGGGCCCGACGAGACAAACCCTACAGCAATGCTGCTCAGTGTGGCTGTGCAGAATTGCTGTGCAGGTCAGCTGCGCAGCTTCGCTGGCCAACAGTGGTAAAATGCCGTATGCCCACCTCGGAAGCCGCCGCCATCGCCGTCGAACTGCGCACCGCGATGGGCAAGCTCACCCGACGCGTCAAGCACGAGGACCGCATCCCGCTGGGCCAGGTCGCCGTGCTCGGCGCACTCGACCGTGACGGTGCCATGACCACCAGTGACCTCGCCGCGGATCAGCGCGTACGCCCCCAGTCGATGGCCCGGGCGGTGGGGCTGCTCATGGAACAGAACCTGATCACGCGCCGGGCACATCCCACGGACGGCCGCAAGTCGCTGGTCGAGTTGTCGGACGCGGGCCGAGCCGCGCTCGAAGCGGAGCGTGGCCGCAGGGCCGGATGGCTCGCGCAGGCCATCGAGGACGAACTCACGGATGAGGAGCGGGCGCTTCTGGCGCAGAGCGCCGCTCTGCTGGAGCGGCTCGCCACACACTAGACGAGTCATTCCGATGTGCTCAGCGGCTGTGGGCACGGGTGATGCGGAGAGTCTCGCCGTGGATGGCCTCGCCGTCCACGGCTTCCCCAGCCGCTGGGTACGCGACAGCGCCGTGCTGCGCGAGGACCACCGACCGCGTCGCGAGGCACCGTGATGTCGGACGCGCCGGTGCCGGGCCGCAACGCGATGTCGACCACCGGTTGCTCGATGGCCGCCCCGGTTCAGGTCCAGGCGCAAAACCTTCCGGACGCCGCACGAGCCGACGTTGCGGGTGGTACGGACGTCTCCTGTTGTTGAGAGGCGGCCGCTCGGAGCGCGTGGCAGCGCGGAGGGACCAGGTCGCGATGCCGCCCGTCGGCGTCAGGACGCGTGAGGTCGCTGGAGTCCCTGGAGGAGAAGGGCGATCAGGCGTCGGGGGTCGTAGCGGGGGTCGTTGTCGTGGCCGATGCAGAGGTTTCCGATGCCACGCATCAGCTCGTAGGGCTGTGTACCGGGGCTGATGTCACCGGCCTCGACCGCAGCGTCGAGCAGTTGGGCGCAGACGGGCAGCAGACGGTCGAGGAAGTAGGCGTGCAGCGCGGCGAAGCGGTCGTTGTCGGACTGCAGGGCGTCGGCGAGTCCGTGCTTGGTGACGAGGAAGTCGACGAAGAGGTCGATCCACTGGCGCAGTGCGTCGAGCGGGGAGTCGGCGCCGGCCAGCAGGTTCGGGCCGGCCTCGACGCATGCCTCGATCTGGTGGCGGTAGACGGCTGTGACGAGATCCGCACGGGTCGGGAAGTGGCGGTAGATCGTGGCCATCCCGACGCCCGCCTGGGCCGCGATCTGGCGGATCGGTGCGTCGACGCCGGAGGAGACGAACACCTCTGCGGCGGCAGTCAGCACCGTCTGCCGGTTGCGCTGGGCGTCGGCCCGCTTGCCACGGGACGGTGACTCCCCTGCGGGGTTGTCGGTGGCCATCACGTACTCCTCCCACACCGATTGACAAAACGGAGCGTTGCTCCGAATACTAGTGGAGCGGCGCTCCGCTTCAGCTTATCCGAAGTGGGATGCCCCTGACTGCTGTGTCCGCCGCCGGTCGCAGGTGACCGGCGGACGGCACATGCCACCGAAAAGGAAGCCACATCGTGAGTACATCCTCTGCGTCCGGCGTCGACGTCTTGAGCACGCCCGTGCCGGTCCTGTCCTTCAGCCCCGTGGTCCTCTCCGTCCCGGGACGTCCGGTGGACCTCGAGGTGCGCGTCTCCGTACCCGCCACCGGAACCGGCCTCCCCGTCATCCTGCTCTCCCACGGTCACGGCCCTTCGAACAACCTCTCCTCGCTCAACGGCTACGCGCCGCTCGCCAACTTCTGGGCCGCCCACGGATTCGTCGTCATCCAGCCCACCCACCTCACCTCCAGGACACTGAGCCATCTGGTCGCCGACGCACCCGGCGCCCCCGACTTCTGGCGCTCCCGCGCCGAGGACATGACTCATGTCCTCGACCGGCTCGACGTGATCGAGCACACCGTGCCCCAGCTCGAGGGACGGATCGACCACACCAAGGTCACCCTTGTCGGACACTCGCTCGGCGGCTTCACCGCCGCTCTCCTGCTGGGTGCCGGGCTCAAGGACCCCGACACCGGGAAGGTGGTGCACCTCGCCGAGCCCCGGATCAAGGCCGGCGTGCTCCTCGCCGCGCCCGGTAGGGGCGGTGACGTCCTCAACGGGCCCATGGCCGAACAGTGGCCGATCATCGGCGCCGTCGACTTCTCCACCATGACCGCACCCGCTCTGGTCGTCGCCGGAGACAAGGACGACCCCCGGCACTTCACGGACATGGGACCGGACTGGCACGCCGACCCCTACACCCTCGCCCCCGCACCCAAGACCCTGCTCACCCTGTTCGACGCGGAGCACGGACTCGGCGGGATCGCCGGATACGACGCCGCCGAGACCACCGACGAGAGCCCCGAGCGAGTCGCCGCCCTCGCCCGGCTCACCGCGGCCTACCTCCACACCCAGCTTCACCCGGGCGCCACCACATGGCAGGACGCGTGTGAGTCGCTGACGACTGGACCCAACTCGGCAGGACACGTCGAACACAAGTAAGCCCCTCGAGGCCACGTCCCCTCACCCGACGGCCCGCGCCGCCGGGTGAGGGGACGTGGAGGCCTGAGCGGCGCAGGTCGGCGACCTGGCGGCTGATCGTGGACCTGTTCAGGCCCGTGAGCTGGGCCAGGTGCCCCTCCCGGGCCCCCGTCGCGTGCCGCGCCTGGCTGAGCAGGGCGCAGGCGACGAAGCCCGGTCCGGGGTGGAGCTTCTCCGCTTTGGCGCGGCCTGGGAGCCCGGTCGGGATCTGGTCTTTGACCTGTCACTTCCCTGGGAGTCACTGGAAGAGCGGTCCGTAGCGGTGCGTACACCCACCGAGCCACCTCAGAGGTGCCGGATCCACTGGCCGGGTTCGGGGAACTCTGGTTCGGTGCACCGCATGTCTCCACCCATGGAAGGACGATCATGTCCGCGCAGCACAAGAAGATCGACCCGTCCGCCGTCGAAGGCGACTTCTTCCGGATCAAGGACCTCCTTTCGCCCGAGGAACGACAGACGCTGGAGAGGATCCGTACCTTCCTGCGCGAGAAGGTCGAGCCGAACGCCGGCGAACTGTGGGCCCGGGCCGAGTCCCCGCTCCACATGGTGGACGAGATCCGCGACCTGGGCATCACCGGCATCCCCGGGGATGCCCCCGGCATCACCGCCCGCAGCCCGCTGCTGAGCGGCCTCATCAGCATGGAGATGTCCCGCGTCGACCCGTCGTTCGCCACCTTCTACGGTGTCCACAACGGCCTGGGCATGGGCTCCATCCGTGAGTGCGGTTCCGACGAACAGCGTGAGCGGTGGCTGCCGCAGATGGTCGAGTGGCGCAAGATCGGTGCTTTCGGACTGACCGAGCCGCTGGTCGGTTCCGGAACGGCCGGTGGGCTGCTGACCACCGCCCGCCGCGACGACGGCGACTGGGTGCTCAACGGCGAGAAGAAGTGGATCGGCAACGCCACGTTCGCCGACCTGGTCGTGATCTGGGCACACGACGAGGCGGACGGGCAGGTCAAGGGCTTCGTGGTGGAGAAGGGCACGCCCGGCTTCACCGCCGACAAGCTGGAGGGCAAGATCTCCCTGCGGGGGGTGCAGAACGCCCACATCGTCCTGGACGACGTACGCGTCCCGGAGGAGAACCGCCTGCAGCGGGCCAATTCCTTCCGCGACACCGCACGCGTGCTGAAGGTCACTCGTGGAGGTGTCGCCTGGCAGGCGATCGGTTGCTCGATCGGCGCCTTCGAAGCCGCCCGCGCCTACGCGGTGGAGCGCGAGCAGTTCGGCAAGCCGATCGCGAGCTTCCAGCTCATCCAGGACCTCCTGGCCCGCATGCTCGCCAACATCACCGCCTCGCAGGCCATGGCGGTGCGGATGGCCCAGCTGCACGCCGAGGGCACGCTGAGCGACGCCCAGGCGGCCATGGCGAAGATGTTCTGCACCACTCGGATGCGCGAGACCGTCGCCTGGGCCCGAGAGGTCTTCGGCGGCAACGGCATTCTGCTGGAGTACAAGGCCGCCCGCTTCTTCGCCGACGCCGAGGCCCTCTACTCCTACGAGGGCACCCGCGACATGAACTCCCTCATCGTCGGCCGCGCAACCACCGGCATCAGCGCGTTCGTCTGAGCCGTCGGTCAGCCCTGCCGGTCGCCGTCCGACCGGGCTCGCACCGCCGGATCCGTCGGCCTGCCACCCCCGCGTTCGAGCTCAGCCTCCGCCGCATCCGCATCCGCATTCCGCACAGCGTTCCGCAAAGGGATGAGACCGCCATGACCGACTCCACCACGACGACCGGCACCCGTCCCCTCGAGGGCCTGCGCGTCATCGACCTGGCCAGCGTCATCATGGGTCCTTACGCGTGCCAGATCCTCGGCGATCTCGGCGCCGACGTCATCAAGATCGAGCCCCCGGCCGGGGACGTGATGCGCCGCCTGCACAAGCGGGACGCCGACACCATCGGCGCGCTGGCGCTGAACATCAACCGCAACAAGCGCAGCGTCCGCCTCGACCTGAAGAGCCCCGAGGGCAAGCAGGCCGCACTGGACATCATCGCCACGGCCGACGCGCTCGTCACCAACATGCGCCCGCGAGCCCTGCGAAAGCTGGGCCTCACCTACGAGGACCTGGCAGAGAGCAACCCGCGACTGGTGTACTGCAACGCCCAGGGCTTCCGCTCCGACTCCCCGGCCGCCGACTACGCCGCCTACGACGAGGTGATCCAGGCATCCTCCGGCATGGTCGACCTGATGCGGCGCGTCACCGGCAAGCCCTATTACATCCCCACGGCCATGGCTGACAAGGTCTGCGGCATGACCATCGCCTACGCCGTGCTCGCCGCCCTGCTGGGGAGGCAGCGCACCGGCAGGGGGCAGCATGTCGAGGTGCCGATGGCGGACACGATGTTCGCCTTCACCCTCGTGGAGCACATCGGCGGCCAGGCCTACGAGCCGCCGGCCGGCCCGGTCGGCTTCCCCCGTTCCCTGGAACCGGGGCACATGGCCTTCCCCACCAAGGACGGTTACGCATGCATCCTGCCGTACAACCACCGTGACGCGGAGGCGTTCTTCGCCTTCGTCGGCCATCCGGAGAAGCTGGAGGGGTTCACCCCGGAGAACTTCCAGTCCAAGGTGGGAGACCTGTACGAGCTCATCGCCCACTACACAGACGGGCACACCACCGCCGAGTGGGAGGCCTTCTGCTCCGCGCACTCCATCCCGTTCGCCCCGGTCATGAACCTCGACCATGCCGGCGAGCACGCCTACTGGGCCAACGGGCACATGCTCGACGTCCAGCAGCACCCGCACGTCGGCGCCTACCGGGTCATCGGGGAGCCGGTGCGCTTCTCGGACTCCTCCCTCGGAGTACGCCGCCCCTGCCCCGAACTCGGCGAGGACACCGGTTCCGTACTGGCGGAGATCGGGTACACCCCCGAGCAGGTGACCGCCGTCACCGGTGGTGCCGGCCAGGACGCGCGGGACTGACGATCCCGCGACGCGGGCTCGGCGACGCCCCGCCCCGGCGAACCGAGCCCAGCGGCCCGGGGGCACTCGGTCATCGCAGTGGGCCTCCTTCCGCCTACCCCTCCGCCCCGGTCCACCCGGGTTCGTCGTCTGTGTCCTTCGCCAGGTACTTCTGGTTGTCCTCGATGAGGTGGTCGAGCGCCGACCTGGCAGCGGCGATGCCGTCCATGGCTGAAGAGAGCCGAGCTCGCTCGCGATTCATGATCGTCAGGGCTCGCCGCGCTCTGTGCCTGCTGGGCTCTGCCATGCAGGGAGCCATCTCGGCGATGGTGCTGCTGGACATGCCTGCGGCCAGGAACGCCTGTATGAGGCGCACCCTTCGGACGTGGTCCTCGTCGTAGTGACGCTGTCCGCTGGGAGAGCGTGAACTGACGAGCAATCCTTGGTCCTCGTAGTAGCGCAGCGACCGACGGCTGACCCCCGTCCGGGTGGACAGTTCACCAATCCGCATCCCGTCTCCTCATTGTGCACTGGGTCACAACGGCTTGCCCCTGACATCAATGTGAGCGTTTAGGTTAACTCGTGCAGTCGCGCGTCCTGCAGCCCCCTGCAGCTGAACGGTGACGCGGCTTTACGAGGAAGAAGGAAGAAGCCGGTGCTCAAGTTCATCTTCATGATCAACCGCATCGAAGGAATGTCTTTCGAGCGATTCGTCGAGTATCACCGGAATCGGCACGCCCCGTTGTTCACCTCAATTCCGGAGGCGCAGCGCTACGTGCGGAAGTACACCGTGTCCCACCCGGTGCGCGCCGAGAACTACCCGAGCCCCGCCTACGACGGCCTGACCGAAATTTGGTTCGAAAGCTGGGAAGACCATCATGCGTTTTTTGCCTCCGAAAACTACAAGAAGCTGGTCAATCCGGATGAAGCGAAGTTCATCGACGTGAGTTCCGTAGCGTTTATGGTCACCGAAGAAGAAGTGGTCATCCGACACGACAGCCCTACCCGGCCGCGAGTTCCGCGATGACAGTGGCAACAACTACGTGCAGAGGGCGGACCTGGTGATGCCGACGGTGTGCGTGTGGCCGGGAGTGGCCATGGCGATCACGTGATCGTGAGGCCGCACACCATGATGGCGGCCGACGTCGTGCTCCAGGGCCATGCCACCGTCACCGCGCAGGTGTTCCTCGGACGTCCTCGGCCACGGAGAGGTCTGGATGGGCAATCCGTCGAGACGTCTCGGACCGGCCCCTCGCCTCACAGACCCCTGGCCGACATGATGTTCTGTTCGGCCCGCTCCACGTCGAACCGGCCGGCCGGGTCACCGTTGCCGCGCTCCACGGCACCGCGTACAAGGGCGAGGTAGAAGAGGGTCGGTGCGCAGGGCGTCCACCTGTCCTCCGGCTTGTCCGCGATGAAGCCGAGCACCGACTCCGGGTCCGAGTCCACGAACTCGAAGCGGTCGTGTTCCCATTTGTCGGTGACGCCTCGCGTCCAACGAAGGCGCAGCGTCGGTTCGTCCAGATCGGGCAGGACCGCCCGGAAAAAACCCGCCCACTGGTGATTGACCAGGTCGAGTCCAAAACCGAGAAGCTCCAGACGAAGCTTGTCCGTCCTGTGAACGGCGAGTTCCTCGTACAGAGCGCGGCGGGCCACCGCGTGCAGGCTGATCGGGCTGCCGTCCTTGGGCAGGTCGTGTTCGCGGGCCAGGCCTTCGTTGGCCGAGGAGTTCCACCGCGCACTGTTCGGCCCAGCCACCTGGGCGCTGCGCCGGGAGAACAGCATCTTGCCGTCCTTGCCCGTCTCCAGGGCCACATTGACACCGAAACTGCAGTTCATCCAAGCCGGCGCCTCCGCCGGATCCTTGTCCTCGAGATACTGCTTGCGCAGCGTGAGGCCGTTTTCCTGCTGCCGCTCCAGATTGAGCGACGTGGTGAGGAAGTCGAAGTAGTCGGCGTCCCGCAGGGAGAGGGAGACCACGGGCTCCTCGGCCAGGTGAGTGCGAGTCACCACGACCCGGTCGACCGCGAAGCGCTCGTTGTTCCAGCGGTGCGGCAGGCCGCTGGCCTCCTTGCGCTCCTCCTCCGCCTCGATGGAACGCCGCCAAGCCCCGATCTCCTCCGGGAACTCCACGCGCTCCGGCGTGTACCGGACGCGGACGTTCTCCTCCTGGATGGGCCGCGTCCCGTCCCCCTCGAAGAGGTGGCAGCCTGTTGCCCGGCCGACCACGGTGAATCTGTCACGCATCGTCAACTCCAGTGGTAATAAGGTTGAATGGAATGAGAGGGATGCCGTCGACTGCATGATACGGAGCGACGTGAGCGATCAGCTGACGCTTCTGAAGACCGAGCGGCGCTCCTCTTCCCTGGTGGGCACCGTCGCGGTGTCCGACTACACGCATCCCGACGAAGGCATGCGGCAGCGGCTGCACCGGCCCCGGCTGGCAGAGGTACGGCGCCGGTTCACGCAGACCGTGCGCGAGGAACTGGGGTTCGGGGAGAGTCTCCCCGTCGACCGGGTCGGTTCCACCCGGCGGCAACTGTGGACCGGTCTGGAGGAGTTCCTCGCCGACAGCGCCGAACGCAAGATCCTCTACTGGACGGGCCACGGCGTCCAGCTGGGAGACGAGGGCTACTTCCTCGCCTGCTCCGACTCCTGGCAGTCAGGAGATTTTCAACCCGAGCGAGCCGTCTCCCTGGTCGATCTCGTGGGCCGTCTCCTTCGGCCCGAGTACGAGACCGACACCCTTCTGATCGTCGACGCCTGCTCCTCGCACGGCTACAACTCCCTCAACGAGGCGCTGCGCCACGCCCTGGACCTGGAGCGGAACACGACGGTGTACAGGGCGAGGGAGACCCGGCGGGCGGGTTTCACCGTCATCGGCACGTCCGGGGCCGATGCGCAGGTACCCGAGGGTCGCTGGGTTCAATGGCTGGAGGAAGCACTGGCCAAACCGGACTTCGTGGCGCCCGACCACGCGCGCCCGTTCGAACCGTCCGCCCTCTACCTACCCCTGCCCTATCTGCGGGACGCCGTGGACGCGGAGGCCGCGGCCGCCGGTCTCGACGACCCCGCGCAGAGACCGGGTTGCATCGAAGTACGCGCGCTGCCCAACAACTTCCTGGACAACCCGTATTTCCATGCGTCGGACCGTCCGGAGTACAGGCCGGCCGTGATGACACGACGGAAGCCGTGGATCGAGGCCGAGCAGTTCGGTCTGGAGGAGGGAAGCCACCTCAGCCGTCACTTCGCGGGCAGACGGGACGCTCTGAGCCGGATCGTGCGATGGATGGAGACTCACCCGAAAGGGCTGCTCGCGGTGACCGGCCTGGCGGGGACGGGGAAGACGGCACTGCTCGGCCGCCTGGCCCTCACCTCACTGCAGAGCTGGCGAGAGACGCTCGGTCCGAAGCTCGACCCTGCGACGTTGCCCCGGGCAGGAACCGTGCACGCGGCGCTGAGCTGCAGGGGGCAGTCGGCCCACTCGCTGGCCGCGTCCCTTCGCGAGGTGCTGGCGCACGTCGACGGGGCGCCCCTCCTGCCGGAAGAACGGGTGACGTCCAAGACGTACGCCGACGCCTTCAAGGAGCTGGTCGATCGGGCCGGTTCGGTCAACCTGCTCTTCGACGCACTGGACGAGGCTCTCCCGGACCAGGCACACGACATCGCCCGTCACCTGCTCAACCCGCTGTCCGGGCTGCCGGGCGTCCGCGTGATCGTCGGTACACGTGCCCAGCCCCGCAGACGCACCACCGCCCCCACGGAGGAGGAGTCGCTCCTGGACACACTCGAGCAGAGCGTCGAACCCGTCGTGCTGGGAGACGACGCGGAGGCGCGCGCGAGTATCACCGGTATGGCGATGTCGGTGCTGGACGGGGAGCACTCTCCGTACCGGGGGGACGGGCGGCGGAAGGAGGACCGTGACTGGACGGCCGAGACCATCGCTGCGCAGAGTCAGGGATCGTTCCTGGTCGCCCGTCTGGTCGCGACCGAACTCGCCCGCCGGACCCAGGTCGTCACCGAGGCCGATCTCCTGTCGTGGATACGCAACGGCGGCATGGACCTGCGCAGGCGGCTCGCGCAGGAGACAGGACATCTCGAGAGGCAGCCGGGCGCGAAGCGTGCCCGTGAGGTATTGCGGGCGTTGGCGGTGATCCAGGGACCCGGGCTGACACCGGATGCGACCTGGCTCACACTGTCCAACGCGCTGCGCGACGACGGCACGCCCGAGCTCACCCTCGAGGACGTGCGGCAGGTCTGCCGGAACGCCGACGGCGGCATCGTCGCCACGCGGAACGAGGGCGGACGGGAGGCGGCGAACCGTGTTCGCCACCAGCTGGCCCATCCCAGTTACGGCGACTTCTTTCTCTCCGACGCGGGACTGAGCACACAGGAGGCACACCGCAGGGTGGTCGAAACCCTGCGCGCCCGGGCCGGGACCGACTGGAGCGAGGCCGACGACTACACCTTCGAGTACCTGGGTGCCCATGCCGCCCAGGTCGGGCCGGCCGTCCTGCAAGAACTCTTCCAGGACGTGCACTTTCTCATGAGGACGAACCCCGATGTCATGCTGCCCCTCGCCGCAGGTCTCGCCCGGAACTGTGACGGGGCCGCGCTGTACGGCCGGGTCGCGGGTTCGTTTCCCCGCGCTTCCTCCCCGTTGTCGCTGCCGGACCTGCTCGCACGGAAGGCTCTGACCAGCGCCACGGCGTTCGTCAGCCACCGGGACGCGACCTACCGGGCCCTGCAGCGCATTGACGGCTTCCTGCCCTGGCAGGAGTACTGGACCGACGTTCGGCCGGCCCCTCCGGAATGGCGTCGTGCGGCGCCTCTGGGAGGAGCGAGAGCGCTGAGCTGGCGCGCGGGGACCAAGGCGGCGGCACTGCAGCCAGCGGACACGCTGACGGCCGGCGGACTGGGGGAGATCCAGGTCCTGCATCCGGAGTCGGGCGCCCGGCTGCTGACCCGCCGGCTTCCCCGCTCCGGAGGTGAACGCGGGAGCATTCTCAGCGAGGTGCGGGAGGTGGGCGCCGGGCCCCGCTGGGTCACCGTCGCCCGTGACGACCAAGCCGTGTACTTCTGGCGCGCCGGTGCCCGCGTCCCGGACCAGGAATACCGGTGGGGCGGCGCCGTACGCGCCCTGGCCACGGCCGAGATGGCCACGGAGACCGTCGCGCTGGCGGCCGACGGGTCCCGTATCTGGGTGTGGTTCTGGAAGAGCGGCATGCAGCAGCTGGGCACCCACCTGGTGGATATCCGCACGGTGGACGTGCGGCATCTCGCCGCTGTGACCATGGGGACACGCCTGTTCGTTCTGGCCGCGGGGGAACGAGCCCAACTGTTCGAGGTGGACCGACCTGTCAACAGAGTCGGCGGCCTCCGCGCCGAGCAGGTGGAACTCGGTGCACTCGACTACCCTGCTCTGGCTGCGGCCGCGGCCCGTACCCCGCGCCGCGCCACGACTCCGGAGCGCGGCTGGCTCGCCGTGTCCGACGGACACCAGGTGCGCGTCTGGTGCTGCGAGACGGGCGACGCCGTCCACGGCGGTCCACCAACCGTGCGACGCGTGGCGCAGTTCCGCTCGAAGGCACAGGGTTTGGCCTTCGGCCGTCACGGCGACGAACTGCTGCTCGCCGGCTACGAAGAAGTCGTCGTGCGGATCTGGTCCGTCGAGGAACCCGGACGCGAGGCGGCGTTCCAGCTGGACGCACCCAGGCAGGGCGCCATGGCCTTCGAGCCCCGCGGACACGGGCTGCTTGCGGTGGCCGACGGCCCGGACATCCGCTTCGTGGACGTGGGTCCGGCCCTGGAAGCAGGCCACGAGACTCCTCGGCGGCCGAGCAACGAGCGCCCCGCGGTCGCCCTGGCCCCGGCGCCCGGCGGGCCGCCCCTGCTGTGCCGGACCTGGGGCGACCGGGTGCGTGTGTCCCGCCCTGAGCCGGGTGCCCCCGCCGACCACCCTGCCACCGAGCTCACCCATGGAAGAATGGTGACAGCAGTGGACTCGGTCCGGGTGGCGGACGGTTGGGCGGTGGCCGCCGCGGCCGGACGAACCGTACGACTGTGGCGGCTCGACGAGGACTTGTCCGTGGTGGCCCATCAGGACATCGCGCTGGGCGGTGATGCCGGGCAGCCGGCTCGAGCGCTGAGCCTTGTCGCAGACCCGTCCCGGGCGACGCTGCGTCTGTGCGTACCGGACGGCCGGCGCCTGACCCGGTACGAGATCCCGGCCGGTGTCCCGTCCGCCGAGAACACGACGGGCGAGATCAGCACCGACTCCGGCTTCTGCGGCATCGACGCCAGGGTCATGAGGGACGGCACGTACTGGATCGCCGGAGACCTGGGAGACCAGCTGAGGGTATGGCGGGAGCACGAGGAAGGCGTGGAGCAGAGCATCCGTATGGGCGCCACTCCCACCTGTCTCGCCCTGGGGGAGTTGTACGACGAGGAGGACGCCGAATCCCTGCCCCTGCTGGCCTGGGCGGACAGCGGCAGCGTGTATGTGAAGGACTGCTCCGGTGAGGGCCTCCACCCGCCGGAGCGACTCGAGGGATTCTTCCCCCAAGTGACCTCGCTGGTGTTCGCAGGTCCCGTGGAGCGGCCCGTGCTCCTGCTCTGTGCCGAGCGGATGATCTCACCCGCGTGGGACGTCTGGTCCAGGAGATGGCTGGACGGCCCCGGGATCCCCTCGCGCGGCTACGACGTCCAGGCCGTCGACACCGCTCCCGACCCGGAGGGTCTGGTGGTGGCGCTACAGGGCAACGACCGGTGCGACCTGATCCGACTGCCGCGCACCTTCTTCGCGGCCGATGCGCGGTGACCGCGGACCGGGTGGCAGCCGTGCCACAACGCAGGAACTGGCGAGGGAGGAAGCGGAGTGGAACATGACCTCGTGGTCTTCGTACCGGGTTTTCTCGGCACCCGACTGTGCCGCGACGGCCAGGACGTCTGGGCGAGATGCAGCGAATCCCTGATCCACTCGTCGCCCACGGCCGGGACGCTGGCCGAGGTGGCCCTGCCACCGGGACTCGGCGACGCGCTGCCCGAGGGCCGCTTCCGTCTGGACACCGGTGAACTGCTCACTTCTCCGGACTCGGTGCCCGGCCTGATGACCTGTGCGGGCTACCCCGACATCCGCGCCGCGCTCGGCGACCCGCTCACCGCGCAGTTCGTCTCCTTCACCTATGACTGGCGACTCTCCCACCGGCTGGTCGCCCGGCAGTTGAGGACACGGGTGACGCGGGAGCTCGACCGATGGAGCGAGCAGGTCGACGCGCATTACCCGGACCGTCCCGACGACCCCGGAGTCATTCTGGTCTGCCACTCGACGGGCGGCCTGATAGGGCGTCACTACCTTGAGTGCGAGGACGGCCGTAGGACCGCCCGGGCCCTGGTCACTCTCGGCACTCCCCAGAAGGGGCTGGCGCAGGCCGCCCGTCTTCTGGCCGGGCACGCGGTTCCCGGCACGGGCGGTCCGGGCGCGGACGCACGTGCCAGGCTGAACGAGGTACTGCGCGACTGGGCCCTCGGCCTGCCCGCGGTAGCCGAGATGCTGCCGATGTACGCCGCGGTCCGGGCCGAGGGGAAGAGCCGGCCGCGGATGGTCACCGACCACCGGTATCCGGTTCCCGGCCTGCCTGCCGCCGCGGTCCGCGATGTCCTCGACTTCCACGAGCAGTTCAGGACGGCGAGGGACGGGCACCGTCGCACCGACCCCGACGGCGGACTGCCGTACACGGTCCACTGCCTGGCCAGCGGTGACTACCCCACGCCCGAGGCCATCACGCTCTCCTCCGACGGCCTGCACCTCACCTCCGGCGACAACAGCTCCCTGGGGCCGGGGGACGGCACGGTGCCGCGACTGTCCGCCCTCGCGGACTGGGCCGTCGGGGATCAGAGCCCGATGCTCTGGACCGGTTTCCGCAACGCGGACATGGCGAGCTCCGCCGCTCTGCGGGACGTGCTCGCCGCGGTCCGGAGGGGAAGCCCTCCGGGTAGCATGCTCGCCGGGGAAGAGGGCATCGTTCTGCACTTCCCTGCCTCCGCCGTCGTCGCCGGCCGGCCGTTCGCGGTCGAGTTGCTCGGACACAACCTCCAGGGGCGCAATCTGCGGACATTCATGTGGCGGTCGGGCAGGACGGCCAAGCAGCCCGTCGTCTTCGAGGAACACGGAACCGACCGGTACCGGGCGGAACTGGAGGCGACGCCCGGCCGCTGGTGGGTCGAGGCGGTGGTCGACAGCCCGAAGCGCTTCGACCGGAAGGACGTCACCGTCTTCGCCGCGTGAGACGGGAAGGGAGTAAGCCATCACATCCGAGTCCGAGGCCGACGCGCACGACGCTCCTGACTGGCCGCAGTGCGGGCACAGTGACGCCGGCGGCAAACGCTGCCGAGGCCGCAGGGCCGGGACCTCTGCGACCTGCCTGGCGCATCTGGACGCCGGAGAGCGCGCCGCGTATCTCGCCGGTCTGGCTCCTGGTGCCGACATCGACCACCGTGGCACTCCCCTCACACAGGCACTTCTGGACGAGGTGCTCACCCGGCTCCGGGATCCGGCGACGGGACGTGCTCTGCTCGGGCAGGCGGAGTTCGATGAGGCCCGGTTCTCCGGCGATGTGACGTTCGAGGAGATCAACTTCTCCGGCTTCTGCTCCCTCGGTGCCGCGGTGTTCGAGGGGAGCGCCTATTTCCGCGATACGCATTTCGAGCAGGACCTCAGGTTCGGGAACACGAAAGTCACCGACGAACTGTGGCTCGAATCCACCGTCATAGACGCCGACGCCTGGTTCTACGGAGCCCGCACAGGGGGTGTGCTTCGGTTCTGCGTCGACCACGTCGGCGGCAGCGCGATGTTCAAAGGCGCCACCACGGGGGAGGAAGCCCACTTCACGGGGGTGCGCTTCTTGGGCGTCGCTCGCTTTGACGGATTCGTCGTCCAGGGCAGGGCTTACTTCGACGGCGCCTACTTCGAGGACGGCGCGGATTTCGAGAACGCGGTGATCGCCGGCCCTGCCTGTTTCGACGGGGCGCACTTCCATCGGAGCAGAGCGTGCTTCGACGGAGCGGAGTTGGGGGAGGAGGTGCTGTTCTCCGAGGCTCATTTCCAGACGGGTGCCACGTTCACCGGGGCGAAGATCGGCGGCGACGTGTCGTTCTGCCAGGCCCGCCCGGAGGGCGACCTCAGCTTTCGGAGAGCGGTGTTCCGCGGCACGGCCGTGATCGGCCCCCTGGTCTGCCCGGGGCTGGTGGACCTGTCCGACGCGGTGTTTGAGTCCGCGGTGACTCTGGAGGTCGCCGCGGGCGACCTTCATTGCCGGCGGACGCGTTGGGCGTCCACTGCCGCGCTTCGGCTGCGCCACGCCGCTGTCGACATCAGCGACGCCGTACTTGAGTTCCCGGTGACCGTCGCGGGTCGGTCCAGCCCGTTCGTCTCCCCCCTGGACGAGCAGATCGACGAGCCGGGCCTGACCGACGCCCGGGTGCGTGTGACGTCGGTGAGCGGTGTGGATGTGGCACACCTGGTGCTGGCCGACGTCGACCTGACGGGTTGTCGATTCGTGGAGACGGTCCACCTGGACCACCTGAGGCTCGAGGGCCGGTGTGTTCTGCCGCTGCCGCCTGAGGGGGTGTCCCGGCGGGGCTGGTTGCCGGTGCGATGGACGCGGCGCCGGACCTTGGCCGAGGAGCATCACTGGCGTGCGAGCCGGTACGGCACCCCTGGGTGGACGCCTGCCCCGGAGGGCGTCGAGACGCACGAGCCCGCCGTTCTCGCACCGGTCTACCGGCAGCTGCGCAAAGCGCTGGAGGACGGCAAGAACGAGCCGGGCGCGGCCGACTTCTACTACGGCGAGATGGAAATGCGCCGGCATGACCTCGAGGCGCCCCGTGGTGAGCGGATGATCCTTGGGTTGTACTGGGCGGTGTCCGGGTACGGTCTGCGGGCCGCCCGTGCTCTGGCGTGGCTGGGTGTGGCCATGTCGGCCACCGTGCTGGCCATGATGCTGTGGGGGCTGCCGCAGGGCGATCCGGACCTGATGAGCAAGGGCGGGATCGACGGCCGCAGCGTGACCCTGATTACGAAGAAGACCGACCCGGCCAACCCGGGAGGGCCGTACCGTCGGCGTCTGTCGACTGCGCGGTTCGAGAAGTCCTTGAGAGTGGTGGCGAATTCGGTGATCTTCCGTGCCTCCGGGCAGGACCTGACCACCGCCGGAACATACGTCGAGATGACGAGCCGCCTCGTCGAGCCGGCTCTGCTCGGGCTTGCGGTTCTTGCCGTGCGCAGTCGTGTGAAGAGATGACGGGCGTCGATGGAAAGTCCAGCGGCGCCATGACAGCCCGGGGCCTCCCTGCGTACCCGGGCGTGGCCGGCCGGGTCAACGGCCGGACGGCGGCGCTGTCACGCCCACTCCACGCCGAGCTCCCGCAACGCCCTTCAGGGCCGCCGGGGCGGGCTTGATGCCCAGCTGGCGCTACCGCGGGTGCAGTGGACAGCAGAGGCCCTCGGCCGCCAACTACTCCGCGGACGACCCGACGTCACCCGACCACCGGCAATCTCGGGACAAGTTCTCGACTGCGCCGAGGAAGTCACGGAAGGCCTGGTCGGTGCGCTTGGTGTCACCGGTGGCATCGAGGTCCATGAGGAGGCCACGGATGACAGCGAGAACGAGCGTCGCCAGATCCGGCCGACCGATACTGCGCAGACCTTCCTCGAGCGGCCCGAGCCAGTCGGTCGTCGCGGTGCGCCGGAAGTTGGGCCACAACTGCTGCTCGGCGCTCTCGCGCAGCTGACCGAACATCCGCAGGTACGGCTGCCCGTCCGGGCCGGTGATGGAGGTCCAGGCGCGCTCCAGGGTGGCCGTGTAGGGCTCGTCGGGTCGCACCCGCAGGAGGTCGCCGAATGTGTCGAGTTGGCGTTGACGGGCACGCCCGAGGACGGCCCGCAGCAGGGCGTCGCGGGTGCCGAAGTGATAGATCAGCATGCGGGCCGAGGTCCCGGTGGCGGTGGCCAGCGGCTCGAGCCGGTCGGGGAGGCCGTGCGCGAGAGCGTGGTCAGCGCAGGCATCGAGCAGCCTCTCCTTGATCTGCGGTTGCGGTCGTCTGCCCACGACCCCACATTTTCACGTAACGGTTGCTACGTCTACCGTTGATCGAAAGACAGTCAAGACAGTCAAGACAGTCAAGACAGTCAGGCAGTCAAGACAGTCAGGCAGTCAGGCAGTCAGGCAGTCAAGGCAGGCGTGGAGGCAGCTATGAGGGTCGTGTTCGTGCATGGGGCGTGCGTGCGGGACGGGTCGTGGTGGTGGCACCGAACCGCCGAGCTGCTGCAGGAGCGAGGGGTGCCGAGCGTGGCCCCGGCGCTGCCGAGCTGCGGCGAGGTGGGCCGGCCCGGCGGCGTCGGCGGTCCGGGGCTGTCCGAGGACGTGGCCGCGGTGCGGCAGGTGCTGCAGGCCGGAGACGAGCCGACCGTCGTGGTCGCCCACAGCTACGGTGGCATCGTCACCGCGGAGGCCGCTGCGGGAATCGGGTCGGTACGCCACCTGCTGCTGGTCTCCAGTTACTTGCCCGAGGTCGGACAGAGCCTGTCGGAGTTCGGGGACGGCAGCCCCGCACCGTTCCTCGACGTCGATCCCGACGCCGGCACCTTCGGGGTTCGGCCCGAGCTGCTCGTGGACACCTTCCTGCAGGACTGCGACCCTGAGATCCAGAGGCAGGCGACGGACCACCTCGCCCGGCAGAGCGTGCAGGTGACCGGGCAGCCGGTCGGCGCGGCCGCATGGCGGCAGGTGTCCTCGACGTATGTGGTCTGCGCCCAGGACCGCGGTACTCCGCCGGGCCTGCAGCGCGAGTTCGCCCGCCGGGCCGGCAGCGTCGTCGAGCTCGACGCCGGCCACCACCCGTTCCTGTCCCAGCCCGCCGAGGTCCGGGACCTGCTGCTGAGCCTGTGACGGCAGCAGCCATGGACCGGGCCGGGCCGGTGGACCGCTGCACGTGGGTCTGACGCGGGTCCGGGTGACAGGTCGGCTCACGCGGCCTGGAGGACCGGTGAGGTCATGGCGGTTTCGCATGTGACCGCGATCGGTGCGCAGTACGCACCCGGCGACTGACCCACGCCGGGCAACGGCGTCGTCAGGGCGGCGATGGCCGGGTGCTGGTGACGTCGATGGAGTCGACGTGCAGTCCCTTGTCCCTGACGTAGGTCGACACCGCGCCTTCGGTGTCGGACTCGCGCTCCCCGACCGGGTCGAAAGGCGCGGCACTCGGGCAGTTCAGGCAGCGCTGCCGCCTTTCACGTGCGAGGGGCCCAACCAACCCACTCCGCCCTCGGCAGTGGCCGATCCTTTGATCCATGGCTTGATTTCGTCTACCGACTGTCAGTGGCCGGCCGGACAGGCGCTCGGCCGGACGGATTTCTCGGACCTCGCCCGCGCCTCGGTGGACCGGCTGCTTGTCCTTCCCCGGTCGGCCTGGGGCATCGAGGACCATGCGCTGTGCCACGGTTGGGCGGGGGCCCTGCATCAGCTCGGCCGGCTCGACGAGCTGTGGCAGGACACCCGGCCGGCCGAGCTGCGGGACGACATCGCCGCCGAACTCGTCTCCGCCTTCGACCCGGTACTGCCTTTCGGACTGCGTTTCACGATGACGAAGGTGCCGTTCGGCTCCGACGTCTCCGGCTACCTCGACGGGGCCGCCGGCGTCGCGCTCGCCCTGGACTCGTACGCGGTGAACGGCACACCGGCCGACGGGGACATGCCGCTGCTGCTGGCTCAGGGCGGCGAAACCTCCAGCCCAGCTCGATCAGGGCCTCACGCAACTTCGGCGGGGTCAGGCGTGGCCGGTCGGTCGTGGCCGTCCGGGGAGAGTCCGAGGGGGGACATCACGACGGAAGACGTGGACCACCTCGGCCCCGTTACCGGCATCGCCGTGGGAAGGGGTTCCGCGAGGCGGACGCAGCGTACGCCCCCATGCGCCGGCAGATCGCGAAAGCCCTGGCCGACCTGGCGAGCGGTGGGCCGACAAGCCGCGAGCACGCGACCCGGGGCACAGCGAAGCTCATACGGCTGGCCGACGCCTCCCACGTTGAGCCTGCCGAGGTTGGCGTCCTCGCCGTCGTCGAGCACATGCCGGCACACAACGCGAGCCAGAACCACGTCGCCGCGCCCGGATCACCGAACCGAGGAGGGCCCGGTGTCAGCACGCCTCGCCTTGTAGTCCTCGGCCCCTCGCTCCGGTCAGGCCGCTCTGTCGTCCTCACCGGCCAGGAACGGAAGCAGCAGTGTGAGCAGGGCGCGAGGCCGGTGCAGTGGGATGATGTGGCCGCAGTCTTCGATGACGTGTCCGGTGAGATCGTCGGTGACCGGGCGGAGCTGGCGTTCCAGTGCAGCACCGACAGGCCGGGCGCCCAGCGCCATCGTCGGAACTGTCAGGCGGGCAGCTGTGACTGCCTGCTCGATCTGTACCGAGCTCTCGGGCAGGGCCCGGTAGTACGAGAACGCGCAGCTCAACGCCTGACGACCGGTGTATGCGCAGACGAAGGCGTCCCGGACGGCGGGGGGCACCCCGTCGCCGAGGGTGCCGGCGCGCAGGAACCAGTCGATGTAAGCGACCTCGTGGCCCTCCAGCACGGTCTCGGCGAGGCCGTGCGCGGCGGAGTGGAAGCCGAACCACCACGGTGGCCCGTCGACGAGGAAGTCCTCGGCGCCGGGCAGCCTGCCCAGCAAGGACTCCATGACGACCAGGCGCCGGACGAGACCGGGGCGACGCAGGGCGAGGAGGAAGGCCGGCGGGGTGCCCGCGTCGATGCCCACCACCGCGGCCGAGGACACGCCGAGCGCGGTAAGAAGCTCCGCGGCGTCCTCGGCCAGGGTGCCCGCGTCGTACCCGGAGACGGCCCGGCTGCTCGCGCCGAACCCGCGCAGGTCCGGTGCGATGACGCGGTAGCGGCCGGACAGATCGGCCATGACCTCCGTCCACAGCTCCCAGGTGTGCGGGAAGCCATGCAGCAGCAGGACGGCCGGGCCGGATCCGGCGAGGGCGACGTTCAGTTCGACACCGTTGACGGGGATGCGTCGCAGCTCGGGCATGGGGCCCTCCGGGTACGTGGTGAATGAAGGTGACAAGGTCACCGTAGGGAACTAACCTGGTCCTCCCAAGACGGCACTTTCGCATCGCGCGTCACGGCCCACAAGTGGGTCGACACCGGCGGGCCGAAGGCGGGCAAGGGCTGTACGACCGCTCCGGCCGTCCTCGTACGGCACCGCACCGCGGAGCACATGCTCGGACGAAGGCCGCTTCCGCGTACGCCGCCGGTCACCGAACCGGGTGATCAAGTTCGACGGACCGTTCGAGTCGGACGTTGGAGATCAGGTCAGTCGCCTGCGGACCACCACGCAGCACGCACGCGCAGTGACCCGGTCTCGGTGCAACCGACCCCGTTGACGACCTCCTCCCGGTCGAGGCTCCAGCCCACGACGCCGCTCCCCTTGCGGCCCAGCTCGATGATCCGCTGTTCGCTCGTCTCCGTCCCGTCCTGCACCTGGCACTCCAGGACGGACGTCCACGCCCGCCCGTCGACCGCCACTCCGACGGCGAGCAGCGGCAGTACCACGACGGTCAGCGCCGCGGCGACCCACTGCTCGTAGCGGGCCGCGCGCCGCAGCCACCCCGGCGGCTCGTAGTCGCTGTCGTGGTGCCGCCGCCCGCGCCGCCCGGTCCGGTACTCGACGACGACCCCTTCCCGCAGCGCGAACGCCAGGAGCCCCGTCCCAAGGCCCCACCACACCCCGTAGCAGCAGGCGGCGATCACCCCGACGGCCAGCGGATTGACCACGGTCAGTGCGAGCCGCCGCAGCGTGTGCACGAATCCGCTCCTCTTGGGCACGGCCCCGCGCGCCGCGAACAGCGCGAACACGACGCGAGAGACGACGACCGCGAAGACGCACCCCAGCAACGGCTCGGTCAGTACCATGCCGAGCAGCACGTCGGGCCAGTTGGCGGGCTCCATGCCGACGATGACGTCCCGCACGTGCTCGCGCCCACCGACCGTGTACGCGATCTTCAGCGCCGGAACGGCGAGCGCGAGAGCGAGCAGAACGGTGTGCCCGGGGCCGCCCTTGCGGTCGACGGACCGGGCCTGTTCCTGGTCGTGTTCCGGGTGGGGCATGGGGGCACTGAAGCACGCTGTCGCCGCGGCTCGGGCATACGACACGGGGGGCAGTTCGCGAGGCGGTTCAGGAACCGTGCCTCGGCTTCGCCCGCCCTTCCGAGCGTGGGTCCGGGTCGACCCCTCGTAAGATCGGCGGACCGCGGTGTTTCGGGTATGGCCGTGAGCCAGTCGCCGTCGCCGTTGGATGGCTCGAGGAACCGGCCGCCCGAACGTCTCTTCTCACGCCGAGTCCTCGACGACGCACCGGCCCTGGGAGCTCGTCGCAGACGTACTCGCGCTCCCCGAGACGCCCTGTGGGCGGTCGACATCAACGAAGCGACGACGGTGCCGCGGCCGCGGCCTTGCCCTTCCTGGCTGCGCAGACCAAGGTCGCCCATCCGACGCTGCCGCTGTTCCGCTCCCGGGTGGTGGCAGTGTCCTTGGCGGTCGGTTCTGGAACGCGGGCGCCGGGGGAATCCCCCAGCCGGTCGGTCTTGTCGCAGATCACCCCTTTGGCCCAGCGAAGCCGCAGACCGCCGTGCGGCAGCACGCCTGCTCGAGCAAGCTCATGGTAGAGCGGGACCACGTCCGCAGATGTGCCGAATGGAGGCGTCCTTGAAAACGACCCTGCGCACAGCCCTGGCCACCGTTCTGGCCACTGGGACCATATGGGCCCCGGCATCAGGCACGTCCGCGTCGGCCGCGGCCGAACCACTGCGGTACGTCGCACTCGGAGATTCCTACGTTGCCGCGCCGCTGGTGCCGCCGACCGATCCGGCCGACCTGGTATGTCTGCGCTCCCTGTCCGACTACCCCCACATCGCGGCCAAGGCCCTCGGTGCGAAACTCACCGACGTCAGCTGCTCCGGCGCCACCAGTGACCATCTGAGCACCGCCCAGCACCGGGGAACCGCGCCCCAGTACGACGCTCTCACACCGGACACCGACATCGTCAGCGTCACCATCGGCGGCAACGACACCGACCTCTTCGACGAGATGCTGGGCTGCGTCAACCTGCTGCCGCAGCCTTACGGCACCAGCTGCGCGGAAGAGAACACCGGCGGCGGCACCGACAAGGTCCGGGCCCGCATCGACGCCTGGGCACCGGCCTTCGCCGCCGTCCTGGACGACATCGCTCGACGGGCACCGCATGCCGAGGTCTTCGTCGTCGGCTATGGCAACTACTTGCGCACCGACGGCTGCCACCCCGTCCAGCCCTTCTGGAAGCAGGACGCCAACTACCTCCAAGCCGCGCTCAACCACCTCGGCACGGTACTGAAGAAGGCGGCCGAAGAGCACGGTGCCGCCTTCGTCGACACCTACACCCTGAGCATCGGACACGACATCTGCGCCGCCCCCAACGACCGTTATACCGAGGGACTGATCCCCACTCATGCGGCCGCGCCGCTGCATCCCAACGCTCCAGGAGCCCGGTCCGTCGGCGAGGCCCTCGCCGCGGCCGTCCGTGCGGGACGGTAGAACGTTCGACTGTCAGTCCACGGTTCCTGCGCCCAACATCGGAAGCCACCGGTACTTTCGAAGGCGTCCGGTCCGCACGCTGGTGAGCGAGGCCCGGCGTGATGCGAGCACCCCCACCATGCTCCGACAGTTCACCGATCGCCGTCGGCCGATGCTCCGTTGGCCTCGTCGCCGAGCTACTTCCTGGCCCCCGGGGCGTTGGCGAACTCGGCGAACCGCTCCAGGGCGGCCTCTTCCGAGGACGCGGTGCAGGCGGGCTTGAGGCGTCCGGCGCCGCTCGGTCAGCTGCTGCGGCAGCCCGCCCTCGCGGGCCAGCCGCAGGTCCTCGGCCCAGGCCCGGTCACCAGCTCGTCGATGAGCTGGTCGCCAGGGCCTGTACCGACCACTCCGCCGATGGCGGAGCACCCGGCGGATGGTCCGTCTACCGCAGGGAGTGGAACCACCGCACCACGGCGGCGGGTCCCGCCTGCTGGGAGCCCAGGTGGCGTGAGCCGCCGTAGTCGGGGTGCCGAGGCAGATCAGCGGGGCGTGGACGCCGCCGGGTCTGTGTTCGCGCTGCTCGGCCCGAACGGCGCCGGCAAGACCACCGCCGTCAAGGTCTTGTCCACGCTCCTCACCGGCGACGCCGGAGACCTGCACGTCGGCGGGCGGCCCTGCCGCTGACCCTCCTGCCGCTCCTCACCAGTGCGTTCATCCCGGCCGGAACGATGCCGGACTGGTTCCAGCCGACCACCGAGTACCAGCCCTTCACCCCCGCCATCGAAACCCTCCGCGGCCTTCTCCTCGGCACCGAGATCGGCAACAACGGCTGGATCGCCATCGCCTGGTGCGCCGCCCTGATCGCGCTCGGCTACCGCTGGTCGACGGCGCGGTTCAACCGCGACCCGAAGTAGCCGAGACCAACCGCGTCGGCCGCCTCGGCAAAGCCGCCGAAGTGGCGTGTCGGAGTACGTGTGCGGTCACCGTTCCGGTGGTTGCGGCTGAGTGGGAAGAAGGCGGACGACGGATCCCGGCGCGGCCAGTTGCTGGCGGAGTTGTCAACCGGCGCAGGTGGTGCTCCAGGTGGCCGCGATGCGTGCCAGCTTCTCCACCTCGACGGCTTGGTCGAGATGGCACTCGATGTGCTCCATGGCCTGGCTCAGCCGCTACCCGGCGCTGTGGTCGGTGCCGTCCCCGTTCGGGCCGGGGGTATCCCGTCCCAGGCCCCGGCGGATCGCGATCTCCACAGGCGAGTACGCGCCGTCGGCCCGCTCCAGTTCGTGCGGCGCGGCCGGCATCAGCGGCGGCTGGGCCATGAAGCGCGGCCGCACCCCGTGGTGCGGTTGCGCCGCGTGCACCAGGAACGGATGGCACAGGAAGACGTCGCCCGGGGACCCGGTGGCAAGGGCGAGCGGCCGGTGGTCGGACGCCGCCACCAGATCGGGCGCGAGCGTCAGCCCGCTGGCCCCGTCCTCCCCGTACTTCTCCAGCACCCTCGGCACGTCGAGGTGTGAGCCGACCCGGATGCGGGTCGGGGCGTCCTCCTCACCGACCTCGCTGAACAGGAACAGCATCAGCAGCGCCCGCCCCTGGGAGCGCAGATTCGTGAAGTACCAGCTCTCGCCCTCCGGCAGATAGCTCCCCTCGATGTGCCAGCCCGCGTCGTCCGGCTCCTCCTCGTGCGGGAAGCGCAGCGGGAACGTGCCCAGCGAGTAACGCGGCTCCCAGCGTCCCGCACCGACGAGCAGGTCGTACGCGTGCTGCAGGAACGGGGAGTTGGGTGCGGCGGCGAACGGTCCCTGCGCCATGCCGCCCACCCAGTGCACGGGCTTCGTCCACGTCGACGCGTCGTCCGGGTCGCAGCCCGTCTCCCGCCACAACAGCCGCGCGCAGTCCGCGGCCACGCGCGGCGCGACGGCGCCCTCCAACTTCACGAAGCCGTCGCGGAGGAAACGGGATACCAAGGTCATGTCGTCCATGCCCCCATCGTGCGGCGACCCCGGCCCCGATCACCCGACATTCTCCGCACCGCCTTTGTCGGGTATTCGGGTATGAGTGGCGTGTGGCCCCCGGTCACGCCGCCCGCTTGAGCTCGTGCCCCGAAGACGTGGTGCGCCGCCCCCACCCCTCGTCGTCTTCGACGGCGTCCGGGTCCCGGAAGAGCGAAGGCCCTGACCGGAACCGCCGACCTCCGCCCAGGCGGTCCCGGCCACGGCTGCCCGGCCGATCACGTCAGGCAGTTCGGCGACCACATCGAGCTCCTCAGGGTTCCTCCGTCATCGCCCGCGAGGCTGTTCGCGGCCTGCCCGCGCCGTCGGGTCGGTGAGCCGGGGGCAGTGCTCGCGTACGCCGTCGATGGTGATCGACAGCAGTAGGTCGGCCTCGGCCGGCCGTCATTCTCCTGCTCGGTGGCCACGGCGATGGCGCCGACGAGCTCGAGCAGTCGTGTCATGGTGATCCCGCGTGCACGGCATCTGAGGTGCTTCGTTCGGGTCCTGGCCACGTGGAACGAGCCGAGCGCGAACACCCGGTCACCGTCACCGGGCCGCTGCCGGGCAACACCACCCTCAGCACCGCCGGAACGAAGGCTTCGACCGGATGACTTCCGCATCGACTTCGTCCACAGGCAGGAGGTGGCCTGCCCCCGAGGCCAGGTCAGCCAGGGCCGGCACCGTCCCTACCCGGCGTCCTCGCCCACCGTGGGCACCTCTGATGGTGGCACGGTGAGGGTGTCCCCTTCCTCGTCCGTGTTGGAATCCGACCCGTACTCGGTGGTGACCTTCCCAGTGAAGGTGATTTCGTGATTCGCGTCATCGCACTCCCACACCAGGGTGGCGTACGTATTCGAGATTCCGTCGGTCAGATACTTGACGAACCGGGCGATGTCCTTGTCGTCGTACCCGGGCATCTCCTGGTTGGCGGCTGACGACATCCAGTGCGGGCCGGGGTTGATCCCTTCCTTTCCCTGGAACAGTTTCAGGTAGCATGAGACGCACGGGCGCTTAGTTCCCGCCAGACTGTCCGGCACGACCTGGGGGATGCTTCCAGGCGTATAAGGCGTGCCCGCCGTCTTGGCGTCCTTCTCGGCTTTGCCCTCGGCCTGTTTCGTAAGGTGACCAACGATCCTGCGTTCGGCGTGAAACCCGTCCCCTCCGTCTACGACAACCATCACCGGCTTCCCCAGGGCATCGATGACGTTGCTGTAGTTCCCCTCGCTTCCGGTGGCACCGATCAGGCGCTCGTCCGTCTTCCTCGTGTGCCTGGCGAGCCTGTCGTCCACACTCCTGTCGTCGAAGCCGTCCTTTTCCCGGACCTTGGCGGTGACCTCGGTGAGGAATGCCTTACCCGTCTTGCCGTTCGCTTGCGACTGGAGAGTGCCCAGCGCGTCCTTGCTGTTCGCCGATAAGTAGAGGGTTCCCTCATGGACGGCGGCCTGGATCTCGATCGCGTTCTTGCCGAGAAGCTTCAGGTACTCCATCACCGCGGTCGAAACCCAGCGCATTGCCTGCTTGTCACGCTTATCCGCGAAAGATGCGGGGGCAATGGTGTTCCCGGGATTGTCCTTGTAGCCCGCGTCTCCGGATTTGTACTTTTTCGGTGGCGCCGCATCGTGCGGCCCTACCTTGTGAAACTTCATCCGTGCCCACACCTCATGGGAGCCGTCGGCCGTCCACCCCTCGGCTTTGAGCTTTTCCATGACCTGCTTGGCGAAAAGCTTGTTGGCCGCGGCCTTGCTCGACGTTTTCCGCCTCGTGCGTGGCGGGGGCATCCGCGGAGCCCCACGACGTCCCGTTGCGCGCGCAGAGGCGAGCGGGCGTGCGGCGGTGCGCTGTACAGACCTTGAGTCTCCGGCCCGACTGATCATCTCGGTGACTGCCGCATTGCCCGCGCTGCCCTGAAGCGTCTCGAGCGGGGGTAACTGCGGTGTGACGCGCTCCGCGGACTTCGCAGTTGGCCGGCGGCCGTGGTCGGACTCGTTGCCGTGAGCGTGCATGTTTCCCTCTCGTACGAAGCGGTCGAACGTCCCTGATAGCAGCTGGGCGCGGGCCATGACAGAGGTCAGAGGGTAGACCGCACCGGACGATCGGGCACTCCACGACGGCATCACGCGGCGACGCCACCCGTTCCCACCCGGCCGGTTCAGCCCCGCACCGTGCGAATTTCCTTCGCCATGGCGCGGATGTTCCTGTCCTGCTCAAGCGTCCATGGCTGCCAGTTGGCGGCGTGGCTGCCGGTCTGCCACTCTGCGCCGCCTTCGGACGCGTCGGACCGAACGCCCCGCAGCGTTTCCGCATGGGCATGCATGTCCGCATGGGCATGCTGGCGAGCCTCTCGTCGTCGTGCGGCGTGGACGGCAACGACACACCGGGCACGAGCCGCAGTGTGCCGACGCCGCGACGCAGGGAATCCAGCTCCTCCGAGGAATCGTACTCATAGACGTCTCAGCTGGGGGATGACGCCCGCTCCTCCACAGGGACCCCGGCCGGGACGTACACGGCGCCGCCCGAGGGCCAGGCTTCCAGGTCGAGGTTGGCGAAGAGGAGCAGCGTGCCGTCCGGCAGGCGCGGCAGGTCGGTCGTCCCGTCCGGAAGGGCGGAGAGTTCGGCTGAAGCCCCTGCGTCGTGACGCCGCCGGAACGGTTCGCTCGGCCTACGGGAGAGCCGCCCCGTCGGGAGTGCGTCGGGCGGCCGCCCCCCGACGCGTTCCCAGGTGCCGCGGGGACCGTGCCGCGGCGGTTCTCCCGGTCACCCCGAGGCCAGCAGCTCCGCGATCTCCTTGATCCAGGCAGCGCTCGTCGCCGGGTCGTTCAGGGGCTCCGCCCAGGTGTCCGGGTCCGGGTCTGGATGCCCTTGACGAAGGTGCCGATCCGGTCGAGATTCTCCCTGAACCTGTCGAGGACCGCGGCCATCCGGTCGCGATACCCCTTCATCTTCTCTGCCGGGCGCGTCACCGTTCTCCGGTGCCGCGGTCTCCGGTTCCTTCGTCGTGGCCCTGGCGCGCTGCACCGCCGCGGTCGTGGCTCGGTTGCCGGGCGCGGCAGCGAAGGTTACCGGGCACGGCTCACAGGAGTGGTGCAGCGGGCGAACCTGTCTCGCGCCGTCGCTCAGGGGGAACTTCCCGTTCGTCCTGGCCTCGCCGGTAGGCTGCGGCGGTGCGTACGGTCGAGCTTCTGTTGGACGAGGCGGCGGAACTGGCGGTTCGGGAGGCCTGGCGGCGGCTCGCGGACGCGGGGCTGCCCAGTCAGGCGCGTCACCGTTCACCGACCAACAGGCCGCACCTGACCCTGGCCGCCTGTCCGGAGCTGACCGCCCCGATCCGCTGGGAGCTCGCGGAGGTGGCCGCCGTCCTGCCGCTGCCGGTGCGGTTCACCGGCGTGGTCCGCTTCGAGCGGCCCACCTCGGTGCTGGCCTGGGCGCTGGACTGCGACTTCGCGCTGGCCGGCTTGCACCGCCGGGTGTGGGAGGCGGTGGCCTCGGACAGCCCGCCCGGGACCCTCAGCCCGTTTCATGAACCTGGGCGCTGGAGCCCGCACATCACCCTCGGCCGTACCCGGCGGGCAGGTGCCTTCGCCGGCCGGCGCGTCCCCGAACTGCTGCCGGCTCCGCCGCTGTCGGTCCGGCTCACCACCTTGCGCAGCTACGACACCGAGACCGGCACCCTGGAGGTGCTGGAGCCCCGCCCCTGAGCGGCTCCCGACGCGACCGGCCGGCGCTCCGCCGTAGCGGAGCAGCGGGAGGGCGAGCGGCAGTACGGCACCAGGGACGATCCGCCGCCCCCGCGCGGTGGTTTCGCCGCTACCTGACCGTGCGGCTGGGGGTAGTAGCCGTCGCCGGTCCGGATCGGGTCGATCGACTGCCACGGCATGTACGCCACGATCTCTCCGCCGCCACCGGGAGGCGCGCCCGTGGCACGCCGCGCGGCTGTTGCGGAGCACGGCGCTGCCGGTCGCCCAGGTGGCCGAGGCGTCCGGCTGCTCCGGCCCCTGCCACTTCAGCCACGCTTTCCGGCGGCGCTACGGGTGCCTCCGCGGGCGTACCGACCGGCAGGGAGGGTCATTTCTTGACCGCGACGCCGCAGAAGGAGACGTCGGCGGTGTCCTCCTCGGACTGCTCGGCGTCCGGGCGCCAGGTGGCCGTGGACACGGCCCCCGGCTCCACCAGATCCAGACCGGTGAAGAAGGAGGCGATCTCCTGCGGCGACCGCAGGTGGTAGGTGTTGGCCGACTGTCCGTTGTAGACCCTGACTGCCGTGTTGAGTGCTTCGTTTGTGTCCGTGCCGTCGCTCAGGGCCAGGTAGCTGCCCGGAGGCAGGGCCGACATCAGCGCGTTTACCAGGTCGGCGGGGCGTTCGGCGTCGGAGATCTGCCCCATGATGCCCAGCATGGTCAGGGCGACCGGGCGGCTGAGGTCCAGGGTCTTGGCGGCCTCGGCCAGGATCCGTGCCGGGTCCCTCACATCGGCGTCGACGTAGGCGCAGGCGCCCTCGGCGCTGCTGGTGAGCAGCGCCTGCGCGTGCACCAGGACGAGGGGGTCGTTGTCGACGTACACGATGCGGCTCTCCGGCGCGATGCGCTGGGCCAGTTCATGGGTGTTGTCTGCGGTGGGCAGTCCGGTGCCGATGTCGAGGAACTGGCGGACACCGGCCTCGCCCGCGAGGAAGCGCACGGCGCGCGAGAGAAACCGTCGCTGCAGCCGTGCGACGGCGGCGAACTCCGGGAAGGTCTTCAGGATGACCTCACCGGCCTCGCTGTCGACGGGGTAGTTGTCCTTGCCTCCCAGCAGGTAGTTCCAGACACGGGCGGAGTGCGGGCGATCGGTCTGAAGCCTGGCCCTGACTGCTTCACGAGGGTGTGTCATGGGGAAAGCTTCACACACAGTTCGGCCTCCTTGGACCAACTACCGCGATCGCAAATCGACTTCGCCACGGCCATGGAGTGCCGCCCAAGCGGCGACCGCCCGCTGGTGGCAGACATGTACAGCGCTGCAAGGACACGGAATCGTTGGCGCGGCCCACCGAAGAAGGAACACGCATGGCGCCGGGCCCCTCCGTGGAGATTGTCTTCGCCGCTCGGCGTCCCGGGCTCCAGCCCGAACCGTCCACGTGGCGTCGACGCACCACTTGCGCACCACGCCCGTCCGGAGCCCGGGCGGGCGGACACAGACGCTGGACCTCCGCCGGCACCTTCTCGGCCGCCTGTTCGGTCTTGCCATCCGCGGGGTTGTCCGTGTCGGGTGGTGCGCCGTGACTGCGTCGGCGTAGGCGGTGTACATCGCGTTCCCTTGCTGACGCGACTTCTCGGCGACGTTCTTCTTGACGAGGGTCTCCAGGCAGTTGCGGACCGGCTGGGTGGGCGTCGCCCGGTCGGGATGGTCCTTCGCGAGTGCTCGCTGACCTCACGCACCACCCACGGCTGCCCGGGCGTCTTGCGGAGAACGCCGAGGAGGAGCTCCCACAGCGGCGGTCCCGACTTCCCGCCGGTCGTGGCCACTGGAGGAGCCGGAGCGGGTGCAGCCTCTTCGGACTCGGAGGTGTCCGCGCGGGGCACCGGGGTATACACATGCCAACGCTTCGGCGACAAGGGGTGATTGTGTTAGAGGACATCGCACAGCCCCGGGACGAGGCGTCGACCGAGTCGAGGCCGATGGGAATCCTCGTGGCGGCGCTGTTCCTGCCCGCTGCGCTGGCCACGTGGATCGTGGTGTGGATCGTCGGCAATGCGCAGAAACTGATGGCGGGTGAGTCTGCCACGATGCGCAGTGTGACGCGGTGTGTGGAAGGCGGTGGGCCGGCGCTGCCGCCGTCCAGCTGTAGCGGGTCGTGGGCGTTCACGGACGGCCGCACCGGCGTCGGTGACATCACCACGGGCAAGAACGGGGTGTCCGTGGGCGACACGGTCTTCGCGGGGGACACGTGGGCGTATGCGTCGCCTGCTCCCTTGCACCGGTTGGTGTTCATCCCCATCGGTGCCGTCTGTGCGGGAGTCCTGATCGCGATGGTGATATGGGTGTCCCACCGTAGGAGGACACGATCACTGGCCGGAGTCAGTTGACCCGGAACCGGAGGGCGCGGCGTGTGCGTGACGGCGTGGCCGAGCACTGGTCCGCTCCGCTGACGTCGAGGGCGAGGTTGTCGACGAGGGCGAGGGTGTCGACTCCGTTGACCGGGCCTTCCACCCCTCGGTCTGCGGCCGCCTCTCCGACCGCCGTGAACGTGTGGTTACTGGCCGGGCCGTCGCTGTTGCTGTCTGGGGCGGTGAGCTGGGCGAGGACGGGAGCGAGAACCTCGGGGGCAAGGACCTCGCGGACGGCCTGGCGGACCGCGTCGACTGCAGCAGCCCTCCGGTCCGCCGGACGGTCTCGGACGCTGACTCGTCCGGGGTCAGGGCCGCCCAAGTCCTGACCTGCTGGGGCGCACCGACAGCCGGTGGTGGAAGACGTCCCGAGGATCCCAGCGGTCCTTCGCCCGCTGGAGAGCGGCGTAGTTGGCGCCGTGGTAGAGCGCGTGCCACGGCGTGCCCGAGGTGTTGTGGCGGGGGTCTGCCAGATCGGCGTCGGCGTAGTTGATGAAGGCACCCGTGCGCGCGGGCACGCCCCCGGTGTCCGCGTACACGTCCCGGTAGAGCTCGCGGAGGAATCCCCGGTGCCGCTCGTCCTCGGCGGCCTGCTCCCAGCCGGTCAGGAACATGACCTTGAGCACGGAATCGCGGTGGGCTACGGCTGTGGCGTGGGACGGCACCGCGTTGACCCGGCCGCCATAGGTGTTGAGGCTGACGATTCCGGCGGGGTACGCGTAGTCGGTCCTGGTGAGGTGGTGGTGGATGGCCTGCACCTGGTGTCGTGACAGAGCACGGTCGGCGTACGCGGATTTCACCGCCATGCGGTACAGCGGGCCGGGAACGTCGGGGCTGCCGATGACCGATGCCGCGGTCAGCCAGGACATCGTGTGGGTCTGGACGAAGGGCTTGGCCCCGACACCGGCGCCGAGCGCCGCGAGCTGGTCGTCGAGGATGCGGCGCGCGGAGGGCCCGGTGTCCGCCACCTGTCCGAAGAGGACGATGCGGCCGGTGGCCTCACGGTTCAGGAGCAGCTCGCTGTACAGGCGGGCGGCGCGGGCCCCGGGTGCGGAGTTGCGCTCCACCCAGGTGCCGTAGGCGCCGACGAGCCGGGTGAAGGTGTCGCGGTCCAGGTCCTTCCAGGGCCACTCGGCGTGAAAGGAGAGCACGGAGGGGGGCGGTTCCGGCAGGTCCCGGAACCAGAAGCGGGTGACGACGCCGAAGCTGCCGCCCCCGCCGCCGGTGTGGGCCCACCACAGGTCGCGGTTCGGATCGTCCTCCTCACGTGTGGCGACCACCGCACGAGCCCGCCCGGCCCCGTCCACGACGACCGCCTCCACCGCGTACAGGCGGTCGACGGACAGACCGTGCAGACGGCACAGCGTGCCGTAACCCCCGCCCGGGACGTGACCGCCCAGTCCCACATCGGTGCACCATCCGGCGGGCAGGGTCACACCCCAGCCGACGTACAGGTCCCGGTACGCCGCGCCGAGCCCGCTGCCCGCCTCGACCATGAAGGCCTCGCGGTCGTCGTCGTACCGGACGGCCGTCATTCGGGAAAGGTCCACGACGACGCGGACGCTGTCGTTGTCCACGAAGTCCTCGAAGCCGTGACCGCCGCTGCGGGCCACGACGTGCTGGCGTCGGCGTACGGCCTCCTGCACCGCGTGGACGACTTGGGCGGTCGTGGTGGGAAGGTGGATGCGCCGGGGGTGGCCGCTGAAGCGCCTGTTGTAGCCGCGGGCGGCGAGGGCCTCATAGCGGGGGTCGCCGGGTTCGAGGACGATGTCAGCCTGCGACGGCGGCGCTCCGTCCGCCCCCGTCCCTGCGGTTCGGGCAGGGGCGGCGGACGCACGCAGAGGACCGGCCGCCCCGGCCGTGGTCGCGCCGACGGCAGCGGTGCGCAGGACGGTACGTCGAGTGTGTTCGGGCATGGCTCGCTTCCCTTCCGCGGGATGCTGGGACACGCGGCAGAGCACGGAAGTGGCTGCCGGCAGTGCCGACGGTAGGATGCCCCGGACCGGACGGGAATCCTGCTGGCCGGTGTCCCGAGGGTGGAGTCAGCCCCCTTGTCAAGCAGGCCCTTGGACCCGCCGTCTCACCGCTGGGGCTGCCCCGACCGGCACGGGACCGACCCGCCGGCACCCCGCCATGCCGCTCTGCGAACCCGTGCTCAGTAGGACCGAGCGACTCGTCGCACAGGGCCCGCGCCCATCTCCGACTACCTGCTCGAATGGGCCGAACACCGCAGCCTGCCCGAGCCCACACTCATCGGAGCCCAAGTCGTACTCGCCCCCCGACCCGACCCACGCCCCCGACCCGCGAGCCCGTAGAGCGCTGGGACTGTAGGTCGTCCGGTGCAACTTCCGATCAGGGAAGACGCATCGATGGCCGGCCAGTGAGGGTACCCCGGTGTTGCCGGCCGGCTGCCAGACCCCGGCAGCGATCCACTGGCGCGGCCGAGTCAGGCTCACGACGTGGTCGGCCAACCGCAGCGTGCGCAGCGCCGGAACAGTCGCCGCTACCGCGCTGGAAGGCTGCCAGGCCCAGCGCACCACGTTGCCCGGCGAGGACATCGCCGCCCGGATCGTGGCTGACCTGGCGGCACAGATCCTGGCGCTGGACGACCGGCTCAGGCAGATGGACAAGCAGATCCGCGAGACGTTCCGCGGCCATCCGCAGGCGGAGATCATCGAGTCCCTGCCCGGCATGGGCCCGAACTCGGCGCCGAGTTCGTCGTCGCCGCGGGCTACCTGACCTCCTACGCGGACGCCGGCCACCTGGCCTCCGTTCTCTGCGTCCGCGCAGACCAGCACCATCCGCGAGGGACCGAACCGGGTCTTCTACCTCAAGAAGCCCGGCGAGGGCTGCAAACACGTCCAGGCCGTCATTGGTCTGGCCCGCCGACGAGCGTTCTTGGGCCCTGCTGCGCGACGACCGAGCCTTCGGCTCCGCCCCGCCGGTCGCGCAAGCGGCTCGACTCCCTGGTGTGTGGCGCTGGGTGGGTCAGGAGACGTGGTTGTACGCGGGGTCTCCGGTCAGGACCGGGCTGGAGACCCGGACGGCGAAGGGTTTCCTGTAGTCGCCGGTTCCGGCGTAGAAGTAACCGGTGTTGCCCGGGCCGTACGCGAACAGGTCGGGGCGGCCGTCGTTGTTGGCGTCGCCGGTGCCGATGGTGTCGGTGTACGCGTTCCAGCCACCACCGATCTTCTGGCGGGCGGCGAAGGTGCCGTCGCCCTTGCCGAGGTAGAGCCAGAGCACGCCGTTCTTGTCGCGGGCGACGAGGTCACCGGCAGCGGCACCGCCGATGTTGCCGGTGGCGGTGATCTGGGTGTAGACGCCCCAGCCGCCGTTGCCGATCTTCTGCCGCTTGGCGAAGGGGGCGTTGAGGTTGCCGGTGTTCTTGTAGAGCCACAGGGCACCTGCCTTGTCGGTGGCGACCAGGTCGGCCCGGCCGTCGCCGTTCAGGTCGCTGCCGCCGGTGATCTGGGTGTACGTGTTCCAGCCGCCGCCGATCTGCTTGCGGGCCGCGAACGACGCCCCGTAGCCGTTGCCGGTCACGTCGTACAGCCACAGGACGCCGCTCTTGTCCCGGGCGATGAAGTCGGCGGAACCGGTGCCGATGCCGCCGATGGTCTCGATCCGGTCGTAGACCTGCCAGCCGCCACCGACCCGGTCAGGCCTGTAGTTCGACGCCACGAGGGTCTTCTTGGTGGTGTCGTACGTGGTGTCGGCCCGCCACAGCACGCCCTGGGCATCTCGGGCCAGCAGGTCGGGGGTGCCGTTCCAGTTGACGTCGTGCGGGGAGGAGAGGCCCTTGGCGGCCGTGAAGCTGCCGGAGGCCTCCACGGCCGGACCGACACCGTTCTGCGGATGGGCCGTGAACGACCAGTCGTACTCCCCGGCCTCGGCGTCCTTGCCCATCTGGGATTCGGCCGCGATGTCCTTCCACGTGATGCCGATGAACCCGTCGCTGTACAAGTAGGGGCTGCCGGCGGACTCGCGGTAGATGTACAGCCTCTTCGTAAAGGACTTGCCGGTGCCGCGGTGGGTGATCTTCAGGTCGACGTCGACGTTGTCCCGGGAGAGCTTCCACTTGAGCGGTATCGGGGAGGTGAGGTCGAAGGTGTGCGGAATCTGCGCACCAAGGTAGAGGAGCTGCACCGGCTTCCCGGTGGAGGCGACCAGCTCGGCGGCCGGCCTGCCGTCCGCGCCGAGGGAGATCCGGTAGAGCCCGTCGCCGTGCTCGACGGTGCCACCGCGCACGAACAGCGTGTTGTCGGGGCCGGGCTCGACGCTGGTGACGTAGTCGACGAGCTTGACCGTCTCGCCCGAGGCCAGGGACTTCGCCGTGAAGGGCACCAGCGGTCGCGAGTCACCCCTGCCGTCTCCCTCCAGGGTCCCCGGGGTCCCGTACATCTGCCACGCACCCAGCAGGCCGACGGCCATGCTCTCGCCCTCATAGAGGCCGAAGTCGGTCACGGTCTCGACGCCGGTGGCACGGTCCACGGTGTGGACCCTGCCCGCATCCTCCGCCCAGACCAGATGCGTGGCGGAGAACGAGCGTCCGCTGGTGTAGCGCGCGTCGGTCCTGTGGGTGAAGACCACCTTGGCGGCGGCGAGGTCCACCACGGCGAACTCGTGCCGCTGCGACGTCTCGGTCCGCAGGGCGTAGGAGACCAGGACCGAGCCGTCATGGGGCGAAGTGGAGGCGATGCCCAAAGCCCCGGACGGCAAGCCTTCGATCTTGCGCTGCGTGATGGTGTCGTCGGTGCGGGTGACGAGGTGCAGCTCCATGGAGCCGTCCGCCTTCGTCACCTCCGCCAGGACCGTGTCCTTGGAAACGGCCTTCACATAGACGCCGTTCAGCGGGCCGAGGCCGATCGAGACGGTCCTGCCGCCGACGGCCATGTCGCGGAGTTTCACGACCGGGGAACGACGGAGGGACGGCCCTTCCCCGAGTACGACCACGTCCGATCCGGTGGATTCGACCACAGCGGCGCCGATCGTGGTGGTCGACCCGTCCGCGAACCGGGTCCATGTGTGCGCGCGGCGGCTGACGGGCCGCGCGCTGGTCAGGAATCCGGTTTTTCCGGCTGCGCTGAAGTACCCGTTCACCGGGTACGTGACGGGTGCCGTCTTCGTCCCGGTCTCGGCCGTCACGGCGGTGGGCAGGGGGGCGGCGGTGGCCGGGACGGACAGGGCGCCCGCACCGAGCGTGACAGCAAGGACAGTGGTGATCGCGGCCGAGACACCCCGACGGGTCGTGCTTGCGGACATCAAATGTTCCTCCTGAGGACATCGAATCGACGCGTGATCCCGCTGGCGCCGTTCCATGAGACTTCCGTTCGGACCGGAGGGTTGTACGCGGGCGAAGGCTGTCACGATCGGCGGTGACTGAGCGTGCGTCGACTCTTTGAGAGCGTCCTGCCTGTGGCATCAGAACCCCGACACACCAATCCTTTGATCAGCGACTTCAGGATCGTGGTCTTCCGGGAAGGCAGACAAGCTCACAGGTGAAACCAGGTGCGGTTGCCGGCCCGTCTGTTCTGCCGGATCTGCTTCTTGAGTGCTGTGCGCAGGGCGAGTGCCGTCGCCGCCTGCCTTTGGTGCTCGTTGCCAGGCCTGTTCCTGACCGTAGTGAGCAGTGTTTCCAGTAGTAACAACGCGCGTTCGGGCTCTCCGGCTTCGGCTACACAGTGTGCGTGTTGGATCCGCAGGCGTACGTCGCTCCTCGCCAGGGCTGCGGGACTGGTGGGCAACAGCTGTTCGTACAAGGGAAGAGCCGCGCGGTAGTCGCCGAGCTGGTAGGTGTCGAGGGCCAGCCGCAGCCTCACCTCGACGACGCGAGAGTCGTCGCCCAGCCCTTGCTCGAGGTCGGGCAGGAGTGGTTCCAGCAGGACACGGCGGCGGGCCGCCTGCGCGTCGTCGCGTGGTCCGTGCCTCGGCAAGGGCCGACCGTACGCGTCGTATTCGCGGTCCAGGGCTTCGGCGAGGTCCAGTCGGGCGGTCAATGTGATGGGATCGCGGGCACCCAGTACTCGGGTGGCCTGCGCGATGATCTCTCTGAGTTCGGGGAGGTACCGTCTGCCATCGATGTGCCCGCGAGCCGCGGTGTTTCCGGTCAGGACGGCTCGGACATCAATGGTGCGGCGATGCTGTAGGCCCAGCACCCGGATCAGCCGCGGCAGCATGTTCTCCAGACCGCCCTGGTCGTGTGCCGACTGCCAGGAGTGCATAGCGCGCTGATAGCCCGCCTCGACGGACAGGGGATCATCCGCTCCGAGTGCCTCGTCGAGGTCGTGGATCAGCAGATCGAGCATCCGTGCGAACTCTGCCTCGTCGCTGTTGGCGTAGTGGGCCAGGACGCGGTCGAGCCGTCGTTCCAGGGCCACGCGTACAGGGTCGGGTTCGTGTACGGGATCGCCCTCGGTCTGCTGGAGCGTCGGGGTGTGGCCCAGGGGCGGGCTCGGGTTGTCGTGGGCGGGCGTCGTGCGGCCGAAGGTCGGATACCGGGCGTGCCCGAGGATGTCCGCCAGACGGTCTGCCACCCGCTGGGCGCTTGCCGGTCGCTGAACGGGATCTTTGGCCAGCAGGTCCATGACCAGACGGTCCGCCGTCTCGGGCAACCCCGGCCGCAACGAACTGGGGCGGGGCGGTGCGCCGGCGGCATGCTGGGCGAACAGTTCGTGGGCTCCCCGTCCGGTGAAGGGGAGTTGTCCCGTCAACATCTCCATCAGGACGCAACCCAGGGCGTACAGGTCGGCGCGTCCGTCGACCGCGGCAGCGCTGTCCCATCGTTCCGGCGCCATGTACAACCAGGAGCCGATGACCTGTCCATCGGCGGTGATGCCCGTGTCCGCCTGGTGCTTGGCGATACCGAAGTCGAGGACCTTCGCCGTGCCTCTTCCGCGATCCATGATGATCACGTTGGCCGGTTTGATGTCCCGATGCACCACTCCCTTGACGTGTGCGGCGCCCAGCGCTGCACAGATGTCCTTCGCCCAGGAAAGGGAGGACGCAAGCGGAGGAACGCCGCGGCTGAGGACTTCGGCAAGGGTCTCGCCCGAGACCAGTTCCATCACCAGATAGACGAGAGCTCGACCCTCGTGCAGGGTCTCGCCATAGTCGTACAAGGCTGCGATGTTCGGGTGGGTGAGGTTACCCGCGAGCTGGGCCTCCATTGCGAAACGTCGCGCTTCTTCGGCCGACTGCGGATGGCCGATCTTGACTGCCACCTGACGTTTCACCCTGGTGTCGAAGGCCTGCCAAACCTGGCCAAACCCGCCACTCCCCAGTAATTTCGCGAGTTCGTAACGATGCCCGAGAACGTCCTGTGGCCGCATCCGCCCCCCCCGAATCCGTTTGGCTCATCATCTTCGCGCTTCCGAGCAGTATGCGTGGCTGACGGCGATGCCTGACAGGCTCAGATCGGACCGCTGCCTGCCACGCCGCGGCACGTCTTGGTCCGCTGCCGGGCGGGCGACGTCGACCTCGACCTCGGGCTGCTTCGCGATGTGGTGGGAATCCGCCGGCAGACGATCTTGAGCGAAGGCAGCCGTCCGCGACCGGCACAAGCACGTGCTCAACGACTCACGTCAGCACGGCGGTGACGCCTTCGCCGAGTCGACCGCGCCCATCGGGCCCACCGAGCTGGTGGGCCTGAGGGTGGCGCTGGTCATCCTCGTGGTCACGTCCGGCTCGCTGGTCGACGCCGGCCTGCCGATGCTGACCGCCGTCCTCGGTGTCGTCGGCACGATGGCCGCGATGATGGGCGCTGCCTCGATGCTCGGGGTGAGCGACAACGCACCCACCCTGGCGATGATGCTGGGCTTCGCCGTCGGTATCGACTACGCCCTGTTCATCGTCTCGCGACACCGGGCCCAACTGGCCACCGGCATGCCCGTGGTGGAGCCCGTCGCCAGGGCCAACGCCACCGCGGGAAGCGCCGTGGTCTTCGCCGCGCCACCGTCGTCATCGCCCTCGCCGGGCTGTCGGTCGCCGGCGTCCCCATGCTTACCTCCATGGGGCTGGCATTCGCGGGCGCCGTCACCTCCGCCGTCGTACTGGCGCTGGGGCTGCTTCCCGCTCTCCTGGGCATGGCCGGCCGTGCGCTCGTTCCCGGGATCGGCGCGAACCCGAGCCGGCGCATGTCGCCGGGCCTGGGCAGGCGTGCCCGGCACGGGACCGTGCCCGGTGGACGCACCCCTCTGGGCGTGCGCTGGACGGAGGCCGTGCTGCGCCGGCGGTCCGCGCCCTGATCGTCGGCAGTGAAGTAGTCGTCGAGACCCCCGCTCCCCCCAGGATCGGTGCGCATGGGCCAACTCGCCGTGGCGCCGGCCCAGAGAACAGCCTCTCGGGATGATCTTCCGGCAGCCAATCCGCCCGGCCCGGCCCCTGCCTATCGGTCCGTGCCGCGCTTCTCGTACCGCAGGTAGGCGGCATGCACAGCAGGGCTGAAGAACCCGGCGAGGAAAGCGGCCGGGCTGCCATAGAGCAGAGGAGGTCCGACATCCGAGACCCAGTCGCCGATCGCGAGAACCGTGAGGGCATCGACGTAGCAGAACAGGAACAGCGCCCCGGCTCCGACCTTCGACATCATCGGTTGCCCCCCTCACGCCCACCGGCTCGACCACTCGTTGCATGCCCGGCCCGTTGCCGCCGGACACCGTTCTCGCGTCGGCAAGTACTCGGGCTTTCCCGTCACACCGCCCACCCGGCCCCGCGGCGGAGTCCGCCCGGCGCCGGCACGCCCGGTGACACGTAGGTGTACGAATGCGCGCAAGTGGCGCCGCTGCCGGCCACCGGGACGTACGGTCGACGGGGCAGGGGGGCTTGGCCGTCCTGTCTCTTGGCTTCGGGTACGTGTGAGGGGTGGCGGCATTGGCTGACCAGGACTTTCTGACAGCGAAGATCGAGCAGGGCTTCGACCAGCTCGATGTGAGCGGCAACGGCGTCCTCACGGAGAGCGACCATGTGGAGATGGGGCGTCGGATGGCGTCGTCCCTCGGTCATGCCGAGGGTTCTCCGGAGACGGAGCGGATCGTCGAGGCCTACCTGGCGATCTGGCGTGAAGTGCACCTGCCGTTCGTCCCGACCGGCATGCAGGGAATCCCCAAGGAACAGTTCGTCGCCTCGACCCGTACGCTGGCCGAGAATCCCGAGGCCGCCAGGGCCACCCTCGGCAAGCTCGCCGAAACCTACCTGGCAATCGCCGACATCGACCAGGACGGCCGGATCAGCCCCGACGAGTTCCTCGCCTTCCAGCGGGGGCACTTCCCTCGACTCTCCGAGGAGTCGGCGGCCGAGGCGTTCGGCCACCTCGACACCGACGGCGACGGTGTGCTGTCAGCTGCCGAGTTCACCACCGCGGTCATCGAGTTCTGGTCCAGTCCGGACCCCGACGCCACGGGCAACTGGTGGATGGGGCGTCCGGCGTACCTGTGAGGCCGAGCTGTCCGGTCATGGGCGGGCGCGGGCCGGTGACCCACTCCCGCTGCGGAGGCGGGCTCCCGCCGTACCGGCACGGCCCGCTGATGTCCGGTCTGCTCGTCGTCCCCATGCAGACGGCGTCCACCTGGCAGGCCGCCTGGTGGACCTGCGCCGCCCTCGCCGCCCTGCTCGCCTCGCCGCCCCACTCGCCTGTCCGCTGGCCCCGACACCGAACTCCAGCGGCTCCGCCACCTGTGCCTGCGCCTGGTCCAGAACCAGCAGCGCATCACCGCCCACCTCACCGCCGACGAAGGAGCCACCCCCCCCGCATGACTACTTCCCGCGTCGGTCTCCTCGAACTCCCGGACGTGCGTGCCGGTGAGGCCGTGGGCGGGCCGGCCCCGGACGGGGCGGCGCACCGGCGTCGGCTCGGCTACGGCGTCGGCTTCGGTGTGCGGCCGATTGTCACCGGCGATGCGTGCACGGTCTGGTGTGAGGCGACGACGGCCGCGCTGCGGTCGGCGCCCGTCGGCTTCTCCAAAGGTGGGCATGGTCGGAGTCGGTGGCAACACCGGGGTGTCAGCCTTGGCGGCCTACGGGGGACTTCCCGGCGGGAGCCGGCGGCGTCACCGTCGCACGGCGTCGGCCGCGCAGCAGGTGGATGCCGGTTCCGGCGGAGGCGAGCAGGGCGATGAGGGCCGCTGCGACGAGAGCGCGGCGGTAGCCGTGTGCCAGGGACGAGGGTCCGGGCGTGACCCGGTCGGCAGCGGGGTTCGCGAGGGTGGTGAGGATCGCGAGTCCGAGGGCGCCGCCCATCTGCCGGGAGGTGTTGATCAGTCCGCCTGCGATGCCGGCGTGCCGTGGATCCACCTCCGCGACGCCCAGCGCGGTCAGGGGTACGAAGGCGAGGCCGAGGCCGGAGCCGATCAGTACGGACGGTCCGAGCAGGTCGGTGAGGAAGGCTCCGTCGACCGGCAGCCGGGCCAGCCACAGCAGGCCGGCCGTGAGCACGAGGAGACCGGGCAGGAGCGTGCCCCGCAGCCGTCCCGCGCCCCAGGACGCCGCCATGAGGGCCGCGGCCAGCGGGACTTGCGTCAGGCCTGCTTCGAGGGGCGAGTAGCCGAGGACCTTCTGCTGGTAGAGCGGAAGGAAGAAGAAGGTGGCGACCCAGACCGCTCCGAGCAGCAGCATCAGGAGGTTGCCCGTCACGACCGGGCGGTTGCGCAGCAGCGCCGGGGGCAGCAGGGGATCCCTCACGCGTCGCTCGATCGGCACGAGCGTCAGGAGCAGGAGCGACCCGGCCGCCGGGAGGACGAAGTCCGGCCACGGCATCTCGTCCTTGGCGCCCAGGCCGTAGACGAGGAGCGTGAGGCCGGCCGTCACGACGAGCGCGCCGGGTGCGTCGAGGCGGGTGGTGCGCACCCGCTCGCCCCGGCCCAGGAGCGGAGGGGCGGCCGCGATTCCCGGCAGGGCCAGGAGGGCGCTGACGGCGAAGACGGCCCACCAGCCCAGGGTGCTGGTGAGCACCCCGCCGAGGAGGACTCCCGCGGCTCCGCCCGCCGCGGAGGCCGCCCCCCAGATGCCCAGGGCCTTCCCGCGGCAGGGCCCCGGCGGCCAGTGGGCCAGCAGGATCGCCAGGCCGGCCGGTGACAGCAGGGCCGCGCCGATTCCCTGGACCGCACGGGCCGCGATGAGCGGGCCGGCCTCCGAGGGGATGCTCGCGGCGAGGGAGCCAGAGGCGAAGACGAGGAGACCCGACAGGAAGGCGGTGCGGTGCCCGAGCAGGTCGGTGAGGCGGCCACCGACGGGCAGCAGGGCCCCGAAGGCGATGAGGTAGGCGTTGACGACCCAGGCCAGGCCTGTCGGTGCCAGACGGAGGTCCTGGCCGATGGCGGGCAGGGCGACGTTCACGATGGAGGTGTTGAGTACGACGAGGAACTGCGCACCGGCCAGCAGGAAGAGGACGGGGCCGGGGCGGTGCGGGGGAGGGACGGACGGCGGGAGCGACATGATGCCTTTCGGGATGCTGGTCGGCGCCGGACGGCCGGGCCGGGAGGGAGGGACGTGGTTGCGCCCGCCGGTCAGGGGCAGGTGTCGCCCTTGGGTTCGGGGTGTCGCTGCTCGGCCCGCTGTTTGAGGTTGTGCAGCCAGTCGTCCAGCGAGGCGTCCAGTGCCCTCTGGAGGTAGGCGGTGTCGGCGGTGACGGGGTCGCCGGTCCAGGACTCCTCGGTGTGGACGTGTACGCCGTCCTTGGCCTGGGTGAAGGTCCACATGTGCACGGCGGTGATGCCCTGGGCCGGTCCTCCCCAGACGATGGGGCGTCCCGGTTGCGCCTGTTTGAGCGTTGACGTGATGTCCTCCAGGCCCTCGGCGGACCACACCCACGAGGAACCCGGGCGCAGCGGCCCCGGGGTCCGCTTGACCGAAGAGCTGACCCCCGGCTGCCGGGCGGGCCAGTTCTCCACGTTCGTCTGGATGCGCCAGACACGGTCCAGCGGCGCGTCGATGACGATGTCGTCCCGGCTGATCACCGGGGCCTTCTCGTCGATCCCGGCCGGCGCGGGGCCGCCGCTCCCGAGGGCCAGGGGCAGTGCGGCAAGGAGTGCGGTGGTGAAGCTGAGCACGAGTGTTCCTCCCGGCAGGTGAGCCGATGACGGCGAGGCGTCATGAGAGTGGGAAGAGTGGAAAGAGTGGTTACTCACTCACTATCTGAGGGTGGTGCGGGTCGCGGTGGACCTCGCGTCGCAGGGGGAGTGGGCGCATGAAGGGCGCAAAAGCAGGAGGAGTGCGGCCGAACGGCTTCCCGACGGCGTGTGAGTAGTCAACCACTCTCATCAAGTGGCGTCAATCGCTACGCCCCTGGACTGCGGTCCTGGCCGGGCTCCCGCACTTGACACCTCAAAAGAGTGAGTGGTTGAGTACTCACATGAAGACGGAGCGCCGCCAACTGTCCACAGCCGAAGAGCGTCGGGAGACGGTACTGCGCACGGCCATCGGGGCGTTCGCGGCTCGCGGGTACTTCGGGACCACCACCACCGAGGTGGCCAAGGCCGCCGGGATCTCGCAGGCCTACGTCTACCGCCTCTTCCCGAACAAGGAGGCTCTGTTCACCGCGGTGGTGGAGCACTGCTTCGTCCGGGTCCGCGCCGCTCTCGAAGGGGGTGCGGCGAACGCCGAGAGCAGCGCCCCCGAAGCGGTCCTCGATTCGATGGGTGACGCCTACGCCCGCCTGATCAGCGACAACGACCTCATGCTGGTGCAGTTGCACGCCCAGGCTGCCGCGGTCTCGGAACCGGCGATCAGGGAGGCGGTACGGGCGGGGTATGCGCGCAGCGTCGAGTACGTCCGCGGCGCGTCGGGGGGCAGCGAGGAGCAGGTGCAGCAGTTCTTCGCCACCGGCATGCTGTGCCACCTGCTGGTCTCCATCGACGCCGAGGCGATCTCCGCGCCCTGGACCCGCACCCTGACCGCCGGGATCACGCACTACTGACACGCCACGGACGGGCGGCCCCGCGTCGGCGTACCCGGCGGCCGCCCGTTTTTTCGCACCGAAAAGTGAGTGGTTAACCACACATTCCTGCTGTCCGGCACATCCTCCACTCGAAACCGAGGTTCATCATGGCCAGCAAGCCCTACCTGACCGGTCACTACGCCCCCGTGGCCGACGAGATGACGGCGACCGAGCTCACCGTGGAGGGCACCCTGCCGCCAGAACTGACCGGCCGTCTGATCCGCAACAGCCACAACCCCAAGCCCGGTATCACCCCCACCCACTGGTTCAAGGGCAGCGGCATGGTCCACGGCATCCGGCTGCGCGACGGCCGCGCCGAGTGGTACCGCAACCGCTGGGTCCACACCCCCGCCCTGGGCGGCGCCCCCTACATGACCGACCAGGGCCCCGACCTGACGGCCAGCACGGCCGGCACGCACGTCATCGAACACGGCGGACGGCTCCTGGCCCTGTCGGAGGCGGCGCTGCCCTTCGAGCTGACGGCCGACCTGGAGACGGTGGGCGCCTACGACTTCGGCGGCAAGCTCACCTCCGCCATGACCGCCCACCCCAAGGAGGACCCGGTCAGCGGCGAGCTGCACTTCTTCGCCTCCTCGCCCTTCCCGCCGTACCTGATCCACCACGTCGCATCCGCCGACGGCCACGTGCTGTACAGCCAGGAAGTACCCGGCGCGAGCGCCGCGCTGAAGCACGACTTCGCGATCACCGAGCACCACGTCGTCTTCCTGGAGGGCTCGGTCACCTTCGACCCCGCCGAACACTCCGGGATCCCGTACGGCTGGAGCGACGCGCAGGCCTCACGGATCGGCGTCATGCCGCGCGGAGCGGGCGGCGCCCGGCGGATCCGCTGGTTCGAGATCGGCCAGGGATACGGCATGCACTTCGCCAACGCCTACGAGGACGCCCGCGGGCACATCGTCGTCGAAGGCCCCACGGTGGGCCGCGAGGGCTGGCAGCGCTCCTGGAACTGGTGGGTCGGCGCCGATGACCGGGGCGCCGAGCCGGTCTCCGGATCCCGCAGCCGCCGCTGGACCGTCGACCTGGCCGCCGGAACCGTCCACGAGCAGCAGACCGACGACCTGATCGTGGAGTTTCCCACGATCAACGACACCTTCACCGGCAGCGAGCACCGCTTCCAGTACGCGCTGTCGTTCCCCGACGACCTGGGGATCGGCGTCCACACCCTGGTGAAGTACGACCGCATGACCGGCGCCCGTCAGCTCCTGCCCTTCGGTACCGGCCAACTCCCCAGCGAGGCGGTCTTCGTCCAGGCGGAAGGCACCACCGGCGAGGACGAAGGATACCTACTGACCCTCGTGAGCGACCTGAACGCCGACGCGTCGAAGATGCTCGTCCTCGACGCCTCCGACCTCGCCATGCCCCCGGTCGCCACCATCCACCTCCCCCGACGGGTGCCGGCGATGATCCACGGCTCCTGGATCCCCGACTCCGCCCTCTGACCCGTGTTCGAGCCCTCGGCGCCCGCCCGCGCCGGGTGCCCGGGCAGCCCCACCACTCGTCCGCCCTCAGTCACCGGTCATCACATCCCAGAAGGAGCAAGCCCATGTACGACGCCGAAGGCCGCCCCACCGACGCCTCCCGGTCCAGGCCGGCGGACGTCCCCGCGCACGTACCGTCCACCGTCACCGAAGCGGTGCTGCCCGGCATCGTCGACCCGGACGGCATCCAGGTCCGCACGCGGCCCGCCCGCCCGGCCGGCCCCGGTCAGGTGGGGCTGGCGATGGAGGCCGCAGGTGTCTCCTTCGCCGAGCAGCAGATGCGCCGCGGCAAGTACTACGACCAGCCGCCCTTCTCCTTCGTCCCCGGCTACGACCTCGTCGGACGCGCCGTCGACGTGGGAGAGGGCGTCCCCGGCGACCTGCTGGGGCGCCGCTTCGCGGTCCTGACCAAGACCGGGGCCTGGGCCAGCCACGTCACGGTCGAGGCCGGCGACCTGACCGAGGTACCCGAGTCCGTCGACTCCGCCGACGCGGAGACCTTCGTGGTCAACGGCATCACCGCCTGGCAGATGCTCCACCGCCTTGCGAAGATCCGCCCCGGACACACCGTCCTCGTGCACGGCGCGAACGGCGGCGTCGGCTCCACCCTCGTACAGCTCGCCCGCATCGCCGGCGCCCAGGTCGTCGGCACCGCCTCGAGCAACCACCACGACGCCGTCCGGGCACTGGGCGCCACCCCTGTCGACTACCGGGCCCACGACATGCACGACCAGTTGCGCGCACGCGCTCCGCAGGGCTACGACGCCGTGTTCGACCACGTCGGCGGCGAGGGCATCGTCGCCTCCTACCGCCTGCTCGCCGCCCAGGGCACTCTCGTCGCCTACGGCACCGCCTCCACCCGCGATGTCCCGGGCTCCTCGAGGGCCCCGGTCCTCAAACTGTTCGCCCGCCTGATGCTCTGGAACGCACTGCCGGGCGGCAAGGGCGCCCACTTCTACAACATCTGGGCCGGCCGGCGCAGGCTCGGCACCTTCCGCGGCAAGCTGCACGCCGACCTGGGCCAGGTCCTCTCCCTGCTCGCCGACGGCGCACTCGCCCCCCAGGTCGCCGCGCGCGTCCCGCTCACCGAGGTCGGGGAAGCGGTACGACTGGCGGAATCCGGCACCGTGGTCGGCAAGGTCGTCCTGGTGCCGTAGACACAACGACGGCCGTGCCACTGGAGGAGCCCCCGACCCCGCGTCCGAACAACCAGGATCTTCGACGCCTGCGGCAGGACACGGGCCTTCCGGCGGCGGCGTCGGCCGTTCCCGGTCCGGCGCCCGCCTCGCCGGGCCGGGAACGGCCGGGCCACCGGGCGTCGTCCGCGTACCCCCCAGCGATGACCGCCGGTCGCTGAGCGTCGGTCCGTACGGGGGGTCAGCCCGCCCGCAGGTGAGGTGCGAGCGCTGTCGTCCACCAGGTGCGTACGGCGTTCCACTCCTTCGCGCACCCTTTCGCCCGCTCGGCGGGCAGGGCGTCCGCGCCCACCAGGCCCCGGTGGCGGCCGGAGGCGGCGCCGTAGACGTAGCAGCGGTGGTTGACCGCACGCCGACCGTCCGAGGAGTGCTCGTCGGGCCCGTCGTCGGCATCCTCGTTCGCGACCTCGGACAGGTGCCAGGCGTCGGCGGCGGCGAGCAACCGCTGTTCACCGGAGGCGCCCTCGCGCAGCAGCATCAGGGCGGCGAACTGGTCGGCGACATCCTCTTCCCGGCCGCGCACGCGCAGTTCGAGGACGTCCACGAGGGCGTGCGCCATCTCGTGGTACAGCGTTTCCAGCATGACGGCTGCCACGTCGTCGTCCGCCCGACCGGGCCCGGCCCGCCGGAAGAGCTCCCGCGTTTCGGAGACTTCGTCGTAGCAGACCTCCACGTGCGTGAGCTCGGGATCGTAGGAGGACCCTTCGCCGCCACACGAGACCACGCCGACGGATACCCGCCGGTCCACCTCGACCAGGGCGGAAATCGCCGACGCGGCCTCCTCCACCACCTTCCGCCTTCGCAGGAACGCCGCGTCGTCCCGGTCGGTGTCCGTGGGCGCCTCGTACCGGATTGCGATGCCCGAGCCTTCCGCCCCGGTACGGACGACATCCGGCTTCTGGCAGCCGGACACACCGGCGACCGCTGCCAGCACGCTCCCCGCGAGGCCCGCACCGAACCGGCCCACCGACCGCATCCCCCACCCGCCTCGCATCATCGTCACCACCATCGTGCCCCGGCACGGGGAACCGCCGTCCCGTGAACGACGACGCCGGGCCGCCCCGAGCGTGTCGTGCCGCGTCCTCCCGGGCGAGGAGGGAGATCAGGCAAGGAGTGAGCCGACCGCCTGCCGGCGGACCTCGCCCCGTGTCGGAACCCGTGTGCCGGACCTTGAGGGAAGCCCCTTCGACCGGTCACAGACCTGTGACGTCCTCGGCCCTCTTGACGACGGAGCGGAGCTTGTCCACCACGGCGTTGTGCCGCCTCTCGCGCGCCGCCCGGTCCGCCGGTACCAGCCGCGCGGCGGCCTGCACGGCGTGGGCGTCCGGGTCACCGAAGGCAGTCTGCGGATGCTCTCCCGTATCCGCGCAGTGGGCCGTGACGTCTTTGACCGCCCGGAGCACGACTTCCCGGTCCACGCCCGGCTGCATGGCCAGCCGCACCTGGAAACGCGCCATCCACTTCTCGCGGTCCCTCTCCCTCGCCGCGTCCGTCGTCTGGCCCTTCTTCACGTACTCTCCCGGGTGATCGGCGTTCGTTCGTCGTGGAGTTGGACGCTGCGGCGACCAAGCGGGTTGCGGCGTGAGCGAAAACAGGGCGGCGCCGACGGCCGGCCACGGAACGCTGGGCGGTTACGGCCCCCGTTCACCAGGGTCCCCCACCTGCCTCGAACGCTCGCCGTGGGAGGGAGCCGTCCCACCCGCCCCGCTGGTCGGTACCCTCTCGCCTCTCGCACAGGCAGACCCGGAGGGTGACACACTGCGGCGGTGGAACTGACCGATCACGCGAACACAGTCGACCTCCGCCCGCTGCGCCATGAGCCGGCCTTCGGTCCCGCCGGCCACACCGGGGGTGGGGTGGTGCCTCGCGTGCACCTGTTCCTGGAGGGGATGCCCCCTGGGCAGCAGGATGATGCTGCCGGATACCCGATTCCCCACGGCACCGGCGGTGTGCGAGAGTCGGCCAGTGACTGCCTCCCGGAAAGAACACGCCCCGCGGTACGCGCTCGGCCTGCTGCGCTGGCAGTTCGACCTGACCTGGTCGCTGTTCGAGTACCACCTGGAAAAGCTGGAACCCGACGACTTCCTGTGGGAACCCGCCGCACACTGCTGGACGGTACGTCGGGCCGACGACGGCACATGGGTGCCGGACTGGGCCGAGAGTGAACCCGACCCCGTTCCGGTACCGACCATCGGCTGGCTGAGCTGGCACATCGGCTGGTGGTGGAGCGTGGCCATCGACCACGCGCACGGCAGAACGCCTCGGGAGCGAAGCGACATCACCTGGCCGGGCGCGGGCAAGCCGGCCGTCGAGTGGCTCTACGGTCTACGCGCGGACTGGGGCAGGGCACTGGACCGGCTCACCGACGCCGACCTGGACTCGACCGCCCCGTTCCCGTGGCAGAACGGCCCCCGGCACACCGTCGCCCACATGGTTGCCTGGGTGAACGCCGAACTGATGAAGAACGCCGCGGAGATCGGCCAACTCCGCCTGCAACGAGCCGTCAGCCATCCGCCGACAGCCACGGGCTGACGGCTACCGCACAGGCCGTCGTCGCTGATCATTGAAGGCATGAACCGCCCCACACCTCTCAGCACGCTGGCCCTGAAGCATGCGATACCGCATCCTCTCGCAATAGAGCAATGGGCGGAGGTGCGCCCGCTGATCGACGGTCGGGACGTGCTCGAAGAGATCCACCCCGGAGGGGTGTCCAGCTGCTCACGCCGCGAGTGGGCCGGGCCGGCCGATGAGTGGCCACTGGCGGCGCTGGAGGAGCCTCGCGAGATCGAGCTGTCCAACAACGACTGCTGCACCGGCTGCTGCGGAGGCGTCTTCGTCACCGTCCAGCGCCAGGGTGACCGGGTGGTGTGGTCGTCCTGGCGGAACACGAACGACATCCGGGTACCCGTGCCCGCGGACGTTCACTTCGACGCGGCCCAGTACGACGCCGAACTGGCACGTGCCGTTGCGGACACCAGATGGGAGGAGCCCGTGGACACCGTCGCCCGGCTGGTGACCCGGGAGTTCGCGGACAGCGGGTGGTTCGAACGGTGGGATTGCGTCGTGGACCGGGTGGAGCTCCGGCGTGAGGTGCCCGAAGGGGTGGAGGTGTACTTCAGCCGTCGTCGGGAGGCACCGTTGGACGGCCCCGACTTCACCTTCGACCTGCCGGTCACCCGGCACGACCCGGCAGGGGAACAGGCCCGGCGGTTCATCGATCTGATCACAGCCGACGACCCCCGCAAGACCGCCGAACCGCTGTAGGACCGCTGATCCGCTGCAAAGGATCAGCCGCGGGTGGCACCGACCCTCGGTCCACGGTTCTCGAAGCCGGTGACCAGGGCGCGCGGAAGGTGGTGGCTCTGAACGGCCGGGGCCCAGCCGTGAGTCCGGGCGACGGTGATGTCGGGGGTGGAGAGGAGCCTCTGGGTGCGGGTGAATCGGGCCCGGGGCCGGCGGGCCCGGGCCCCGCGGGGAGGCTGCGTCGGAACGGCCCGGTTCTTCAACGGCCAAAGCTGGGGCGAGGCGCCGTGGGAGTCGGCGCCTCGCCTCGGCCGTCGCCGGGAGGGGGCCTACCTCGCGGACAGAGGCGTGACGGCGACCTGGTCGATCACCGGGGCGTACGGAGACCGCTGGTCGTACTGGTTGTAGGTGTCGCCGTCGAAGTCCGGCAGTTCCTCCGCCGTGAAGGTCAGCCGGTTGGTGCCCGTCCTGAGGGTGACCGGCACGGTCAGCTCACGGAAGTCGTTGAAGTGGAAGGTGGTCGGGAACAGGACGCGGTGGGCCGGTCCTCCGTTGACGGAGACGTCGGCGTGGCGGGCGACCGGGTCGGGGTTGTAGTGGGTGGCGGGTGCCTGTTCGCCGTTCGAGTAGCGGATGGTCAGCGCGTGCCGGCCTGACTGGGCGGCCACCACGTCGAGGGTGAGGGCGTTCGCCGTGCCGGCGCCGATGTCCGTGACGGCCTTGCCGCCGTTGGCGAAGCGGTAGGTGTCGGTCGCCTTCACGGCTCCCGAGAGCGAGCCCTTCTCGGCAGGGTAGACGCTGGGCACGAGAGTCCCCCGCGACGGTGCCACCCGCAGCCGGTCGAGGACCAGCGCGCCCGACTCGCCGGTCACGGTGATCTTGTTGACGCCGCCGGAGAGGAACAGCCGCACCCTGTCCGTGCCCTTCTTGTCGCCTCCGGCCAGCGGCAGTTGGAGTTTCTCGCCGTTGAGGGCCAGGCTCGCCCGGCCGCCGCCCAGGTGGTCGACGGAGACGGTGGACTCACCGTCGGCGGGGGAGTGGACCCAGAAGGTCGCGGAGGCACCGCCGGTCAGCGGAACCGTGCCGGGACCGGAGGCGCCGGCACGGGTGTAGGCGGGCCGGGTTCCGTGGAGCGTGGCGTACTCGGCCTCGTAGAGGGCCGGTTGCGTGACGTGCGCGTCGCGCAGGCGGAGGTCCATCCTGTCGATGATCGCGTCGCCCCTGGTGACGCCGAGATCGGGATCCTTCGCGGCGAGCGTGATCCGGTGCCTGCCGGCGCTCAGTCTCACCGTCGTGTCGGTGTGGCCCCACACCACCCACTTGTAGCCCAGGGGCAGCCGCAGCTCCTGCGGGTCCTCGCCGTCGACACGCAGGAAGACGTTGGTCGGTCCCCGCTCCTTCACCAGGCCGTACAGGTTGTAGGAGTTGGCGAAGACGCTCAGGTCGTACGTGCCGTCCTGCGGGACGTCGACGTCGAAGGCGAGGACGCCGTCGGAGCCGGTGCGCAGGCCGCCCACGTTGTAGGCGCCGGACGTGGCGAACTTGCCGACGTCGGAGGGCGTGCCCTCCGGTCCGTTCCTGGAGTAGCCCGAGCCGGTGTACGTCGCGTCCTCGGCCTCGTACGTCCCGCGCCAGCCGACCGAGGGCGAGGCCTGCACACCACCGCCGCCGCCGGGGGAGAGGATGACCTGGTACGCGGACATCTCGTTCATGCCCCGCATCGGCAGGGTCACCGTGCCGTCCGCGCCGACCTCGACCTTCCGGTCGGTCAGTCGCAGCGGTTGTGCCGAGTCGCCGACCTGTCCGGTCCAGGGGATCTCCTGCACCGTGGCGTGCACGGTCTTCCCGAACAGCCCGGGGTCGACGTTGCGGAAGACGACGTCCGCGTCACCGCTCTTGCCGCCGAAGAGGGCCCTGGACTGCTTCTTGCTCTCGTCCAGGGTGGCCACGCCCTGGAGCGTGTACTGCACGTTGGGATGGGGCGCGGTCACCCGCACCGTGTGCCCGGACATCTGGCCGTAGGCGTTGAACAGCCACCACTGGCCGTTGCCCTTGTTGGCCTCCACGGCGGAGTCGTTGAGGTTGCCGTCGATGTTCCAGTACGCCAGGTCGGCGTCGATCTTCGACTCCTCGATGGCGGAGACCCACTGGACGACCTGGCCGGGCACCGAGAGGTGGTAGTTGTGGCCGTACTCGTTGACGTTGACCGGCAGCGGGCCGATCCCGATCTCCTTCTCCCACCCGCGGTACCTGGCCACACTCGTGCGGATCGCCGCGGGCGAGGACAGCTCGTGCCAGGTCATCACGTCCGGCACCACGCCGTTGTCCTTGGCGTACCTGAGGAAGCCCTTGACCTGGTCGAAGAGGAGGGAGGTGTTGGGGCCCGCGATCCGCGCGGCCGGGTCCAGGCTCCTGATCAGGTGGTGCACCTCCTTCCAGGCCGAGAAGTACTCCTGCGGGTCGTCCAGCCAGGAGACGTTGTCGTAGCTCCAGGCGCCGGTGCCGAACATGTTCCCTTCGGGTTCGTTGAAGGGGACGTAGACGACGTGGTCCTTGTAGTCGCCCATGGTCATGACCTGGCGGACCTGCTTCGCGATCTTCTCCTTGAAGTCCGCGAGCCGGGCGGGACCGTCGGCGCCCGGCCACTGGTAGGGGAAGCCGCGGTAGATGTCGGTCATGTAGATGTAGACGTCCTCGCCACCCGAGTCCACGAACGGCGGCAACATCTCCAGAGCGTCCGCTCCCGGGTGCTGCGGACCGTCCTGGGCCTTGGTGGACACGGTGCGCAGCCGCATGCCCTCGATGAGGTTGCGGCTCGGCACGCCGTCCCCGTAGACGCCGTACAGGGAGCCGGACGCGCCGCCGTGGAAGGCGCCCGTGTCGGTGGCGAGGTCGATGACGAGCCGTTCGGGCTCCGCCGCCCCGGCCGTCCCGGCCGAAGGGCCGGCGAGCAGGGTGGCCGCGACGGCCACCGCCGCGGCACCCGCTGCCGTCGTTCTTGATCGTCTCACTGAGGTCTCCAGGAGTCGGTGCGGTGGATGTGGAGAGGCTTCACCGGTGCTCGACGTGGGTCTGCGAGGGCGCCGCACGGGAAGGCGTCGCCGGAACAACGTTGCGCGGCCGGCCGGCGCGGAGGGGAACGGCCACCAGGTACGACCGCCAGGAACGACCGCCGCCAGGAACGACCGCCTCTGTCGAACCGGTTCGAGGGAAGCTAGCACCGGCGAAACCGGCCAGCAATACTCAGGGCAGAGGGAGTTGGGTCCGGTAACAGCGGGGTGTCCGGGCCATCGCGGGAAAGTCGGCGCAGAGTGTTGACAGCGGCTGGGGTCCTTTCTACCGTCGCCGTAGCGAACCGGTTCGACCACCTCGACCGCCGGTCGCCACCTCTTCCGCAGCCTCAGCGTCATCTGACCGTTTGCCCGCACCACCCCCTCGCAGCCGCCCGTTGATCCGACCGAGGAGCCGCCGTGAACATCGGTGAAATCGCCAGCCGCGCCGGTGTCTCACGCAGCACCGTGTCCTACGCGCTCAGTGGGAAGCGCCCCGTCTCGGACGACACCCGCCGGAAGATCCAGCAGGTCATCGACGAGCTGGGGTACCGGCCCAACGCGAGCGCCCGTGCCCTCGCCAACGGCCGGACCAGCACGATCGGTCTGGTCTTCCCGCCGGCCGGGAACCACTACACAGGTATGCAGCTGGACTTCATCGGCAGCGTCGTGGAAGCCGCCGCGGCGCACGATCACGACGTCCTGCTGTCACCGAGTGGGGCGGACAGCGACCGCTCGTTCCAACGTCTGCTGGGGGAGCGGCGCGTGGACGGCGCCATCCTGATGGAGATCAGACTGGAGGACGACCGGGTCGACCACCTGACCGCGCTGGACTTCCCCTGGGTCGCCATCGGCCGCACCGGGCGTCCGGAGGACGGATGGTGGGTCGGCCTGGACCACACCGCGCTGGCGGCGGCGTGCGTCCACCATCTCGCGGACCTCGGCCACCGCAAGGTCGCCTTCGTGAACCGGCCGGAGCAACTGCTGCGGGCCGGATACGAATCCGCCCATCGGGGACTCGACGGGTTCACCAAGGCCGCCGCGGAGCGCGGGCTGACCGTGCGGACGTACTGCTGCGGGGACGACGCCGCGTCGGGTCAGGCGTGCGTGGAGCAGATCCTCCACGACGACCCGGCCACCACGGCCCTGGTCACCCTGAACGAGGCGGCTCTGGGCGGCCTCTACCGGGCGCTCGCTCAGGCGGGCCGTCATGTGCCGCGCGACTTCTCGGTCACCGGCGTGGTGGCCGGCCGGTGGGCGGAGACGGTGACGCCGCAGCTCACCGCGGCGGACGTACCGGCGGCGGAGATGGGCCGGCGCGCCGTCGAACTCCTCATGGAACGCCTCGACCACCAGGGCGCCGCACCCCGGCACCACCTCCTCGCACCACCGATCTCCCTGCGGGCCAGCACCGGCCCGGCCGGCGCAACGGCCACGGCCTAGGCCCCGGCGGACCCCGCCTCCCCGCACAGTCCCCGTCCCACCGGCCTCCCGCCCCGCCCCAGTCTTCTCGCCGCACCTCACCCCTGCACTTCCGCCCGCCCCAGCCTTCCCGCAGCGCAGCCCACCCACGGGGTGCCGCCCTCGGCTGGTCCCGGCGTGCCCCCGCACGCCTCCATCGCCTCCGCGCACACCTGTGCCAAAGACTAAGGAACCGCGATGCACACATCCTCCAGACACCGTCTCACCGCGGCGGTGGCTCTGTCGACCCTCGTCGCCGTGACCGGCAGCGCGTGCTCCTCCGGTTCGGGCAGCGCCTCCGCCGGCGGCGCGGACAGCGGAACGTACACCGTCTGGGACCCGTACCCGCAGTTCGACAAGGCATCGGCCTGGGCGAAACTGCTGGACGCCTGCGGCGCCAAGTCCGGCGTGAAGATCAAGAGGACGGCCTTCGACACGAGCGACCTCTCCGGCAAGGCGCTGCTGGCGGCGCAGCAGGACAACTCCGCCGACGTACTCGTCGTCGACAACCCGGCGGTCTCCACGCTGGCCGAGGCAGGCGTCCTCACCACGACCGACGAGAACAAGCTCGACACCTCCGCGGTGGACGCCAATCTGCTCGCGGCCGGGCAGTCCGGCGGAAAGACGTACGGAACACCGATCGGCGCCAACACCCTCGCCCTGTACTACAACAAGGACGTGCTGAAGAAGGCCGGGGTCGACATCTCCTCGGTCACGGACTGGACGTCCCTGACGGCAGCCCTCGACAAGGTCAGGAAGACCGGCAAGAAGGGCATCACCTTCTCGGCCATCGGCACGGAGGAGGGCAGCTTCCAGTTCCTGCCGTGGTTCTGGGGCGCGGGCGCGAAGCTGACCGACCTCGACTCCGACGAGGCGGCCGCCGCACTCTCCCTGTGGCAGGACTGGACGAAGAAGGGCTACGCCCCCAACTCGGTCCTCAACAACACCCAGACGACCAGCTGGCAGGAGTTCGCCAGCGGCGACTACGCCTTCGCGGAGAACGGCACCTGGCAGCTCACCAACGCCGAGAAGGCGGGCTTCGACTACGGCGTCCTTCCCATCCCCGCTTCCGGCGGGGGGAGCGCGCCGGCACCGACCGGCGGCGAGTTCGTCACCATCCCGGCCCAGGGCGACACCGGCCGCTACGCCACCTCGCAGAAGCTGGTCTCCTGCCTGACCAGCACCGAGAACCTCCACGCCACCGACACCACCCTGTCCTACGTGGCACCGACCGGCGAAGTGCGGGACAGACAGCTGGCCGCGCACGCCGAGCTGAAGCCCTGGGTCGACGCGGTGAAGGCAGCCAAGGGACGCACCAGTGACGACCTCGGCACCAAGTACCCGAGGATCTCGGAACAGTTGTGGAAGGCGGTCCAGTCCGCCCTCAGCGGCGCGCAGTCGCCCGAGGACGCGCTGGCCAAGGCCCAGTCCGCCGTCAAGTAGCCCAGGGACCCGGTCCGCAGATGACTCACACGACCCAGTTGCCGGACCGCCGGTCCGCGCGCGTCAGGAAGGGGACGGCCGGCGCCGCCCCACCCCCGGCCCCCGCCCGAACACGGCGTCGTCCGACCTCTCAGCAGTGGGCCGCCTGGGGCTTCCTCGCCCCGGTGACGCTCTACCTCGTCCTGTTCTACGCCTACCCGCTGTACCGCAACATCGACCTGAGCCTGCGCCACTACACCGTCCGCTCCTTCGTCCAGGGCGACGCCCCCTTCACGGGCCTGGAGAACTACCTCACCGTATTCGACGACCCGACCTTCGCGCCGGCCCTGCTGCACACCGCCGTGTTCACCGTCGTGTGCCTGGCCTTCCAGTACGCGATCGGGCTGGCCCTCGCCGTCTTCTTCAACCAGCACTTCCGGCTGTCGGCGACGCTGCGCGCCCTGTTCCTCGTACCCTGGCTGCTGCCGCTCATCGTGTCGGCGTCCACCTGGGCGTGGATGCTCAACAGCGACTCCGGCGTCGTCAACGCGGCCCTGCGCGTGGTCGGCGTCGACCCGGTGAACTGGCTGACCTCCCCGTCGTGGTCACTCACCTCCGTGATCCTCGCCAACATCTGGATCGGCGTGCCGTTCAACCTGGTCGTCCTCCACAGCGGCCTGCAGTCCATCCCGGCGTCGCTGTACGAGGCCGCCGCGCTCGACGGGGCCAACGCCTGGCAGCGGTTCTGGCGCATCACGTTCCCCCTGCTGCGCCCGGTGTCCGCGATCACGCTCCTCCTCGGCCTCGTCTACACCCTGAAGGTCTTCGACATCATCTGGATCATGACCAAGGGCGGCCCCGTGGACTCGTCGACCACCTTCGCCACCTGGTCCTACCAGCTCGGCTTCGGCAACGCCCTGCCCGCCTTCGGGCCGGGTGCGGCCGTCGGGAACCTCCTCGTCGTCGCCGCCCTGGTGTTCGGCCTGATCTACCTGAAGGTCCAGCGAAAGCAGCACGCCTCATGACCACCGCCTCCCTGTCCCGACCGCGCCGCAGCCGGAGCCACTGGTGGAAGACGGTGACGGGGACCGCGCTCACCGCCGTCATGCTCTTCCCGGTGTACTGGATGCTCAACGTGTCCTTCACCCGCGACCAGGACATGCGCAAGAGCCCCCCGGACCTCTTCCCCGCGCACGGCACGCTGGACGGCTACCGCCGGGTCCTCGACGAGCAACTGCCCTACCTCGCCACCAGCCTCGTCATCGGCCTGGCCACCGTCGTGCTCACCGTGGCCCTCGCCGCGCCCGCCGGCTACGCGCTGGCCAAGCTGCGGCCGCGCGGCGGCGGCATTCTGTCCTTCGTCCTGCTGGCCGCCCAGATGATCCCCGGCATCATCATGGCGATGGGCTTCTACGCCATCTACCTCAGCCTCGGCCTGCTCCAGTCGGTGCCCGGCCTGATCGTCGCGGACTCCACGCTGGCCGTGCCCTTCGCGGTGCTCATCTTCACCGCCTTCATGTCCGGCATCCCCCGCGAACTGATCCAGGCCGCCACGATGGACGGAGCAGGAGCCCTGCGCACCTTCCGGTCCGTCATCCTGCCGATGAGCCGCAACGCCGTGGTCACGGTGTCCCTGTTCACGTTCCTGTGGTCCTGGTCCGACTTCGTCTTCGCCGGCACGCTCGCGAGCGGCGGCGCCCACCAACCGATCACCCTCGGCATCTACCACTACATCGGCAACAACAACCAGGAGTGGAACGCCATCATGGCCACCGCAGTCCTCGCCTCGGTGCCGGCCGCCGTCATCCTCGTGCTCGCCCAGCGGTACGTCGCCGCCGGCGTCACCGCGGGCGCTGTCAAGGACTGACCTCCACCCGCTCCACGTCGTGATGGCACGCCGTCCGGGCATCGGACGGCCGTCACCTCCTGCTCGAGAAACGAGTCACCCTTCATGACCGCCGCCCGATCCGGCCCGGCCTTCTCCCTCCACGACATCCCCTTCAGCACCTACGGATCCTGGTTCGACATCTCGCCCGTGGTGGCGGAGAAGACGTACGCCGAGGACCTCCACCTCGTCTCCCACCAGACCGGCATGCACGCCGTCCTGCGCCTCACGCCCCTGAGCGCCGGGCGGACCGGCCGTGCCGAGACCCGCGTCGAGGCGACACCCGACCTGCTCAGCTGGGTCGGCCGGGCAGGGCGGGTCGACCTCGCCTACGAGTCGCCCGACACCGTCCGGCTGCGGGGCAGCGGTCTGAGCATGCGCGTCTCCGCGGCGGCGCAGGCTCTGACCCCGTTCAGCGGCACCTACTTCTACCGGGAGCCGCACGCCGAGGCGTACGTCTTCACCTCCTACGAGACCGGGCGGCGCTACCGGATCACCCTCCTGTCGGGAGCCGTGGCGGAAACAGCCGGGAACCAGGTCCTGGGCAGCACCGATCGCCACGTCACCATCGGCGCCGACCGCGACGGAAGCTGGGAGATCGCGGTCGAGGAGTACGAAACCGCGCGCCGCCCCTACCGTTCCCAGGCGACCTTCGACCAGATCGTCCGTGCCACGCGCGACGCCTTCACGGCCTTCACGGACGCCGTGGCGCCGTGGCGGTCGCCCGCCACCCCTGCCGCCGAACTCGCCGCCTACGTCCTGTGGTCCGCGACCGTCCGCCCCAAGGGCTTCGTGACCCGGCCGGCCGTGCTGATGTCCAAACACTGGATGGACAAGGTATGGAGCTGGGACCACTGCTTCAACGCCCTCGCCCTCGCCCCGGGACATCCGGATCTGGCCTGGGACCAGTTCTCCCTGCCCTTCGACCACCAGGACGACAGCGGGGCCCTGCCGGACTCGGTCACGCACTCGGAAGTCCTGCACAACTTCGTCAAACCGCCCGTCCACGGCTGGGCCTTCGGCCACCTGCGCCGACGACTCCCGCACCCCCTCGGGGCAGCACGACTGACCGAGGCGTACGACAGACTCGGCTGCTGGACGGAGTTCTGGCTCACCGCACGGCGCGCACCGGGCGCCACTCTGCCCCACTACCAGCACGGCAACGACAGCGGCTGGGACAACGCCACCACCTTCGACCCCGAACGCGTCATCGTCACCGCCGATCTGGCCGCCTTCCTCGTTCTGCAACTGCGCGAACTCGCCGGTATGGCGCGGGAGCTGTCACTGCCCGACGACGCCCGCAGGTGGGCCAGGACGGCCGACACGGTGCAGGCGGCGATGCTCGAGGAGCTGTGGAGTGACGGCCGGTTCGTCGCCCGCTCGGTCGACAGCGGCGACGGCTGGGCCGGCGCCAGTCTCCTCGACCTGATGCCCGTCGTGCTGGGCGAGCATCTGCCGGAGGACATCAGCGCCGCGCTGGCCGAGCGGATTCGGGGTCACCTGACCGAGCACGGCCTGGCCACCGAACATCCCGCCTCACCGCACTACGTCGCCGACGGTTACTGGCGCGGGCCGGTCTGGGCCCCGTCCACCGTGCTCGTCGAGGACGGCCTGCGCCGTGCGGGGCACCACCACCTCGCCGACGACATCAGCGCCCGCTTCCGCGCCCTGTGCGAGACCTCGGGGTTCGCGGAGAACTTCGACGCCCTCACCGGCAAGGGGCTGCGCGACCGCGCCTACACCTGGACGGCCGGCAGCTACCTGCTTCTCGCCGAAGCCCACGAACTCCGCCGCGCCGAGCCGTCCCGGCTTCCCGTCGGTGCTCAACCACCCGCAGAGGGCGAGCCGTTGAGGGGTTCGGCCGGGTCTACAGCGTGAAGGCGATGGCCATGGCGATGGCCGTGAGCGTGAGGACGAGAACGGTGACCTGTCCGCCCGTGAGCGGTTCCACGGGCCCACCGGCGCGAGACACCCGCGCACGGTGAGGCCAGGGGGCGAAGTTCCGGCGTCAGCACGGAGGACACCCTCGACTCCGGCTACCGCTACGACGGGGGCCCGCTGCGGACGGCGGCCGGTCGTGTTGCGGTCGTGTGTCAGGATCCGCGTCGCCGTCCGCCGTACTGGTGCCGCGACGCCGGCGTGTGCTTCCCTGACCTCATGACCGTGCTCGTGACCCGCCGCCACGTCGACTACGTGCGTGTCACCACCACGGGCTGTACCGCCCGGAGCTGACACCTCGCCCGGGCCTTCGCCCCGCCTCTCCTCCGTGCCGCGCCGACCTCTGCCCCTCCCGTACGGGCCCGGCGCTCGGTCACGCGGTCCTTCCCCCCGCGCCGGCAGCGCGCCGCGAAGCCTTTCGCGGTGCGCACCCGCGCGTCACGTACTCCGCCCTCCGTGCAAGGGAGCAGCACCATGAGCCAGCCGATCGACTCCGTCACCGCCGGTCACACGCCCGACGAGGAGCCCACCGGGCCCGACACCTCGGCCTGGTCCTTCGAGACCAAGCAGATCCACGCGGGTGCCGCTCCGGACCCGGCGACCGGCGCCCGGGCCACGCCGATCTACCAGACGTCGTCGTTCGTGTTCCGCGACACGCAGCACGCCGCCGACCTGTTCTCGCTCGCCGAGCCCGGCAACATCTACACCCGCATCCACAACCCCACCCAGGACGTACTCGAGCAGCGCATCGCCGCGCTGGAAGGCGGCGTCGCGGCGGTGGCCCTGGCGTCCGGGCAGGCGGCGCAGACCCTGGCGATCCTCACCCTGGCCGGCTCCGGTGACCACATCGTCTCCAGCGCCTCCCTGTACGGGGGCACGTACAACCTGTTCCGCCACACGCTCCCCAGGTTCGGCATCGAGGTGTCCTTCGTCGACGACCCGGACGACGTCGAGGCCTGGCGGGCGGCGATCCGGCCCGGCACCAAGGCCCTGTTCGCCGAGTCGCTGGGCAACCCGCGCGGCAACGTGCTCGACATCCGGGCCGTGGCGGACGCCGCGCACGGAGCCGGCGTGCCGCTGATCGTGGACAACACCGTGCCCACGCCGTATCTGCTGCGTCCCCTCGAGCACGGCGCCGACATCGTCGTCCACTCGGCCACCAAGTTCCTCGGCGGGCACGGGACCACGATCGGCGGCGTCGTCGTCGACGGCGGGACCTTCGACTTCGGCGCCCACGCCGAGCGTTTCCCCGGCTTCACCGAGCCCGACCCCAGCTACCACGGACTGCGGTACTGGACCGCGCTGGGCCCCGGTGCCTTCGCCGTCAAGCTGCGGGTCCAGTTGCTGCGCGACCTCGGCCCCGCCCTCTCGCCGCACTCCGCGTTCCTGCTCCTCCAGGGGGTGGAGACGCTCAGCCTGCGCATCGAGCGGCACTCCGCGAACGCCCAGGCCCTGGCGGAATGGCTGGAGCAGCGTGACGAGGTCGCCGCCGTCCACTACCCGGGGCTGCCGTCCAACCGCTGGTACGAAGCCGGTCGGCGCTATCTGCCGCGCGGCGGGGGCGCCGTTCTGGCCTTCGAACTGCGTGACGGCGTCGAGGCCGGCAAGCGCTTCGTGGACGCAGTCGAACTGTTCAGCCACCTCGCCAACATCGGTGACGTCCGCAGTCTCATCATCCACCCGGCGTCCACCACCCACAGCCAGCTGGACGAACGGCAGCTGGAGGCCACCGGTGCCTCGCCCGGCCTGGTGCGGCTCTCGGTGGGCATCGAGAACCTCGCCGACCTGAAGGCCGACCTGGAGGCCGGGTTCCGGGCGGCGAAGGGGGCGTCCTGAACACCGTACTGTCGCCGTCGCAGGTCCCCCTCCCGCCGGCCTCCGGGGCCTGGCGGGAGGGGGACCCGCCAGGGCGTCGCCAGTGGTACGAGAGCCGGACGCCGCTGGGCTTGGAGGGCGGCGGCCAGCTGCCCGCCCCGCGTCTGGCGTTCGAGACCTGGGGACGGCTCGCACCGGACCGTTCCAACGCCGTGCTGGTCCTGCACGCCCTCACCGGTGACAGTCACGTGACCGGCCCCGCCGGGCCCGGGCACCCGACCCCCGGCTGGTGGGACGGGCTGGTCGGACCCGGACGGGCACTCGACACGGACCGCTGGTTCGTCGTCGCCCCGAATGTCCTCGGCGGCTGCCAGGGCAGCACGGGCCCGGCCTCACGCCGCCCCGACGGACGGCACTGGGGCGGCGACTTCCCGTACCTGACACAGCGTGACCAGGTCGCCGCCGAGGCCGGCCTGGCGGACGCGCTGGGCATCGACCGCTGGGCCCTGGTGGTGGGCGGCTCGATGGGCGGCATGCGGGCGCTGGAGTGGGCCGTGGCGCACCCGGAACGGACGGGCGCGCTGCTGCTGCTCGCCACGACGGCAGCCGCGAGCGCCGAGCAGATCGCGTGGGCCGGCATCCAGCTGCGTGCCATCCGCTCCGACCCGCACTGGCGCGAAGGCCACTACCACGCCACGGCGCACGGGCCGCACGCGGGACTGGGTCTCGCCCGGCGGGTCGCCCACGTCACCTACCGCAGCGAGCCGGAACTCCAGGCCCGCTTCGGCCGCTCCGCCCAGGCCGAGGAGGATCCGCGGTCGGGCGGCCGGTACCGGGTCGGGTCCTACCTCGACCATCACGCCGCCAAGCTGGTGCGCCGGTTCGACGCGGGCAGCTATGTCGTGCTGTGCGAGGCGATGAACAGCCACGACATCGGCCGTGGCCGGGGCGGTGTGCGCGCCGCGCTGGGCCGGGTGACGGCCAGGACCCTGGTGGCCGGAGTCGATTCCGACCGTCTCTACCCCCTTTCCCAGCAGGCGGAGCTGGCGGCGGGCATCCCCACGGCCGACGGCCTCCGGGTCATCGAGTCCCCCTGCGGCCACGACGGCTTCCTCGTCGAGGTGGAGCAGGTCGCCGCGCTCGTGGCGGATCTCCTGCCCTGAGCCGGCCGGAACCGAAGGGAGCGGTGGGTTCGCGCCCGTCGGTTCGCGTCCGGGCCGGGCCTCGGCCGGGTCCGGCCGTCGCTGCGGGCGAAGGACGGCGGGCTGTCGTTTCGGACGCCGTCCTTGTGGCCGTTGGCGGCGAGCAGTTGCTGCATGCTCTTGTGTGCGGGGGCGGCTTTGGTGTTGCTCTCGTCGTGGAAGAGCCTGAGGTGGTACTGCCCCCACTCGGGGTGCTCCGTGGGCCTCGCGGCGTAGTGCCCGTCCAAGGTGCCCGTCCGGCGCTGCACCCAGTGGGACGCCGCCGCGTTCCCCGCGCGCTGCAGAAGCGCGGCCACACCAGTGAGGGGCGCCCCGCTCCTGGCGGCGGCCCGCCGCGTCGTCTGCACCTCCGGGGCTCGCTCGCGCGTGCTCTTCTCGTCCTTCCGGTCGATGTCACCGAGCCCAGGAGCGGTAGCGGTGCACGGAGTTCCGAGACCCCATGGGCCACCGCCCTGTCTCAGGCCGGTGCGTCCGTGGGTTCGGTGGGAACACGAGGATGCCGTGCGAGCCGACGGGCTTCGGCTGTGACATCGGCGTCGTCCTGAGCCGGTGTTCTGTCGCCGTGGTCGAGGGTGTCGTACTCGTCGTCCAGCTCGGCGAGTCGCTCGGCCGGCGGAAGGTCGTGTCCGAAGCGCCGGCAGCGTGACGCTTTTCAGCGGCACCGGCGAGGCCCCAGTGCAGGGCCCCGCCGGTGCCGCCGCCGTCGAGCTTCTGGGCCGCTCACCGGCGGAAGAGCGAACGGCGGGCGGTCCGGTCAGGTGCGGTCGGAGGTGATCAGGGAACGACCACGACCGTCTTGCCGGGCAGTAGCCCCGCGCCGGCGTCCGCATGCACGGCGGCCAGCTCGGCCAACGGGCGGTGGGCGGCGACGTGGAGCCGGAGCTTGCCGGCGTCCACCTTGGCGACCAGCTCGGCCAGCTGGGCTCCGTCGCTGCGGACCCACAGGCTCGCGCTGCGCACTCCCCGGGTGGGGTCCTCGGGAATCGGGCCGGCCGTGCTGGCGGCGACCCCG
>NZ_JAVRFH010000029.1:0-101693 GCF_031845825.1 Streptomyces lancefieldiae | reverse complement strand
GCACGTAGAAAGTGCCCTCCGCCTGGACCGACAGAACCCCTCAGCAAGGTTCATCGTCCCAGGTCAGGAAGGCACTTTCGCGTTTCCGCCCCAAAGTCAGGCGTACCCAAGTGAAACGGCGAGGTTAAGGGTCTCAGTGCCGCAGGGAAAACAGCAGGTTTCCTCCGCGTTGCCGGTATCGGCGCAAGTGCTTTCGCGACCGGCCTCAGTGCCGCCAATATCTATGCACAGGGAAACCCTGCGGAAGCCTTCAAGAAGAAGGGAGCCGGTTACGTCGCCGATGTCGCAGAGGTCGGGTTCAATGCATCCTTGACCGCAGCGATGGTCGCTCCGACCCCCGTAACCATTGGCCTGACAGTAGGTACAGGGCTCGTCTACGGTGGCGCAAAGTTTGTTGAACACTGGCCCGAAATAAAAGAAGGCGCGGGCAAGGCGGTCGACTGGACCGGTGACAAGCTGTCCAAGGCAGGAGATGGCCTTACAGACGGCGCAAAGAGCGTCGCCAAGGCGGCCAACCCCATGAACTGGTTCTGAGGTAGGACGACAAAATTCCGACAAGAGAGCATCATGACAGAATTCAGGTTTGAACTCAGCCCATTTAATTACAAGAAAGTTCACGGCCGTAAGGGGGTTGTCGGTGACTTCGGCGAAGTAACCCTTGAGGTCGAGCGAAGGAAGGGTTTCAGTAGAGAATCAGGAATCCACTCCGAGGTGCGCTTGCGTGGCGAAAATCTACCGGACACCGTGTACCGAACGGTTGGCCCCGGCCAACCGACCTTGAAAAATGCCCGCCTGCTGATCAATGGACACCGTTGTGAAATGAGGTTCAACAGCAAGGGTTTCCGCAACGCGTCACGCGCTCTGAAGCTAACCTATCGGGAACGATCTTACGAGTACTCCGTTACTCGCTTCGAAAAAGGTGCGACTCTCAGCCGTCCTGGTTCACTCGTCACCCTCACCCACGGAAAGAGCAGTGCCGCGAAAGGCATGAGTACCTTCGGTACCGCGACCGGCGAAGTTGATTCGATTGACCTGGCACTTGCCATTGTCTTCGAAGGTGTCGACACTTTGGAGCTGACCGCAACCGGTGCGGTATCGGAAACTTTGAACAGGTTGCTCAACAGCCCTCGCCGCAATGAGCCCATCGGCGACTACTAGCACCCACGCGGGTACTCTCGAGGCGGCAGGGCGGCACGGAACTCCGTTCCCGGCGTTCGACCGGCCGTCTATCCCCCCAGGCGATCCGCCAGTCGCCCCGGCCCCGAGATCAACGCCCCCCTGAGCGACAGGTTGCGCGTGTAAACACCTTCGAATAGGACGGCGAGGCTGACGTCCACGGAGTCCACGGCTCCCTGTGGCGTGCCGGAGAGGACTTCGGGTCGGGCCCAGCTGGAGCGGACCATGTCGACCCGCGCGTCGGCACGTTCCAGCACGTGATGCCGCCGGTTGCCCGTCTCGGCATACCGGTACTCCCGGCCCACGGCCCAGATCCGAAGTGCCCGTCCCTGCCGGCTCGTCCGCAGCGCGCTGCGCTCGAAGGCCGCCTGCTGGCCAGCGACGTTCAACCGCCCCGAGGCCAGCCGGGGCCGCCCGCCGTACGGCATCCCGGTGAAGTAGGAGGTCGGGACGCTGTCCCCGACCACCATCGCTCCGCAGGTCCGCGTCTGGTCTGCGACCGGCACGACCTCCAGGGCGGGGACCACCAACTCTACGAGGCCCAGCCCGCCCAGCTCACCACGCCAAAAGGCCACATGGTGCTGGGTCCGTGACGTCACCGAGTTGGTGAAGCGCCGGAGTTCAAAAGGCCCTTGAGACATAGTCCACCTTCAATCTCGCGCCGTCTGCCGCGTCAGTCGAACGGGTTGAGGGCACTGCCCAGCTTCTTGGCGCCGTCGGCCAACTTGCCGGCTCCCTCGGCGACCTTCTTCCCTGCCCAGGCTCCGGCGTCCGCGACCTTGCCGGGGAACTGCTTGACCTTGTCCCAGTTGTCCACGATGGACGAGACACCGTAGACCACGCCGGTGACCGCCGCCGCACCGATCGTGATCGGGTTGGGAGCGATCATGGCCGCGGTGAGCGACGCATTGAATGCCACGCCGGACACCTTCGACACGTAACCGGCCTTGTCCCTCTTGAAGGCCTCGACGGGGTTGCCTTCCTGAATGACGTCGAACGCACCGATACCGGTGGCCAGGACGCTTCCCCCGATGCCGGTGGCCCGCCACCAGCCGGCCGTACGAAGCGCGGTACCGGCTCCGGAGGTGAAGGCAGACAGTTTGCTCGCGCCGGCCGCACGGTTCAGGGCGCTGGCATTCTTGCCGACCTTGAGCAGATTCGCTTCCCAGGCCCAACGATTACCGGCCAGGATGGCATAGCTGTCCTTGCCCGTGAGTACGTTGAGCACTGCGGAAGGCGTGCGAGCGCCGATGCTCGCTCCCAGCCGGGCGATCCTTGCAGGGATGTACGAAGGAGCCTTGCCCTTGAGGATCTGAGCAAGAGTCGTCCCGGGCGCCTTGAGGAATTCACCCTTCCGGAACCTCTTGATCAGCCCCATGGTTCCGGCGGCTGCCATCTTGAACGCACCCGGCACGGTCGACGCCATGGCGGTGATGTCGATGTAGTCGCCCACCACTTCGCCCAGGTTCTTGTTGCCCGAGACTTTCGCCACCGCGTCGGACTGTACGCGTTCTATCCAGTCCTGGTAGGTCTCGCCCGGCTGCCGCTTCAGCCACTCGCTGTCGAACTTGTCACCGTTCGCGACCGACGCGTTGGCGATGAGCATGATGTCCGGGGGGAGTTGCTTGCCTTTCAGGTCCTCCGGCTTGAAGCCTGCATAAAGAGCGGCCGCCAGGGGGTCACCGTTCTCCGCGCGGAGGATGGCGCCACGCCGCCTCAGATCCGTGGACGTCTCCCGGGTCCACGACTGCATGGGCTTGAGGGGACTTAGTTTGTCCCGCACCCCCAGATTGGACGCCCGGGTGAACGCCTCATCCAGTTTGTCCTGCAGATTCCCTCTACCGTCCAGAAGCTTCGCCAGGTGCTCGAGGTCTTCCGGATTTCCCATGCGCTTGGAACTGTCGCCCATTTCATCCCCCGTCGGAGTCAGCTGATACTGCGTGCGTGCGATGACCGGTTGCCTGAGCCGCCAGGCCCTCAGGCCGCCGAGGAGGCGAGCTGGGCACCGTCCGGAAGCAGGTCGGTGACGCGCTGCCACAGCTCCTTGGCCGACACGCGCCGCACACGCAGCTCGCTCGCCGCGTCGACCTGTCCGTCGGCCACCGGCTCGGCCGGCAGTTCGCGCACCCAGTAGCCCTCGACGCCGCAGTCCCAGACGGCCAGCGCCGACACGGCGAGTCCGGAGTCCGTTCGGGCCGGGCCGTCGCCCTGCCAGACCACCGTCATCCGCCACATGCAGTTCAGTTCGGCGAGGACTTCCGCGAGCCGCACGGGAGCACCGGTCGCCTCTGCCACGGCCTCCGGTTCCTGGGACTCCCCGCCTTCCATACGTTCGATCACCTGGTCGAGCAACCCCATGGTCGCCTCGATCACCTCGCCGGTGTCGGCCTCGTCAGTGAGGTCACGGTGCAGGTCCACCATCCTGACCAGGGACCAGACCAGGGTCTCGGGCTCGGCAGGCACGTACTGCGACTCCGCCTCACCGGGCCATGCCTCATGGACGAAGATGAACTCGTTGCCCATGACGGCGCCGTTGTTGGTGACACCCTGGGGGCCGGTCACCTCGACACGTGCGATGACGCGGGGCTCCATCAGCGTGGAGACGAGCGGGTACAGATCAGCGACGATCTTGTCTTCGGCGTCGAGAAGTCCAGCTTCACGCAGTTCGTCTTGCGCCCGGGACAACTCGGCCGGAGTTTCGCCCTCCTCCACCAGGATCCCCAGCACACTGATGTGAGCATCGGACAGGCGAACTCTGCGCCTTGCCGCATCTACCGAAGGCATTCTGCACTCCTCATGTTGTGGACTTTTCGCGTCTAGATGTCGTTGAGCCGATTCCCGAAGCGCCCTGGCGACGAGACGAGCGCACCGGAAGCCGATAGGTTCCTCGTGTTTACCCCCTCCATGACGAGGGCGATTCCGATGTCGAGGGAATCTGCGGCGCCCGAGCAGGTTACGGACAGCGTCTGCGGCCTGTTCCAACTGGAACGCCTCATGACTACGCCTGCACCTGGGCGTGTCAGTCCATGGACGCGTTTGCCGCCGAGCTGGACGTAGGAGTAGGCACGTCCCTTCACCTGGATACGCAGAGCTCGTCCTTGCCGCCCGGGCCAGTAGACGTTCCGGGAGAGGTCCGCCGGGTCCCAGTCGACCCGCAGTTCTCCTCTGGCCAAGAGGGGGCGGTCAAGGTTTCCCAACCCGAGATGGGTGACGAGCGGAAAGCTGTCACCAGTCACCGCGACTTCGCAGTACTCCGCGGGGTAGTCGCTGTGCTCCGTGGGAAAGGTCAGCTCGATACGCCCGCGGCCGCCCACCTGGCCTTCCCACGGGAAAAGCCTGCCCCGGCGCCCTCGGGCGGATACCGTGCGCCGGAGATCGAAGGAAGTTCCGCTCATTCGCTCGCCCCCTTCCTGTCCTCAGTCAGTCGGACTGCACCGTCTCCCCGACCCCGACCAGTCACCTCACATGCCACGAAATCCGACATGGGCGGAAGGGCACGCCACTGGCACCTGGTCTCCGCGCCGCGTGTCGGGCGCTGCGCCGTAGGACAGTAAAGCAAAGGCAATCGAGGGGCCGTGAGTCACCCGAGGGGCCGACGTGGCAGCCTTGTGACGAGCGGTCACGGAGCTCGGTGCGTGAGGGAGCAGCCGTATGCAGGACCGTGCCGAATTCCAAACGCATTTACCACAGAACCCACATTCGGGTGGTCGGCTGACCGTGGGGCGGGAGACGGTTGTGGTGGAGCCGTTGGCGGTCAAGTCACATCGCGAGGCCACCTGCTCAGCCAACGGACGCGGAGTTCTCCGCGGCGTTGGCCTCACGTCCCACATCCGCGCCGAGCGGCGCGAGGGGAAGGAAGAATGCAGCGACACACTTGCACCCTCGATCACTGGGAGGATCGCACGGGTCATCGGCTGACCTGGAGGTTCGGCTACCGGGGTGCGGCGGGGGAGTTCGGGCGGATCGAGGTGGTCCCCCCGGCGAAACGGCGCGGCGACATACACGTCACCGAGGCCAGTGGTGACACCGTCCCCGTCGCCTCCTTCAGCTGCTGGCCTACGGGCGAAAGCCCTCGTTGCACTCGGGACAACTCAGCGTCAGTGGGACTGGAATCCGACTCAGACGCAACCGCTGGGCACAGACCGGGGCCGGACGGGCCCTGCGGATGCAGGTCGCCGAGCGGGAGTACCGCTACCTCGCGACCAGTGCCCGCCACCGCGGCCGTGCCCTGATCCGGAACGGCGTGGAGATCCGTACGTGTCGGCGCGGCAGGGGCGCAGGGAGGAAGGCCACTTTCACTGTCCTGGGCCCGGCGGACGCCACCGACCTCGCCCTCGCCGCCGTGCTGTGCGGTGACAACACCCGCAGCCTCACCCGGGGCAACGCCGCTCGCGCCTTCTTCAACAGGTCGTTCGAATGGCTGGAGGTCTTCCAGTGACCCGACGCCGGGATGACACGTGTAGTGGTCGTGTGTCACCCGTGGAGACGAATCGCCTCCCCCGAGGCCCTGATCCCCGGCCCCCGTATGCTGCACCAGCGGTGTCATGGCTCCGTCCAGTGAGCCCGGCGCCGTACGGACACAGCGAACGGGGGAGGATGCGGACGTGGGGCCCAGCGAGGACGCCGCCGAGTTGAAGAAGCGCGCCGAGCAGTTGCGTGAGTGTGCCCGGGAGGCGCGCACGCTCGCCCGGCGGCTCGGGCCGTACCTCGACGACGCCGTGAAGAAGGCCACGCCGCGCGCCACCGGCTTCCGTACCGGTGACGACAAGGGCGCGATATGGCAGGGCCCCTTCGCCGACGAGTGCACCGCCAAGCTCCAGCAGCGCCGGCACACGCTGAACGGCATGGGTACGGCTCTGCTGGCGGACGCGACGCGCTGGGAGAGCCAGGCGGACGAACTGGACCGGCAGGCCAAGGAGAAGGACAAGGCCAAGACCGGGACGGGCGGCAACTGATGGCGTTCCGGGGGTTCGACGCGGTCAGGCTGAGGGCGCTGGCCGGGGACTTGGACCGTCTCGCCGGGGACTCGGGGCAACTGCACAGCCAGCTCGCCACCCTCCTCACCACCGCCCAGCAGAACCTGCCGCCCGGCCAGAGCGCGTCCCGTGATCCCGACCTCCAGGGGCTCGTCGGTGACCTGATCCCCATGCCGTCGTTCTTCGGCGGCCGCCGGCGCCTGCCCGGTTCCCTGCAGGGCGAGCTCGGCGACATGCAGGCGTCGATGAAGCGCCGCGTCAAGCAGATGGAGGGCCTCCAGGAACTGGAAAAGCGCGGCTACCCGGTCAGCGACGGCAGTGTCTTCCTGGACGAGAAGCCGCCCGACGCGAAGAAGATCGACGCCGCCCTGCGCAATCTCCGGGCCCTGGACGGCAAGGACTTCGGCGCCAACGGCAATCGGGACGACCTGGAGAAGATCTCCGGCGAGCTGGACGGGCTGACCGCGGCCGAGCTGGACGCGCTCATGACGAAGGCATCGCCCAAGGACCTGGCCTTCTACAACGGGCTGATCACCGACACCGACGACTCCAACTGGTCCCCGTTCGACCACAACGGCCTGCCCGAGGCCGCGCGCCGGGACACCTTGAGCCTGATGCTGTCCAAGATCAGCCCGGAGAACGTCGGCAAGTTCCAGGCGGCCTTCCCCGGCATGCAGCCGACGTTCACCAACACCGGCGCCTACGAAAGCGGCGGCAACGACCAGAACGGCCAGACCAACAACGGCATCCACTGGGCGCCCCCCTCCGACCCGCTGTTCCAGAACGGGGTATCCGCCGACGACGTCAGCCAGAACCAGTTCGGCGACTGCTGGTACGTGGCCTCGCTGGCCGGACTGGCCCAGAAGGACCCGAAGTTCATCCAGGACGGCATCAAGCAGAACCCCAACGGCACGGTCAGCGTCCGCGTCTGGGACAAAGAGGGCAATCACCACTGGGTGACCATGACCGCCGATCTGCCGACCGACCAGAACGGCAACCCGATCAGCACGTACGGCAACAAAGAGACCTGGCCGGCGTACTACGAGAAGGCCTTCGCGATGGTCTACTCGCAGGACGGCGACGGCGAGCGCGGGTACGGCGGCATCGAGGGCGACGACCCCAAGAAGTCCGCCCCCTATCTGACCGGCCAGGAGGGCGAAGACCTGGAGACGGGCGGCTTCCTCGGCATCGGCAAGCACGACGACAAGGACATCGACTCGCTGAGGAGGGCGTACGAGTCCGGCAAGGTCGTCACCCTCTCCACACCGGACGACGAGAGCCTGGACAAGAACCACCCGTCGGAGTGGGGCAGCACGTACCACAGCAACCACGCCTACTACGTCCGCGGCTTCACCGACGACGGCAAGGTCATCCTCGGCAACCCCTGGGGTGTCCAGGGGTATCCGCCGATCACCGTCGACCAGGACCAGCTCGACACGTACTTCCAGGGACCCGAGGCCTTCGATGTCCCGTGACGACACCCCACAGGTGAGTGCAGTGCCCGATCAACCGCAGGTCAAGTACCCCTTCGAGTTCGACCGTCGGTGGGTGCTGCGCTACCACGTCCCGTACACCGTCCAGTACGAGGGCCGTCCGCACCGGATCGTCGCGACGGTCTTCGCGCAGCCGTCGGTGCACGGCCGCATCCAGGTCAGCTGTGCGGGCCTGCCACCCGTCGAGTACGACGGGCTGACCGCGGACGACACCGTGGAGATCACCGGCGACACGTGGCGGGTCGCGGAGGTCGACTACCGCACCCGTGTCGTCCTGGAGCGAGTGACCGACGTCGTCGAGGAGGAGACCAATGCCCAGGCCGGTAGGTAGATACGGCATGACGGGAGCGGCCGCCGCCCTGGCCCTGCTGGCGCTGACCGGATGCGGTTCGTCGTCCGAGGGTGGCGACGGCGGAGCGACTCCCGCGGCGCGGGACAAGGGCCCCGCCTGCATGGGGAGCGCCCCGGCCGACGGTGCGGCCCACGTCCTGCGCGGCGGCGGCTTCAAGCTGCCCGGCGGCGGTGGCGTGCAGTACGCCGGGGCCGACGCGGACGGCACGACACGTACGGCGACCCTGCGCGACGGTGCGAAGTACGCGTCGGGCCAGCAGGAGTGGAAGGTCGAGCCCGGAGCGGAGGTCACCGTTTCCGGCCACGGCTACACCGTGCGGCAGATCTGCACCTACCGCGTGGTCCTGGAGCCGAAGTCGGCCGAAGACCAGGCCGCTCTGGCCGCCGCACCGAAGTCCCTCGAACCCCAGCAGGGCGCCGCCGACGACGGCCTGTGCTTCACCACCAACCGCACCGTCCTGGCCGCCGCCGCCAAGGGATTCCCGGCCAAGGGCGCCGCCCTCTCGCTGCTCGACAACGGCGGAGTACAGCGCTTCCCCACGGGTCTGTCCCTCACGGTCTCCTACATCGATCCCGACAGCGGAACCGCCGGCATCGACGCGAACTGTGCCGCGATCCCCGTCGCCGGCTACAAGGACGTGCGGGTCGGGGAGACCGTGGAGCTCGCGGGGGTGCTGTTCGAAGTGTCGCACCTCACTGACCAGGCAGTACAGCTCACCCGCACAAGTGCCTAGCTGGGGATCCCGAGCCCGTACCTGCCTCGACGGTACCCGGATAGAGTCGTCCCGCGGGTGTACGGACGCCATCGGGCCCCGCACCGCAACATGGAGACTGACTGATGTTCGGCAGAAGCAGGCACGAGGACGAGCACCCCGTCCCCATTGTTCCCTGGACCGACGCCTGGGAGTTCGCCGTCAGCGACGAGGAGAGACCCGCCACCGAGCACCGCAAGCGGGCGGTGCCGGGCCTGCGCGCCGTCAGGGTTCCGCAGGGCGGTGGCCTCCAGCGCGTCAACGCGCCCTGTGCCTTCTTCCCCCCGGAGGCCACCTCGTCAGACAGCCCCCAGCGGCTGTACGAGGACCCGGCGGGACAGCGGCTGCTCTGCTCGGTAGACGCTCCGCGCAACGGTGACGGCACACGCCAGTACGGTGTGCGCGACGCGGAGGGGGAGCTGGTGGGACACATCCATCGCGTCGCTCCCCTCAAGCACGCACTGCGACCGACCTGGCGTCTCGACCAGCCGGGGCACCCAGAGATCGTGAGCAGCGCGGAGTGGGCGAAGAACGGTCCCGCGGAGATGGTCCAACGCGGTGCCGGGAAGCTCTTGCTCGGCGTCGTCCAGGCGATTTCCGACATGGGGGCGGAGGGCGGCGACCAGCCCGGGAAGACGCGCGTCGTCGAATGGAAATCGGGCGGCGAGCTCGTCATGACCTCGGAGAACAACGCCAGGTTCCTGATCCGCGCGGCCTGGCTGGACCGACGTCTCGCCTTCGCGTATGCCCTTCTGCGCAGCAACTGAGCCCGTATTCAGGGGGATGAAACATGGGCATGAGGAACGCCAATCCGGACGACCTGGACCAGCTCGCGAAGCTTCTTGACGGTCGTGGCGGCCTCCAGGACAAGGTGGACGAGGCTTTCTCGAGAGCTTCCAGACTGGGTGTCAGCAGCAAACTGACCGCGCTCAAGCCGTTGCGCAGCTGGGTCACGGACACCGCGCCGGATCTACGCAAGCGCGCCGTGTTCGCCCGGCTCGAAAGCGGCGATCCGCAAGCCGGTCTGCTCTGGGCCGGATTCAGCGCCAAGGAGATCGAAAAGCTCAAAGGTGAGGGCCTCGGACCCGACGTGCTCCTCTTGGCCAATTCGGTCGCGGCCAGTGACGATCCCCATGCGTACGACTTCAAACGCCAGCCCAACGAATCTCTCGCGGACTGGGTGGAGCGACTCGAGGCCCACGCCATCACCCGGATTCCGGGACTGCAACCGCACGAAGAGACGGTCGCCAGCATGATCGGCCTCTACGGCGACTGGGCCTCGGTCACCGCGGCGACGGCGGTCGTCACCATCCAGGGCACGTCGCTCACCAAGGTGCTGCTGGGCAACTCGCTGAAGGCGGGAGCGCTGCGCACCTGGAAGACCCGGCTCGGCGTCGTCCTGCGGGGGTCGAACAACGGGCTCATCCGGTCCGCCGGGAACGGGCTCATCAAGTGGACTCCCAAGATCCGCTCGCTGAGCGCTCCCGGCAGTTGGCTGCCCGGTCAGCTCGGTTCCCTCTTCAACCGGAGCACGGCGTACCAGAACCTCGCCCGTGTTCCGCTCACCAGCGGCCTGCGGGGCGACCTGCTCGGCCAGGGGTACAACTGGGTACGTTCGGCTCCCCTGATGAACACCCTCCGCGCCAACGGAGCGATCGATTTCCTTGTCGGCTCCGACAAGGTGGCCCAGATGTACGGAGGGTTCACCCACTCCGGGCAGGCCGTGGCCCGGGCCGGCAACGCCAGCCTCGTCAAGATCTTCACCAAGGCGGCGAACTCGCAAAGGTTCGCAAACTCCGTGGCCGAGGTCCTTCCGAACGCCGCCCGGGGCTCCGGTGCCCTGCGCACCGGTCTCGTCACCGCCGCCAAGGGCGCCGGCTTCCTGCGCGGGGCGGGCATCGTCGGCGGCGTCGTCTCGACCGGCTTCAGCACGGCCAACGTCATCTCCCAGGGAAACCCGGTCGACGCGTTCAAGAGAAACGGCGCCGGATACGTCGCCGACGTCGCGGAGGTCGGCTTCAACGCCTCCCTCACCGCCGCCATGGTCGCTCCGAACCCCGTCACGATCGGGCTCGCCGTGGGCACCGGGCTCGTCTACGGCGGCGCCAAGGTCGTCGAGCACTGGGACGACATCAAGAAGGGTGCGGGCAAGGCGACCGACTGGGTCGGCGACAAGGTCGGTGACCTGGGCAAGAGCGTCGCCAAGTCCAAGGCGAACCCCATGAACTGGTTCTGACCGCCCGGGCGGCCCGGCAGACCCCTCGGGCCGCCCTATCCGCGTCGAAGCCGTCGCAGCCGCCCGTAGAGTGCGCAGGCCTCCATGGCGAACAGCAGACCCGTGAGCGTCCACACCAGGTACGGCTCGACTCCCGTGACCTCGCTGCCCAGCCGTGGCGTCAGCCACCCCTCCGGGTCGTCCACGAGGATGACCTGCCGGCCCCGCTCGAAGTCGTCGTCACAGCCGCCGGTGTCTCCGACTTCCACGGTGCGCCCTCGGTCGGCGCCGGTCAGGACGAGCGTGCACACGGGCCGCTCACGACCGCTCTTGCCCCGGTAGGAGCTGACGTCCACGACCAGGGCGTCGTGTCGCACTCCGCGGTTATGCATGACGTAGTCGCCGAGGGCCGGTCCCACGAAGAGCAGGAACGCGAACCCGAACACTGCGACGCCCGTGCCCGGTCCGGCGCCGCACATGACCCATGCCGTGCCGAGCACCGCCAGGACGAGAACCGTAGCGAACAGCATCAGGAGGAAGCCCTCCCTCTGAGTCAGCCACCCGCAACCCACCAGCACCAGCGGTGTGCCGATCAGTACCCACGCAGTCCCCCAGCGCCTCGGTGACCGTGCGGGACGCGCTTCCACGGCGGGGGCGAGTGGTGTCGTCATTCGGCGGCGTCCTCGACCAGCAGGTCCTCCCGGTCCGGCAACAGGTCGGTGATCTTCCCCCAGACCTCGGCCGCATCGGAACGGACGACGACCAAACGACTGTCGGGTCCGACCTGTCCCGGCATGATGGGCTCTTCCGGCTGCTCCCGAACCCAGTGGCCCAGCGGGCCGCAGTCCCAGACGGCGAGGGCGCGAACCATGGCGGCGCGTTCGCCGTCGTGCTCGCCGTCCCAGGCCGTGGTGATGCGCCAGGTCGCGTTGAGTGAGACGACCAGGTCGAGGAAGTGGTCGAGTGCCTCCCCCTTGAGGCCGGGGTCGGCCCCGACGACGGCCTCGCGGACGCGCTCACGGGTGGCACCATCGTCCGCCCCTGGCTCCTCCAGAGCGACGAACGCGGCGTCCAGGGCGGCCATCGTCGTCTCGACGCGCACCTCGGCGGCGCCTTTCTCGGGCTTCTCGCCGCGGTGCAGGTTGACCTTGCGGGCGAGCTCCCAGACGAGGGTGTTGGGCTCGATGGAGACGTACTCCGACTCCTCTTCGCCCGGCCACCCGTCGTGGGAGATCACCGCGTCCTGCCCTACGACGACACCGTGGTTCACGGGGCCGTGCTCGCCGGTGACCTCCACCTGGATCACGACCAGGGGGTCGGCGAGCGCACCGAGCAAGTCACGCAGCAGCGGCGCCAGCTCACCCTCCGCGCCGACCAGACCGATGCGCTGGAGCTCGGCCAGCGACTCCCACAACTCCTCCGGTGGTGTCTTGCCGTCGAGGAGGTGGGCGAAGACAGCGATGTGGCGGTCGGCGAGCCGGAAGCGGGCTCGGGAGCTGTCGTACGAGGGCACTGGTCTGGGGTTCCTCCCGTGAAGGCGGCACCGGCGGCGGCCGGCGGCGCTTCTTCGTGTTCAGTTCTTCATCTTCACTTCTTCTTGTTCTGCAGGTCCTTGGCGCCCTGAGCGCACTTCTGCGCTTCGTCGCGCAAGGCCTCGGCGACCGTGCCGCACTTCGTCTTCCAGCTCTTCAGCTTTCCGCGCACGTCGTCCGCGTTGGGCCCCGACCAGGTCTTCATGCCTGTCGTGCTGTGGTTCTTCGCGGCGTCGACGAGACCGTCTATGTGATCGGCCAGGGACCTCAACTGACTGGCGCGCTGGTTGAGTTCCTGTATGTCAGGATTTGCCATAGCAGCTCTCCCCCGCTGTCTCCGGACCCCCAGGATACTGTCGCAGCCACGGGGCCCCGGCAGAAGTCCTGACCTGCCGCTTCCCACTCCGTGCACACCGATCGTTCACCGGAGATCCCATCTGCAACAGCAGTGGACGGGAACTACTGGTGGTGTTGTAGCGTCCACTGTTGCGAACGGACAGTCCGCTTGCCTTTGTTGACACGGGGAGGAACGCCATGGATCGCGGTGCAGATCTCACGCGGCTCCGGGAACTGTCGAAGCTGTACGCCCGCAAGGCCCACGACCTGCAGCTCCTGATCAAGGACCTGCAGACGGCCACGGCCGACAGCTCCGGCTACTGGAAGGGCCCGAAGGCCGACCGGTTCCGGGACGACTGGCGTGACGTGAAGCCGACCTTCGACAAGTGGGTCGACACGCTGAACGACGCCAGCAAGTCCGCGAACACCAGCGCCGACAACATCGAGCGCGCCACCTGATCGAAGGCGTGTCACGCGCAGCGGGTGACCGGCCGGGGCGTCGGAGCCGAAGCCTTGAGGGCTGTGGCTCCGGCGCCCCGGCGGCGTTCGGGCCGTCGGCTCGTTGCGCTCATTTCCCCAGGTGATACGAGCGTGCCTCGGCCGCCGACACCTTCTCGGGTTCCCCGCGGATGGCCGCGTCGATGGCGGGAAGCAGCTTGCCGACCTGTTCGCCCAGCTTCCGGTGCCGGCCGTCCAGCTCGCGGTGCCAGGCTCGCGCGTTCTTCCCGACCCAGACCTTGTCGCCGCCGATCTCCTCGGTCGGTGCCTTGAGGGCCTTGCGGAGGCTTTCCACCTCCTTGGCCAGGTCGCTGCGAAGTTTTTCGAGGTCTGCCCTTTTCGGATTGGGCACTTTCGATTCTTGGTCCGCCACAACGATCTCCCCCTTTTCGTATTTTCAACGTGGGCCAGTCAACACACTGGCGAAGCTCTCCATCGACGAGCGCAGGCCCACCTCGGCACCACATAATCTGAGGCGATGATGTCCAGCGACACAACTCGGGAAAATCCCGAGTTCCTTGTGCTGCCCACCATGGCCGGCGCGCCGCAGGTCCCTGACGACACATCGTCCGCCCGCGACCACGTCGAGGTGGCCCTCCTGCCGGTGACCGGCGACAACGGTGAAGCGCAGCTCACCGCTCTCGCCTTCACATCGGTACCTCTTCTGGTCGAGGCGATGGGTGAGCGGCAGCCGTGGGTGATCATCCCTACGGGTGAACTGGAGAGGTGCCTGGTCGGCTCCGGGGCTCGGTCCGTCCTCATCGATCCGCGGCCGGCCGACGGCGGGGAGTAGGAGTCCGACCATGGTTGACCCCAATTTCACCGGTATCAATCCGGACAACCTCCGCAGGGTCATCGCGCACCTCACACACGGCAGCAAGACACTGCACGGCGCCAAGTCCTCGTACGCCGCCAGGTTTCAGCGGCTCGGACTGCAGACCACTCACCTCACCGAGATCGGGAAGATCGCCGCGTGGGTGGACGACGAGCTTCCGATGCTGCGTCGCAGGCAGGCGCTGGCGGCGGCCTTGGAGGTGGACCAGGGTGGCCTTAAGCGCGGGGCCATGGTGCGGCTGCGTGAACCTGTCGCGACCGTGGGGGAGGCGCGGGCCGACGGGAAGAAGCTCGCCGAAGAGATCAACAAAGTGGCGGAGCTCGACAAAGCCGCGGCCGGCGCCGAATTCCATCGGATCGCCGAAGAGTTGGCGAAGCACAAAGGAGACCCGGACTTCACGTCGGCGTTCTACGCCAAGATGGACCTGGAGCTGCTCAAGGTACTCCCAGTGACCGTTGCCGCGACCAAGGCAGCGACTGCCGAGAACGACCTGAAAGTGTTCGGCTCCGCGTTTACCGCCGCTGTCAACGCCGACTCCCCCGCGCCGGGCTTCGACAAGGCAACCGCCCTGTTCCACGGCGACATCGACAAGGACGAGCCCACCGCGGTGTTCAACCGTGCGCTGATGCAGGGGAATGATCCGAGTCTCTGGGCCATCGCTTGGACGCACGTGAAGCTCGCCGTGAAGAAGCTCGGCGAGCCCTCGGAGACGTGGTCGGACACGGCAGGATTGCTTGCCGCCGTCATCGGTATGCAGGCTAAGTATGCCGGGCACTTCTGGGAGCGGTCGCTGAAGTTCTTCGACGAGGCAAGTCGGTTGTACGAGCAGCGGGTCAGCGCTATGAGTAAGAAAGAAAAGAGGGAGTTCAAGAACGAGACCAAGCGTGCTGCCCGGGCGTCCGCACAGTCTGCCCGCGAGGCTGAGCGGATCCTCGCCAGGTACGGGATGGGTTCGTTCTCTCGGTTGATGGAGACCTCAATCGCGGATGGTGGCAGCTGGCTAGTAGGCAAGGTGCCGGGGCTCCGGCCACCCAGTTCCGCATCTCTCTTCGGACGCGCTCTGCACGCGGGCGGGAAGTTGCCGTTGGTCGGAACAGTCCTCACCGTGGGGGCCATTGGGTGGGACATCGCGCATGGCGACGAGAAGGATGTCGCAGTTGCCTCCAATGTAGGAGGGATGGCTGTCGGGGCTGGCTTCACCTGGGCGGCCATGGCGGGTGTAGCGGCGGTGGGAGGCCCCGTCGGGTGGGGAATCGCAGCCGGCGTCGTAGTCGGTTTCGGCTTTGGCTATGCAACTTCTTACGCCGTAAAAACTGAAACCGGAAAGCAGGCGGTCAACGCGGTCACAGGAGCGGCGAAAGATGCGAGTGAATCTATTGGTGACACCGTATCCAGCCTCAAAAACTCGGTGAGCGGGTGGATCTCGTGAGGTGGGTCAACAATGACTAATAAGAAGAGGAGACGTCCTGCGGATCAGTATCAACTACCGCCACACATTGTCAGATCCCAGCAGCTCGCCGCCGCTAGACGCGCCAAGCTGAACCCGCGCCCGACGGTTGCGCCAATCCGCACGATCCTGGGTATCTTCGGTGTTTTTCTACTGTGCGGGGGTATGGCCCTGTTCTTCTGGCTTCCAGCACGTTCCCTCGTGGACGACCTGCGCTCCAACGGATCAACCGTCGCCGCAACGGTAACCGGGGTCGACAACAAGCCCAAGTACGTGAAAGTCAGGCTCGTCACGGGCCCCCGGATGGGAGCTGAAGTAAAGCTGTCGGATTACGCCGGGATGTACCCAGACGTGAATACCGGCGATTCACTCCTGGTCACATACGACACCGAAGACCCGTCCCGCATCCTCTCTGACAGCTGGGTCACCAATCCGCCCTTCAACCTGCCCTTCTACGGAGCGTCGGTCGGCGCGGTCCTCTTCTTGGTCGGAACGGTCGCTGCCACGCTCAGGCGCCGCTGGATTCTCCGCAATTGGCCCACCGACGCCACAGCCACAGTCTCAGCGGATCGAGAGAAGCCCTGCATTCCCGACAACACGCACCCCCTCACTAAGCCGTAGGCACGTAGAGCAACCCACTGCGGGCCCCGCCTCCAGGCAGCGGCCCGCAGTCGCGTCGTCACCCCGTACTCACCCGTTCATCACCGACTGCACCGGCATGAACGACCCTCCGGCCACGAACAGCCCGCTGCCCGCGGGGCCGCTGCCGCTGTTGGCGGGGAGTCTGATGCCGAAGAGTTCGCCTTCCGAAGGGCTCTGCGGGGTGAGCAGCAGGCCGTTGCGGGACTTGCGGGCCTCTACGGCGAAGCCGCGGTACTGGCCCGAGAGGCTGTCCGTGGAGCCGGCCGCGATGAGGCCGATGCCTCCGTCGGCGCCCTTGCGGACGACCGTCTCCAGGGCCTCGTCGAGGCTGGTGTCGTAGAGGAGCTCCGCGTCGTCGACGACCACGACGTACGAGCCGCCGGACGCCTTGGCGACCAGTTGCTCGAGGTCGTCCTCGCGGCTGTCCGCGTTCAGCAGGCCCAGGACTCCGTCCCGTCCCTCCAGGTCTCGCAGGGGCGAGCGGCGGGGAGCGACGAGGACGACCGGCGTGCCGGCGCGCAGCAGGGACTCCGTCGCGGCCAGCAGGGTCGTCGAGCGGCCGGACTTGGGCGGGCCCGCGACGACGAAGCCGGGGCCGCTCTCCTCCAGGTCGACGCCGATCGGGTGGAGTTCGTCGCCGCCCACGCCGATCAGTGCCCACAGGGCGGACGGCGGCGCGAAGTCGGGGTCGAGGGCGAGGGCGTCGGACGCCGTGATGTGCGAGGGCAGCGCGTCCACTCGCATCGGGCGTCGTCCCGCCGGGACCCGTCCGTGGCGGGCCGCGGCCTCCTCGGCGATCTCACGGAGCGCACGTACCTGGGCCTGGCCGGCCGGGTCCGCCGAGAGCAGGCCGATCTGCGTCTCGTCGACACCGGTGTCCGTGATCCGCAGGGCGCGGCCCGGGGGCATGTTCTTCGGGACCTCACGGGCCTGCAGCCCGGCCGTGGAGTAGTCGTTCGGGTCGGCGAAGCGCAGGACCAGCCGGTCGGCGAAGGCGGACGAGACGTGACCGCTGAGGCCGCTGCGGTCGGCGGTCATGACGACCTTGAGGCCGACCGCGGAGCCCTCACGGAAGATGCGCTGGGCCGCTTCGAGCAACTGGCCGTAGTTGTACGCCTCGAAGGTCGAGGCGAAGCCCTCCCAGCCGTCGAGCAGCAGCACCATCCACGGGAGGCGGTCCTCGGGCGCGGCCGTCGCACGCTGCTCCGTGGCGCTCGACGCGCCCTCCATGGCGAGCAGTTGCTGGCGTCGGGCGATCTCCGCCAGCAGGCGCTCGATGAGACGGCGGACCCGGTCCGGCTCGTCACGGGTGACCACCGCGCCCACGTGGGGCAGGCGCATCAGCGGCAGCAGCGCGTTGGAGCCGCAGTCGATGCCGTAGACGTGCACGTCGTGGGGGGAGGTACTGCGGGCGAGGGAGCCCGCCAGGGACCGCAGGGCCGTCGAGCGGCCGGAGCGGGCGCCGCCCAGGAGCATGGTGTGCTCGCCGTGCACCAGGTCCAGGGACAGCGGCATCCGCGTCTGCTTCGCCGGCAGGTCGATCAGGCCGTACGGGATCGGCGCGACGTCCGCCGCCGGTTCCGGCTCGGGCGTCCCGGGCGCCTGGGCGTATGCCAGCGCGTCGTCCAGGGTGACCAGTTCGGACAGCGGGTCCAGCCACGGGCTGCGCTGTTCACGGAAGCCCATCCGCCGCGCGCCGTCGCACACGGCGTCCACGAGAACGGCCAGGTCGGTGACCATGGTGCCGTCGTCCTCGGCCTCCTCCCGCTTGGGCAGCGGGCGACTGTAGGCGTGCCAGGGCAGCGGCAGAAGGGTCGCCTTCGGACCGGTCCCGCCCGTAGCGGGGCGGCGGCCACCGATGCGGGCCGACTGGACTCCGACCAGGGACTGCGCACCGGAGCGGACGTACATGCGTCCGGGGGTCGACTTGGCGATCGCGCCCGAGTCGGGGGCCTCGATGACGTCGATGGACTCCGAGGCGTCCGTCACCCGCAGCGCGATGCGCAGGTTGGTGTTGGCGCGGATGTCCGCGCTGACGACACCGGCGGGACGCTGGGTGGCCAGGATCAGGTGCACGCCCAGGGAACGACCGCGGCGGGCGATGTCGACCAGACCCGCGACGAAGTCCGGGAGTTCGGCGACCAGGGAGGCGAACTCGTCGATGACCAGGACGAGTCGGGGCATGGGCTCCAGTTCCGGACGGAGCTTGCGCGTGTCGTTGTAGTCCTCGATGTCCTTGGCGGCGGCGTCGAAGAGAATCCTCTCCCGGCGGTGCAGCTCGGCCGCGAGCGAGGCGAGGGCCCGCTCGGTCAGATGGGCGTCGAGGTCACTGACCATGCCGACGGTGTGCGGCAGCCGGGCGCAGTCCATGAAGGCGCTGCCGCCCTTGTAGTCGATCAGTACGTAGTTCAGCGCGTCCGGCCGGTTCACGACGGCGAGCGAGGTGATGATCGTCTGCAGCAGCTCGGACTTACCGGCACCCGTGGTGCCCGCGACCAGCGCGTGCGGGCCGTCCCGCCGGATGTCCAGTACGAAGGTGCCGTCCGCGGCGATGCCGACGGGCGCGGCGGTCGTCGAACCGCCCGCCCGCCAGACGCGTTCCACGTCGGCGCCGACCGGGTCGGGCATGCCGAGCAGGGTCAGCAGCCGCGCGGAGGTGGGGAGGGCGCTGCCGGCGTCGTCGCGGCTGACGTCGCGTACCGGCGCGAGGGAACGGGCGAGCAGCTCGCACCACTCGGGCACGGCCTGGTCGGCCAGGACGTCACCGGCGGCCTCCAGCCCGTGACCGCGCACGCGGACGTGGTGCGGGGCGTCCGGGGACCAGGCGATGACGGCCTTGCACTCCTCCGGCAGCAGCCGCTCGTCCTCGTCGACACACAGGGCGAGGATGCCGTACCGCGGTCCCTCGCTGAGGAGTTGCGGCACGCCGGGTACGCGGCGCAGCAGGCGCGCCCCGTCGAGGATCAGCAGGACGGTGGGGTCCGGGTAGAGCTGGCCGGTCGTGTTGTTCTGCTCGCGGGCGGCCTTGCGCCGGGCCAGTTCGTTCAGCAGCTCGTTGACGCGGCGGGTGACGGTCTCGGAGTCGAAGCCGACCAGCGCGACGCAGTCCTGCCCCTGGTCGGGGCTGGTGTGGGGCAGCCAGTGAACCCACTGCCAGGCGGCGCCGGCGTTCGGGGTGGCGGTGAGCGACACCAGGGAGAGGTCCCGCGGGCTGTGCAGGACCGCGGCCTGCACCGCGAGCCAGCGGGCGCTGGCCAGGGCCCGTTCCCGGTCGCCGGCGACGCCGACCACGCCGAGCTGGGCGAAGGGGAGGGTGACCGGGACGTCGGCGAGGACGGGTGGGTCCGGGGCGTCCTCCTCGTACATGGAGCCGCCACGGCCCAGGACGAGCTCCACGTCCGAGGGAAGGTCGCCGACGCCGATCCTCAGCTGCATGGCGTCGGGGTCGGTGAGCCGGCGCTCCCACAGGCGGCGCCGGGGGCCGGTGGCGAAGAGCAGGATCTCGGCCGGGTCGGGGGAGTCGACCCGGCGGGCGCGCTGTTCCTCCTTGGCGAGGGCGGCCAGTTCGGCCTCGTGGGCCGCGAGGTCCTTCTTGTACTGCTTGAGCGACGTCCGGTGCTTCTTCTTGCCCTCGCGGTTCTCGCTGATCCACTGGGCGGCCATCATCAGCGGGCTCATCAGGCAGAAGAGCAGCATGTAGATCTGCTTGGTGAGGAAGTACATGCCGATGCCGAAGGCCATGGGCATGACCGCCATGAGGAGCTGGAAGCGTGCCCGTTCCCCTTTGCTCGGCGGCACCGGCACCACGAGCCGGCGGCGGGGCCGCAGCGGAGACAGCCTCGGCGGACGGTTGTAGGCCAGGCCTCCCTCGCTCATCGCGGACAGGTGCGCGTCCGGCGCGGCGACGCGGGCGAGGACCAGCAGTGAGTCACCGATCCGGACGACGCCGTCCGCCGGCCAGGGCGTCCCCGACGCCGCCACCGGATCATCGTCGAGCTGGACCTCGGCCCCGTCCTCGGGGCTGAGCATCGCGTTGCCCTGCAGGTCGATCGACACCCTCAGCGCGACCGGCGGCAGCGAGGCACCCGGCAGCGGAAGCGTGCAGGTGGGCGCCGAGCCCAGGGTGGTCACGCCGACCCCGAGCCGGACCACACGCCCGGAGGCGGGGCCACCGGCGACCCTCAGCTCGAACTGGCCGACCGGCTCGCCCTTGCGCAGCAACGGGCCCATGGAGTCGTCCACGGTGACCCGCATGCCGTCCTGCAGCACCTGCGCGACGGGCGCCGCCGGGTCGCAGAGCACGCCGTCGGCCCACAGGGACGGCCCACCGGTCCCGGCGGGCCCGTAACCGGGGAAGGGGGACGGCGCCATGCCGGGCATGACTCTGACGTTCGCCGGCATGCCCGTCGGCGCGCCGCTTCGGCCCAGTTCTGTCGACAGCGCCTGGGCGACGTCGCCGGCCGTCGCGGTGTCGTCCGCGGTGACGACGACGTCGTGCGGCTCACCGCCCTCGCTGACGACCGTGACCAGCATCCGCATGGTGGGTCTTCCTCCCCGTCGGCCTTCGCGGCCGTGTTCGTTGCTCCGGCAACCTCCGGCAACATCCGACCACGGAGACTACTGTCCGTCTCCGACAGCCGGCTCGGCCGCCCGTGCCTCACACCGCCGGCAGCGCGTAGATCTCATGGCCGTGCGTCACCAGCAGCCGGTTCCCCGACAGGGCGGCCTGCCATGGTTCGCCCACGGCCTTGCTGTCGCTGTAGGTCCAGCGGAGCTTGCCCGTCCGGGTCTCCAGGGCGATGATGCCGCCGTCCAGGGAGCCGGTGGCGCCGTACAGGGTCGTCCCCGCCCGCAGGAACGTCTCCGGTCCCTCGACGTCCAGTTCGTCGCAGAGCCAGGTCCGCTTGCCGGTCTTGACGTCCACGGCCCATACGCCGTCGTCGTGGTCGCTGGTGTAGAGCACGCCGTCGACCACCGTCGGGTTGCCGAAGCCCCGGCGGCCTGCCGGGGACAGCGTCCAGACGGTGCTGCCGTTGTCCGCGTCGACGGCCGTCAGTTCGTCGCCCGGCAGGAAGACGAGGCCGTTCGCGACCGTCGGCCGCCAGGTCCACTCCTCGCCGATCTTCTTCGTCCACAGCTGACCGCCGGTGGCGGTGTCCCGGACGGTGAGGTTGAGGTTCGAGTCGGCGTAGACCAGGTACTTGCCCGAGGCGCTGCCCTGGACGTCGTAGTCCTTGGTGCCCCAGTCCCGGTGCTGGACCCACGCCGTCTTTCCCGTGGTGTGGCTGATGGCCGCGACGGCCGTGCGGTACTTGGTGGCGCTCCGCGCCTGACCGTGGTCGGTCGCCGTGACGTAGACGTTCCTGTCGTCGATCGCGATCGTGTCCTCGACGGACAGCTGCTTGCCGAGGCGGCTGCGCCAGACCTCTTCCCCGGTCCTGACGTCGTGGGCGACCAGGACACCGTCGTGGTCGCCGTCGGCGAGGTACACCTTGCCGTCGTGGAGGAGGAGCTGGGCTCCGGATCGGCAGATGCCCGGCCTGGTCCAGCGGGCCTTGCCGGTCCTGACGTCGTAGGCCACGAGCGGATCGCCGCTGACCAGGAGCAGTCCGTCGTACGTGAGGAGCGGTACGCCCGCCGTGGTGCTGTCCTCCGCGGCCGACTTGTGCCACAGCGGTTGTGGTGCCACGCCGGCGGGTGGGGTCGTGAAGTCCTCGTCCGCCGGTTCGGCCGGACCACCCTTACCCGGGGCGTGCGTTGCCCCGTCGGAGGTGTCGTCACCGGTCGTGAGCACCCACGCGGCAGTGCCACCCACCACCGCGACGGCCGCCGCGCCACCGAGCGCCATTCCGAGCACCCGGCGCCGGGAACGGGCCGGAGCGGACGCCCCGCCGGTGCCGAGCCGGACCGTGCCGGGAAGGGGGGTGCCGTACGCGGGCGCCGGTGGCGGTGCCGGAGTACCACCGGGCGGCGTGCCGTACCCGGCCGGTCCGGGCGGCGGCGTTCCCGTCGAGGGGGTGCCCGCGGACGGCGTCCCGTCCAGCATGGTCGGCGCCGGGCCGAAAGCGGGCGCGGGCCGGGGAGCCTCCGGAGCCTCCAGGTCCAGGATCCCCGCGGCGTGCGTCGCGATCGTCGAGGCCACCGCCGACGGCAGCCAGTCGTGCAGAGCGGCGTCGATGCCCTGCCCGGCCAGCGCGGTCACGATCTCCCCGGGCGCCGGGCGCTGCGCCGGGTCCTTCATGAGGCAGGCGCGGATCAGGCCCAGCAGGGACGGGGGTACGCCCGTCAGGTCGGCCTCGCCGTGCACGATCTGGTAGAGCAGCGCGGCGTGCGAGGCCGCGCCGTCGCCGAAGGCGCCCCGCCCGGTCGCCGCGAACGCGAGCACGGAACCCAGCGAGAAGACGTCACCCGCCGTGCCGACGTCCTTGCCCAGCGCCTGCTCCGGCGACATGTATCCGGGCGAGCCGACCACTGCACCGGTCCGCGTCATCCGGCTGCCGTCCACCGCCCGCGCGATGCCGAAGTCGATGAGGCGCGGTCCGTCGGCGGCCAGCAGGACGTTGGAGGGCTTGAGGTCGCGGTGGATCAGTCCCCCCGCGTGGATGTCCTGGAGCGCCGCGGCCAGCCCGGCGGCCAGCGCGCGGACCGTGCGCTCCGGCAGCGCTCCGTGGGCCGCGACCACGTCCGTCAGGTCGGGACCGAGGACGTACGACGTCGCGAGCCACGGCAGGGGCGCGTCCGGGGCGGCGTCCACGACGGGGGCGGTGAACCGGCCTGAGACCGCCTTCGCGATCCGCACCTCGTGCCGGAACCGGGCGCGGAAGTCCCCGTCCGCCGCGAGATCCGGTCGGACCACCTTCACGGCGACGGTACGGCCGCCGGGCGACCGGGCGAGGTAGACGCGGCCCATGCCACCTGCGCCGAGTCTTCGCAGGAGGCGGTAGTGGCCCAGCTCCTGCGGATCGTCCGAATGCAGTGTCTCCATGGCCGGCTTCTCCGTCGTGTCGCCCCGTTGACGAACACCCGGTGCGCGCAGTGGTGTTCGCTGTCGCCGACACAGTAGTGACGGCGGTGGCCGGGGAGTTGCAGGGGGCATGGCCGGCGGTCCGACGGGCTGGTGGGCCGGTGGGCCGGTGGGAACACGTCGGCTACTCGACCTTCGACAACCGCGCCTTCGGCCGGCCCGAGTCCTTGCTGTCGGACTCGTACTGGAGGTCGTCGCCGACGGGGGTGAGGCGGACGGTGTGGAGGGCCTGGTTGCAGACGTCTCGGTTGCCCTCGGCTCCCACGGCGCTCGCGACGACCTGCTTCTGCGTCACCTCCTTCAGGGTCAGAACGTCGTCACAGGTGCCGCCGAAGAGGTCGGTGTGGCGCAGGGTGCCCAGTTTCTCGCCGACCGCGGCTTCTCGGACGGTCAGGCGGAAGGTACCCAGGGGCAGGTTGCCCTCGACCGCCACGGCCTGGCCCTCCCAGGTGCCCCGGTAACGGGAAGGGGCGGTCTGCCGGCCGCCCGCGCCGGCGTCCGGCGGGGCACTCGCGGACGGGGTGTGGCCGCCGTCGTCGGCGGAGTTCTTGCTGCCGCCGCCCGGCACGACGTCGAAGACGAGGACCGATCCGATCGTCACCGCCGCCATCGCCCCGGCCACTGCCAGGGCCACCGTGCAGCTCAGCCTGCGGCCCCGCCGTCCAGCGCCCGCGGGAGCGGAGGTGGCCGCGACGGAGACGGAGAGCCTGCCGGGAGACCGGTCGCCGTCACGCGGCGCCGGTACGGGAGTGGGTGGCGCCGGTACGGGAGTGGGTGGCGCCGGTACGGGAGTGGGTGGCGCCGGTACGTGCGCCGGGGGCGCGGTCGGCGCGGGCATCACCGGTGCCGGCCCGAACACGCCGGGCACCGCCGCGCTGCCGGGCACACCCGTTACCCCGCCGTCGGCATCCGCCCCCTCCGCCCCCGCCGTCACCGACGGCCGGCTGAACCCCACCGGACCAGACGCCGACCCCGCACCCGGCCCGTGCCCCGACCCCGGTCCCGGCCCGGGCCCCGGTCCCGACGGCGACTCCGCCGCCTCCAGGTTCAGCAGCTGTACGGCGCTCCGGCTGACCCGCTCCACCAGCGGCCCCGGCAGCCAGCCGCCGGTCACCAGGCGCGCCGCGCCCTCGGGAGCGAGGCGTCGGGCCACGTCCCCGGGGGCCGGACGGGCGGCCGGGTCCTTGGTCAGGCACGCCGCCACCAGGTCCCGTATCTCCCCGTCCAGCGCGCCGATCTCCGGCTCCTCGTGGACGACCTTGTAGAGCAGCGCGGCCGAGGAGTCCCCGGGGAAGGGCGGCCGGCCGGTCGCGGCGAAGGCGAGCACGGCGCCCAGCGAGAAGACGTCCGCCGCGCCCGTGACGCCCTTGCCGAGGATCTGCTCGGGCGACATGTAGCCGGGCGAGCCGATCGAGACGCCCGTCGAGGTCAGGGAGGCGGTGCCGTCCGTGGCACGGGCGATGCCGAAGTCGATCAGGAGGGGGCCGTCGAGGGTCAGCAGGACGTTCGACGGCTTCACGTCCCGGTGGACGAGGCCCAGCTCGTGCACCACCGCCAGCGCCTCGCCGAGGCCCGCACCCAGGACCCGTACCGAGTGGGCCGGCAGCGGGCCGCCGTCCGCGACCGCCGCCGTCAGGGACGGACCGGCGGCGTAGGCCGTGGCGACCCACGGCACGCCCGCCTCGGGGTCCGCGTCCAGTACGGGCGCGGTCCAGGCGCCGCCCACCCGGCGCGCGGCGTCCACCTCGCGCCGGAAACGGGCCCGGAACTCCTCGTCGAGCGCGAAGTGCGGGTGCACGATCTTCACGGCGACGGTCCGGCCCCCGGCGCTGCGGCCCAGGTAGACCCGGCCCATGCCGCCGGAGCCCAGCCGGCCCAGCAGCCGGTAGGGCCCCACGACGGTGGGTTCGTCGACTTCCAGCGGCCGCATGGCGTCCACCCTCCCCCGTACGCCGGTACCTGCCAGCAGGGTAGTGGGCCGCCCGCGCGGGGACCCCGCGCGTCAGGGCTGGAGCAGGTCCACCTTCACGTCCGCCGGGAAGCCGGTGGTCGGGCCCACCCGGCGGGCGAACTCGGTGACGGCCTCCAGCTGCGGGGCGCCGAGGCGGAAGTCGAGCGTGGTGAAGTACTTCGCGAGGGTCTCCTCGTCGAAGGCCTCCCAGCGGGCCGCCTGCTCGGCGACCTTGCCGACCTCCTCCAGCGAGAGGTTGCGCGAGGCGAGGAAGGCCTCGTGCACCTTGCGGGTGATGACCGGCTCCCGCTCGGCGTAGTCGCGCCGGGCCGCCCAGACCGCGAAGACGAACGGCAGGCCCGTCCACTCCTTCCACAGCGCGCCCAGGTCGTGCACTTCGAGGCCGTAGCGAGGGCCGTCGATCATGTTCGCGCGCAGGGCCGCGTCGCCGATGAGGACGGCCGCGTCGGCCTCCTGCATCATCAGGCTCAGGTCCGGCGGGCAGGTGTAGTAGTCGGGCCGGACGCCGAAGCGCTCGGCGAGCAGCAGCTGGGCGAGGCGTACGGAGGTGCGCGAGGTCGACCCGAGGGCGACCCGGGCACCGTCCAGCTTGTCCAGCGGGACCTGCGAGACGATCACGCACGACATCACCGGGCCGTCGCAGCCGACGGCGATGTCGGGGAAGGCGACCAGGTCGTCGGCGTTCTTGAGGAATTCGACCAGGGTCACGGGACCGATGTCGAGATCGCCCTGCACCAGCTGCTCGCTGAGCTTCTCCGGGGTGTCCTTCGTCAGCTCGAAGTCGAGGAGCGTCCCTGTTCTCGCGAGCCCCCAGTACAGGGGCAGGCAGTTCAGGAACTGGATGTGGCCGACGCGCGGCCGGGTGCGAGAATTGTCCACATCGCGAGGCTAGCCCTCCCCCGGTAACCGCCCGCCGCCGCCCCCGGCGTCAGCCGAACGGCCGAGGCGTTCAAACATCCGGGTGAAGTGATCTTGACCTCTGTTGCGCCCGGGGGCCTGCGTGCTAGGCTCACAGCAAGTTGCAGTTTGGTTTCCCTTGCAGTACAGAGCCTGCGGAGCATGTGACCGCGGGCTCTCGTCGTTCTCAGACATAAGCAGTTGTGCAGAATTCAAAGTCTTCACACTTGCTGGTTCTGGAGCAGGGCAACCCTTTGAGCCCAAGGAGGGCTTATGGCTACCGGAACCGTGAAGTGGTTCAACGCCGAAAAGGGCTTTGGATTCATCGCCCAGGAAGGCGGCGGCCCCGACGTCTTCGTCCACTACTCCGCGATCAACGCGACCGGCTTCCGGTCCCTCGAGGAGAACCAGCAGGTGTCGTTCGACGTCACGCAGGGCCCGAAGGGTCCGCAGGCGGAGAATGTCACTCCTGTCTGATTGACAGCAGTACCCAAGGAGCCCCGCGCCGTCTTCGGCGACGGGGCTCCTGCCCTTTCCCGACCGCAGCACCCGGCCCTTTCCGAGCCAGGTCCGCCCTGGTCCCGGTCTCCCGGATCACACGTGCTGCATGATCAGCACGAACGCCGTCCCCGGCACCAGCGCCTCGTACGTGTGCGGGACGTCCCCGCGGTAGGTCATGTAGTCGCCGGGCCCCAGCTCCACGCCCTCCCCGCGCGGCCCGGCCAGCAGCCGCCCGCTGCCGACGACCAGGTGCTCGACCGTCCCGGGGATGTGCGGCTCGGATTCACGGGCCGCACCCGGTTCCGCCCGCAGGTGATAGATGTCCCGCCGTGCTCCCGGCGGGCTGGAGGACAGCAGCGTGGCGGAGTAGTCGGCCCGTTCGGACGCCACTTGGGGCCCCTCCCCCGCCCTGATCACCCGCACCGCGGCGGTCGGCGGCTCCACCAGCGTGCTGAACGGCACGCCGAGGGCCACCGCCAGCGCCCAGAGGGTCTCCACGCTCGGATTGCCACTCGCCGCCTCCAACTGCGACAGCGTGGACTTGGCGATGCCGGCCCGCTTGGCCAGCTCCGACAGCGACAGCCCGGCGCGGGTCCGTTCGCGCCGCAGTGAGGCGGCGATCCAGTCGAGGGGCAGGCGGGCGGGGGACGGATCGGGCATGGTGTTCGCTCCGTAAGTACGATCGTTCGCCTTGACGAACGTAGCCGACTCTGTCCATTGTAGAAAACATGCGTTCGGTACAGCGAACTCCGCAACCGTCCGACGGACCGCCCCACGGACCACCCGACGGACCATGCGACAGGGCCGGCCGATGGCGCCAGGACCCGGAACTGCTCAGAGACGTGGCCCTCGTCAGCGCCGCCGGTGGCATCGTCGGCGTGTCGTTCGGCGCGATCGCCGTGGCCGGAGGGCTGCCGGTATGGGTTCCGGTGGTGATGTCGCTGGTCGTGTACGCGGGCTCCGCCCAGTTCAGCGCGGTCGGCGTGCTGCTGGCCGGGGGCGGCCCGGTGGCCGCGGCTGCCACCGGCCTGCTGCTCAACACGCGTACGGCGGCTTTCGGCCTCGCCGTCGCGGAGACCATCGGCACCGGTCGCGTGGCGCGACTGCTGGGCGCCCACCTGGTCACCGACGAGACGGTGGCGTTCGCCCTGGCGCAGACGGACCCGGCGCGGCGGAGGGCGGCGTTCTGGCTGTCGGGCGTCGTGCTGTTCGCCGTCTGGAACGTGGGCGTGCTCCTCGGGGCCCTGGCCGGCACCGCGCTCGGCGACACGGCGACATACGGCCTCGACGCCGCCTTCCCGGCCGTGCTGGTCGCCCTGGTCCTGCCCGCGCTGCGCCAGGACGCCGGTCTGCGCCGGGCCGCACTGCCGGGTGCCGCGGTGGCGCTGGCGCTGACCCCGGCCGTCCCGGCGGGGGTTCCGGTACTGCTGGCGCTGACCGGCCTGTTCCTCTGGCGCGCGCCGGTCCGGAAGGGGGCCGCATGAGTGCCACGGTCGCCGTGATCCTGGTGCTGGCGGTCGGGACGTACGCCTTCCGGCTGGTCGGCCCGGCGCTGCACGGCCGGGTCACGGTGCCGACGCGGGTGCGGGAGCTGTCGGCCGCCGGTGCCGTGGTGCTGCTGGTCGCGCTGCTGGCGACGGGGGCGCTGACCGAGGGCGGGGAATTCGCCGGGTGGGCGCGGCCCGCCGGAGTGCTGGCGGGCGGCGTACTGGCGTGGTGGCGGGCGCCGTTCGCGGTGGTGGTGCTGGGGGCGGCGGTGGTGACGGCGGTGCTGCGGGCGGCGGGGCTGGAATGAGGCGCTGCTGTCGGTGGGCCCGGTTAGGGTCCCCGCCATGACCGACGACACCTCCCGCGACACCTGCCACGACACCGGCTTCCTGGACACCACCCGGACCTTCTACGACGCCATCGCCGACGACTACGCCGACCACTTCCGCTCCGCGGGCGCCGGCACCCCGCTGGACCGGGCGTTGATGGGCGCCTTCGCCGAACTGGTGGGGCCGGAGGGGGAGGTGGCCGACCTCGGCTGCGGGCCCGGTCGGGTCACCGCCCACCTGGCCTCGCTCGGGCTGCGGGTCTTCGGCCTCGACCTGTCGGCCTCGATGCTCGCGATCGCCCGCCGCGAGAATCCGGGCCTGCGGTTCGAGCAGGGCTCCATGCTGGAGCTGGACCTGCCGGACGGGGCGCTCACGGGGGCGGTCTCCTGGTACTCGTCGATCCACACGCCGTGGGACCGGCTGCCGGACCTCTTCGGGGAGGTGCGGCGCGTGCTGGCCCCCGGCGGTCATCTGCTCCTCGCCTTCCAGGTCGGTGACGAGTCCCTCCGCCTCGAGCGGCCCTTCGGTCACCCGGTCGCCCTGGACTACGAGCGGCGGCGGCCGGAGCCGATGGCGGAGCTGCTGGAGCAGGCCGGCTTCACCGTGCTGTCGCGGACGGTGCGCGTGCAGGAGGAGGACACGTCCTCCCAGGTCCCGCAGGCGTGCCTGATCGCCCGCCGCTGAGGCCGGCGACATCGGCTCCCGGTGCCGGACCCGGCACCCCCGGATCCGGCACCCCCGGACCCGGCACCGTCGGACCCGGCACCCTCCGCTCCGGCGCCCCTACCCTTCGTACAGCCCCTCCACCGCCCCCGCGAAGTCCCGCGTGATCACATCGCGCCGCAGCTTCATCGAGGGGGTCAGGTGGCCCTCCCACTCCGTGAAGTCCCTCGGCAGGACGGCGAAGCGGCGGATGGACTCCGGGCGGGAGACCAGCTTGTTGGCCTCGTCGACCGCGCGCTGGAGCACCGCCAGGACCTCCTCGTCGTCGGTCAGCAGCTCCGGCGGCACCGGGTGCCTGCCGTTCATGCGGCGCCAGTGGGTGATGCCGTCGGGGTCGAGGGTGAACAGGGCGGTGACGTAGGGGCGGCGGTCGCCGAGGACGATGCACTGGGAGATCAACGGATGTGACCGCAGCCAGTTCTCCAGGGGAGCCGGGGCCACGCTCTTGCCGCCGGCGGTGATCAGCAGCTCCTTCTTGCGGCCGGTGATCGTCAGGTACCCCTCGTCGTCCAGACTGCCGATGTCGCCGGTCGCGAACCAGCCGTCGGGGGCGGCCGGGACGACGCCGCCCGCCCGGGGGTCCCAGTAGCCGTGCAGGACCTGGTCGCCGGCGACGAGGATCTCTCCGTCTGCGGCTATGCGGATGCGGGTGCCGGGCAGCGGCCAGCCGACCGTGCCGAGGCGGGGCTTCAGCGGGGGCGTCACCGTGGCCGCCGCCGTCGTCTCGGTGAGGCCGTAGCCCTCGAAGACCTCGATGCCGGCCCCGGCGTAGAAGGCGGCCAGTCGGCGGCCGAGCGGGGAGCCGCCGCAGATGACGTACCGGACCCGGCCGCCCATGGCGCGCCGGATCTTGCGGTAGACGAGGGGGTCGTAGAAGGAGCGGGCGGTCTTCAGGGCGCGGCCCGGGCCGCCGCCCGCGCCTGTCTGGCGCGCCTCCGTGGCCTCGCCGTGACGCACGGCCACCGAGACGGCGCGGTCGAAGACGGCGGCCCGGCCGCCGGACTCTGCCTTGGCGCGGGCGCTGTTGAAGACCTTCTCCAGCATGTACGGGATGGTGAGGAGGCAGGTCGGGCGGAAGGCCGCCAGGTCGGGGAGCAGGTCCGCCGGCTTCAGGCTCGGCGCGTGGCCGAGGCGGACCCGGGCACGGACGCAGGCCACGGCGACCATGCGGCCGAAGACGTGGGACATCGGGAGGAAGAGCAGGATCGACGGCTCCTCGCCCGTCTTCTCCTTGAACACGGGGTAGAGCAGCTCGATCGCGTTGTCGACCTCGGCGAAGAAGTTGCCGTGGGTCAGCGCGCAGCCCTTCGGGCGGCCGGTGGTGCCCGAGGTGTAGATCAGGGTGGCGAGCGTGCTCGGGCTCAGCATGCCCCGGCGGACGTCCACCTCCGCGTCCGGCACCCGGGCGCCCAGCTCCGCCAGCCGCTCCGTGTGCCCCTTCTCCATCACCCACAGGTGCTTGAGGTCGGGGATGCGGTCCAGGTCGGGGCCGAGGGCCGCGGCCTGTGCGGTGGTTTCCGTGACCAGGGTGACCGCGCCGGAGTCCTGGAGGATCCAGCGGGTCTGGAAGAGGGAGGAGGTCGGGTAGACGGGCACGGTCACCAGGCCGGCCGCCCAGGCGGCGAAGTCCAGCAGCGTCCACTCGTACGTCGTCCGGGACATGATCGCGATGCGGTCGCCCGGCGCCAGGCCCTCGGCGATCATGCCCTTGGCCACCGCCAGCACCTGGGCGGCGAACTCGGCCGCCGTCACGTCGGACCAGTCCCCGTCCGGCGACCTGCGGCTGAGGACGACCTGGTCCCCGGCCGCGGCCGCGTTGTCGAAGGGCAGGTCGGCGAGGGAGCCGCGCCGCACCGGCGGGGCGAACGGCGGTACGTACGCCTCCCGTACGGTCCCGTCCAGCCGCCGCGTCTCGGGCGCCACCAGGGTGGGGCCGGGCGAGTCGGCGTAGGCGGCGGATGCGGCGAAGGAGGGAAGCGGGGTGGACACGGGCGGCTCCTGGGACGTGCAGCGGCGACACTGCCCTGCTGCATGACGTACGTGCCGCGCGCTTGCATGACGTACGTGCCGCGCGCGCCGAGGCGTTCATCGCCGTCCCCCGGACGTGGGGTTACCGGCGGTCAGTCTCGGGATCGTACGGGGCGCTCGTGGGGAGTTGGTGCGGGTTCGGGGATGGTCCCGCGCCGGGGGTGTGCAGTCCCGGGGGTTACCTGCGGGTAGGTTACGTTCCTTCCGGTATGACCGTGACGCCCCGACCGCCCACTGATCGGGCGGAGACCGGGGAGACCGGAGCCCTACCCTGCCTGAGCCACCGGTTCCGTCTCGGGCTCCCGGGGCGGGGACCAGGGGCGCCCCGTCATCAGGTCGCCCAGGCCCGCCCAGGCGAAGTTCATCAGGGTCGCCGCCGCCTGCTTCGCGGTGACGCCCTCGGTGGTGCCCGCCCAGTCGGCGAGCGACTCCGCGGCGCCGACCAGCGCCTCGGCCAGCCCGGCGGCCTCGCCCTCGGACAGGTGCGGGTCCCGGTGCACGTCCCGCGCCGCCGCGGTGATCAGCTGCGTCACGAACGCGACGATCTCCTCGCGCATCGCCGTGACCTCGGCCGCGAACCGCTCGCCGTGGGTGCGGGCCTGGAGGTGCAGCACCGCCCAGGCGTCCGCGTTGCGGGCGGTGTGGGTGAAGAAGGCCCGCAGCCCGGTCCAGAGTTGGCCGTCGGCGGAGAGATCCGGACGCACGCCGGCCCGGACGGCCTCGGTGAGGGCCCGGGCCTCGCGGCGGATGCAGGCGGTGAAGAGGTCTTCCTTCGAGTTCAGGTAGAGGTACACCAGCGGCTTGGAGACACCCGCCAGTTCGGCGATCTCGTCCATCGACGCCGCCGTGTACCCGCGCTGCCCGAAGATCCGCACGGCGGCGTCCAGCATCTGCTGCTCACGGACCGCACGCGGCATCCGCCTGGCCTTGACTGCACCCATGCGGATCAGCGTACGGCCCGTACGAACCGTCAGGCGGCGACCGGCACCGACTCCCGCTGCGGCTCCGGCTCGTCGATCGGGGAGCTGTGGGCCTCGTCGTACGCCTTGCGGTCGAGCAGTCCCTCGCGGGCCGAGACGATGACCGGGACCAGGGCCTGGCCTGCCACGTTGGTGGCCGTGCGCATCATGTCCAGGATCGGGTCGATCGCGAGGAGCAGGCCGACGCCCTCCATGGGCAGGCCCAGGGTGGACAGCGTGAGGGTCAGCATGACCGTGGCACCGGTGAGGCCGGCCGTGGCGGCGGAGCCGACCACCGAGACGAAGGCGATGAGCAGGTAGTCGCCGACGCCGAGCTGGATGTCGAAGATCTGCGCGACGAAGATCGCGGCGATCGCCGGGTAGATCGCGGCGCAGCCGTCCATCTTGGTCGTCGCGCCGAACGGCACGGCGAAGGACGCGTACTCCTTCGGCACACCGAGGCGCTCGGTGACCTTCTGGGTCAGCGGCATGGTGCCGACGGAGGAGCGGGAGACGAAGGCCAGCTGGATCGCGGGCCAGGCGCCCTTGAAGAACTGCAGCGGGCTGACCTTGGCGACGGTGGCGAGCAGCGTCGGGTAGACCACGAACATCACGATCGCGCAGCCGACGTAGATGTCGGCGGTGAAGGTCGCGTACTTGCCGATCAGGTCCCAGCCGTAGGTGGCGATGGCGTTGCCGATGAGGCCGACGGTGCCGAGCGGGGCCAGGCGGATGACCCACCACAGGGCCTTCTGGAGGAGTTCGAGGATCGACTCGCTCAGGTTGAGGATCGGCTGGGCCTTCTCACCGAGCTGGAGCGCGGCGATACCGGCGACGGCGGCCATGAAGACGATCTGCAGGACGTTCAGCTCGGTGAACGGCGTGATGACGTCGGTCGGCACGATGCCGGTCAGGAAGTCGATCCAGGAACCGGTGTGCTCGGGCTTGGCGCCGTCGGCCGGCGTGAGGCCGGTGCCGGAGCCGGGGTTGGTGACCAGGCCGATGACGAGGCCGATGGCCACCGCGATGAGCGAGGTGATCATGAACCAGAGGAGGGTGCGGGACGCCAGGCGTGCCGCGTTGTTGACCTTCCGCAGATTGGTGATCGAGACCAGGATCGCGAAGAAGACGAGCGGTGCGACGGCCAGCTTCAGCAGGCCGATGAAGGTGTCACCGACCTTCTCCAGGGTGGTGACCAGCCAGGAGACGTCCTGGCTGCGGGCCAGCCAGCCCAGCAGGACGCCGAGGACGAGACCGGCGAGTATCTGGGCCCAGAAGGGCACCTTGAAGGACTTCGTCGAGGAAGACACGGACATGCTCCGTAGGGGGACGGGACGCGGGGACGGACGCGCTGGGCTGACGTGGAGAACGACGGATGAGGAAGAACGTCAGGGGCGACAGGTCGCGGACGCGCACCGACAGAGGTCCACGTGCAGGCGCGCCACGAGCCCGAGGCTCGGCGGTGTGGGGTGCGCGACTGCTGGCTTCATGCGTATGACTTTAACACTTACGCTTTGGGGGTCTCAAAGCCTCACTTTGAGAGGTACGGGTGCACCACTGCCCGCAAAACGTAAAGCGCCCCGGTTTCCCGTGATTCGGGAAGCCGGGGCGCACGCGTGTGTGGCGGACGTTACCGGGTCTGGCCCTGGGCGGCCCGGGCCGCGTCGTCGGCGAGGTCCTCCTGGCCGCGGTTGGCCTCGAGGTTGGCCTTCATGCGGTCCACGCGGTGCACGACCTGCACCGAGGCCCGGTCCCGCTCCTTGCGCAGCATCACGAAGCTGATGGGGGCCGAGATCAGCAGGGAGAGCAGCAGGATCCACATGCCGTTGGAGTCGCCGAGGCCACGCGGGAACACGCCGGCGTAGACGAGCCCCCAGACGGCCACGAGGCAGCCCACGAAGATCCCGAGGCGCATCAGCGTGTAGCGGAGCATCTCAATCCACTCTTCCGTTTCTGGCACAAAGAGGCACTGTCCAGTGAAACATGCCGGGGTCTCGTCCCCGCAAGGGGGGTCCGGGCCGGGCGGGCCGGGCTCAGCCGAGCGGCAGCAGCATCACGATGTCGTCGCGGTCGTCGCCCGGCGCCACGCGGATCGCGCCGGGTACCCGGCCGACCTCCTTGTAGCCGCAGGACTCGTAGAACCGCTCCAGGCCGAGGCCGCCCCGGCAGGTCAGCCGTATCGCCTCGATGCCGTCGATGGTGCGGGCCGCGTCCGCGGCGGCGGCCATCAGGTCGCGGCCGTATCCCCGGCCCTGGTGGCGCGGGTGGACCATCACCGTGTAGAGCCACAGCCAGTGGGCCATCAGCCGGTGCGTGTTGCGGGTGAGGAACGCGGCGGCGGCCACGCGCCCCTCCTCGTCGTGGCCGACCAGGAGGCGGGTACGGCCCTCGACCATGGCGACCATGTGCTTGACCAGCTCGGGGCGGACGGTCTCGTGCGTCACCGGCGGGACGAAGCCCACGGCACCGCCGGCGTTGCTGACGTCGGCCCACAGGTCGAGCACGCCGTCGCGCAGGTCGGGAGTGGGGGTGGGATCCAGCGTGAAAGTAAGGGACACGGGAGCATGGTAACCATTACCCGGGGCCATGACGCCAGTGCATTACGCCAGGGCCCGCGCCGCCACCCGCAGGTCCGAGAGCAGCCCCCGGTACGCCGAGTCCCGGTCCTCCGCCCGCAGGACCGCCGACGGGTGCACCGTCGGCACCAGCCGTTCCGGGCGCCCGTGGATCTCCTCCTCCAGCACCGTGCCGCGCACCTGCGTGACCCGGAACGAGGAGCCGAGCAGCGCCTTGCCGGCCGTGGCGCCGAGCACCACGATCAGCTCGGGTTCCACCAGGGCCAGCTCGGCTGCGAGCCACGGGCCGCAGGCGGTCATCTCGCGCAGGGTGGGCGCCTTGTGGATCCGCCGCTTGCGGGGCTCGGCCTGCGTGAACTTGAAGTGCTTGACGGCGTTGGTCACATACGCCTCGCCGGGGTCGATGCCGGCCTCCGCGAGGGCGCGGTCCAGCAGCCGGCCGGCCGGTCCGACGAAGGGCTCGCCCTGCCGGTCCTCCTGGTCGCCGGGCTGCTCGCCGACGAGCATGACGCGGGCGGTCGCCTTGCCGGCGCCGAAGACGGTCTGGGTGGCGTCCCTGTGCAGGGGGCAGCCGCGGCAGCCCGCGGCGGCTGCGCGGAGGGCGGGGAGGCCGCCGCGGCGGGGGACGAAGGGCTCCGCGGTGTAGGCGTCTTCGGGCGCACGGGTGCCGGGCATGCGGGTCGGGTACCCGCCGTGGGGGTGAGGACCCCTGCCGGGTGCGGGCGATCTGTGGCTGGGCGCGCGCACGCGACGGAGTCGCACATCGACACCGTCCCGCGTGCCTGGGTCGGACGGTTCCGGCACCCTTCAGGAGGCTCGGATGCATGCCCTCAGGGGCGCGGGGAACTGCGCGACCGGCCCCCACCGGCCCGGTGAGGACCCCTGCCGGGTGCGGGCGATCTGTGGCTGGGCGCGCGCACGCGGCGGAGTCGCACATCGACACCGTCCCGCGCCCCGGGGGCGGGACGGTCCCGGCGCCCCTCAGGAGGCGCGGGTGCGTGCCCTGAGGGGCGCGGGGAACAGCGCGACCGGCCCCCACCGGCCCACGGCCGGAGAACTACCGGGACGTCAGACCCGCATCGGCTGCGGCTCGTCCCGGCGCGCCGGGTCGGGGCCCTCGTACTCCCGGATGATCTCGTACCGCGTGTTGCGCTCGACCGGGCGGAAGCCCGCGTCACGGATGAGGTCGAGGAGGTCCTCGCGGGTGAGCTTGTTCGGCGTGCCGTAGTTGTCGGCGTCGTGCGTGATCTTGTACTCGACGACCGAGCCGTCCATGTCGTCGGCGCCGTGCTGGAGGGCCAGCTGGGCCGTCTGGACGCCGTGCATGACCCAGAAGACCTTGACGTGCGGGACGTTGTCGAACAGCAGCCGGGAGACCGCGAAGGTCTTCAGCGCCTCGGCCCCGGTCGCCATCTGCGTCCGCGCCTGGAGCCGGTTGCGGATCTTGCCGTCCTTCATGTCCACGAAGTCGTGCTGGTAGCGCAGCGGGATGAAGACCTGGAAGCCGCCGGTCTCGTCCTGGAGCTCACGCAGGCGCAGCACGTGGTCCACGCGGTGGCGGGGCTCCTCGATGTGGCCGTAGAGCATGGTGCACGGGGTCTTGAGCCCCTTCTCGTGCGCCAGGCGGTGGATGCGCGACCAGTCCTCCCAGTGGGTGCGGTGGTCGACGATGTGCTGCCGCACCTCCCAGTCGAAGATCTCGGCGCCGCCGCCGGTGAGGGACTCCAGACCGGCGTCGATCAGCTCGTCGAGGATGTCGGAGGCGGACATCCCGGAGATGGTCTCGAAGTGGTGGATCTCGGTGGCCGTGAACGCTTTGAGCGACACGTCCGGCAGCGCGGCCTTCAGTTCCCGGAGCGAGCGCGGGTAGTAGCGCCACGGCAGGTTCGGGTGCAGGCCGTTGACGATGTGCAGCTCGGTGAGGTTCTCGCCCTCCATCGCCTTGGCGAGCTTGACCGCCTCCTCGATGCGCATCGTGTACGCGTCCTTCTCCCCCGGCTTGCGCTGGAAGGAGCAGTACGCGCAGGAGGCGGTGCACACGTTGGTCATGTTGAGGTGGCGGTTGACGTTGAAGTGGACGACGTCGCCGTTCTTCCGCGTCCGCACCTCGTGGGCGAGGCCGCCGAGCCAGGCCAGATCGTCCGACTCGTACAGCGCGATGCCGTCCTCGCGGGTCAGCCGCTCCCCGGAGCGGACCTTCTGCTCCAGCTCCCGCTTGAGCCCGGCGTCCATGCGATACCTCTTTCTGAGACAGACTCCGTCAACCGTACGCCCCGCCTACCGGACCTCTTCCGGCAGCTCGCCCACCCGGTTCTCCCACTTGGTGGAGAGCACGATGGTGGTACGGGTCCGGGAGACGCCCTTGGTGCCGGAGAGCCGGCGGATGATGCTCTCCAGGCCGTCCACGTCGGCCGCGCGCACCTTGAGCATGTAGGAGTCGTCGCCGGCGATGAACCAGCAGTCCTCGATCTCCCGCAGGTCCCGCAGCCGCTGTGCGACGTCCTCGTGGTCGGCGGCGTCGGAGAGCGAGACGCCGATCAGGGCGGTGACGCCGAGGCCGAGCGAGGCGGCGTCCACGGTGGCCCGGTAACCGGTGATGACGCCGGCCGCCTCCAGCCGGTTGATGCGGTCGGTGACGCTGGGTCCCGACAGCCCGACGAGGCGCCCCAGCTCCGCGTAGGAGGCCCGGCCGTTCTCCCTCAGGGCCTGGATGAGCTGCCTGTCCACCGCGTCCATGCGATCGAAGCCTTCCACTGAAGAGGTCAGAAGATGTGGGTAACCGAAACGTGTGGGGGGAGGTGCTGCTCGGACCGTGCTCAGGTGGCGGGGCGCGCCCCGCCGAGGTCGCCGCTCCAGCGGCGGTAGAGGTCGTGCTCGACGCCCGCCGCGTCGAGGACGCGTCCGGCGACGAAGTCCACCAGGTCCTGGATGTGTGTCGCTCCCGCGTAGAAGGCGGGCGAGGCGGGCACCACGGCCGCGCCCGCGTCGTCCAGGGTCACCAGGTGCCGCAGGGTCCGGCCGTCCAGCGGGGTCTCCCGTACGGCCACGACCAGCTTGCGGCGCTCCTTCAGGGTGACGCTCGCCGCCCGCTGCAACAGGTCCTTCGACAGGCCGAGCGCGACCCCCGCCACGCACGCCGTCGACGCGGGCACGATCAGCATGCCCTTGGCGGGGTACGACCCCGAGGACGGCCCGGCGGCGAGGTCGCCCGCGCTCCAGTGCCGTACCCGGTCGTCGCCGAGGTCGGTGTCGAGGTCGACGTCGAAGGTGTCGGGTTTGCCGTCGGCTCCGCGGGCCAGCCATGCGCGCAGGTCGTGCTGCCAGTGGGCGTCCCGGAAGGAGATGCCGGTCTCGTCGAGCAGGGTGAGCCGCGAGGCCCGGCTGACCACCAGGTCGACGCGCTCGCCGGCGGCGAGCAGCGCGCGTAGGACCGCGGCGGCGTACGGGGTGCCGGACGCTCCGGATACCCCCACGATCCAAGGCCTGCGCTGCGCTTCTCCTGGGTTCACATCTTGAGCCTACCGGCGCACGGGGCAGACCTCAGGACCGGTCCACCGCCTCGCCCCCGATGGGGGCCGCACCGCACTCAGACGGTCAGACCCCGCACCAGCAGATCCAGCAGCGCGCACACGAACAGGGCGATGCCGATGAAGCCGTTGACGCTGAAGAACGCCCGGTTCAGGCGGGACAGGTCGTTCGGCCGCACGATGGTGTGCTCGTAGCCGAACGCGGCCGCGACGATCAGCAGGCCGAGCCAGAAGAAGGCGCCGGCGTGGGTGGCGACGGCGTACCAGGCGAACAGGGCCGTGGTGACCGTGTGGCAGGCGCGGGCGCCCCAGATCGCCGCGGGGATGCCGAAGCGGGCCGGGACCGACTTCACGCCGACCTTCCGGTCGGTCTCGACGTCCTGGCAGGCGTAGATCAGGTCGAAGCCGCCGATCCAGATGCCGACCGCGAGGCCGAGGATGACGGCCTCCCAGGACCAGCTGCCGCTGATGGCCAGCCAGCCGCCGACCGGGCCCATGGCCTGGGCGAGGCCGAGGATGGCCTGCGGGAAGTTCGTGAACCGCTTGCCGTACGGGTAGACCACCATCGGGATCACCGCGACGGGGGCGAGGGCGAGGCAGAGCGGGTTGAGCAGGGCGGCGGCGCCCAGGAAGACGACGAGGGCGACGAGCGCGCCGGTCCAGGCGTGCCGGACCGACATCGCGCCGGTGACCAGTTCGCGGTGCGCGGTGCGCGGGTTACGGGCGTCGATCTCGCGGTCGATGATCCGGTTGACGGCCATCGCGAAGGTGCGCAGGCCCACCATGGCGACGGTGACCAGGAGCAGCCGGCCCCAGTGGATGTTCTCGTCCCACTCGTACATCGCGGTGAGGGAGGCGATGTAGGCGAAGGGCAGCGCGAAGACCGAGTGCTCGATCATCACCAGGCGCAGGAACGCCTTGGTGCGCCCCGGCTGCTGCGGTAGCGCGGCGGAAGCCGACGTCACAGTCCGTACTCCTTCCAGCGGCGGTCGACCTTCGCCGCCGTGTCCGGGTCGGACAGCACCATCTCCGGCCAGCCTCCGTCCCGGGTGTACCCCTCCTCGGGCAGCTTCCGCGTCGCGTCGATGCCCGCCTTGCCGCCCCAGAACTGCTGGTAGGAGGCGTGGTCGAGATGGTCGACGGGGCCTTCCACGACGGTCAGGTCACGGGCGTAGTCGGTGTTGCCGAGCGCGCGCCAGGCGACCTCGTGCAGGTCGTGGACGTCGCAGTCGGAGTCGACGACCACGATCAGCTTGGTCAGGGACATCATGTGCGCGCCCCAGATGGCGTGCATCACCTTCTGGGCGTGTTTGGGGTACTTCTTGTCGATCGACACGATCGCACAGTTGTGGAAGCCGCCCGCCTCGGGGAGGTGGTAGTCCACGATGTCCGGGACGATGATCTTCAGGAGGGGGAGGAAGAAACGCTCCGTCGCACGGGCGAGCGGGCCGTCCTCCGTCGGCGGGCGGCCGACCACGATCGACTGGAACAGCGGGCGCTTCCGCATGGTCAGGCAGTCGATCGTCAGGGCGGGGAAGGGCTCCTGCGGCGTGTAGAAGCCGGTGTGGTCGCCGAACGGGCCCTCGGGCAGCATCTCGCCGGGCTCCAGCCAGCCCTCGATGACCACCTCGGCATGTGCCGGGACCTGGAGCGGGACCGTCTTGCAGTCGACCATCTCGATCCGCTTGCCCTGGAGGAACCCGGCGAACAGGTACTCGTCGATGTCGCCGGGCAGGGGCGCGGTGGAGGCGTACGTCACGGCCGGCGGGCAGCCGAAGGCGATCGCGACCGGCAGGCGCTCGCCGCGCCGGGCGGCCACCTGGTAGTGGTTGCGGCTGTCCTTGTGGATCTGCCAGTGCATGCCGATGGTGCGCTTGTCGTGGCGCTGGAGCCGGTACAGGCCCAGGTTGCGGATGCCCGTCTCCGGGTCCTTGGTGTGGGTGAGGCCCAGGTTGAAGAAGGAGCCGCCGTCGTCGGGCCAGGTGAAGAGCGCCGGGAGGCGGTCGAGGTCCACGTCGTCGCCGTGCAGGACGACCTCCTGGACGGGGGCGCTGTCGCCCTTCACCTTCCTCGGCGGTACGTGCGTCATGGCGCCGAGCTTCCCGAAGGCCTCGCGCATGCCGACGAAGCCCTGCGGCAGCTCGGGGCGGAGCAAGCCGCCGATCTTGTCCGAGATGTCGCCGTACGACTTCAGGCCGAGGGCCTTGAGCAGGCGGCGGTCGGTGCCGAAGACGTTCATCGCGAGGGGCATGTCGGAGCCCTTCACGTTCTCGAAGAGCAGGGCGGGCCCGCCGGCCTTGTTCACCCGGTCGACGATCTCCCCGACCTCCAGGTGCGGATCCACCTCGGCCTTGATGCGCTTGAGGTCGCCCTCGCGCTCCAGTGCCCTGAGCAGCGAGCGAAGATCGTCGTAAGCCATGCGGTCCAGTATCCCCGAGCGGCTACCCTGGCCCTGTACCTGGGGGCCGTGACGCGTCCCCGCCCTTCGCTTGAGCTGGAGAGGCCCCATGCTCCGGGTGCTGATGTTCCTCGTGCCACTGGCGTTGAGCGTCTACGCGTTCATCGACTGCATCAGCACGAAGGACCAGGACATCCGCCACATGCCCAAGCCGCTGTGGGCGATCCTCGTGCTGCTGTTCCCGCTGGCCGGGTCGATCTCCTGGATCATCGCCGGCAAGAAGCGGCAGCCGGCCGGCGCGTCGCCCCGGCCGGGCGGCGGCGGACGCCGTCAGTGGGTCGCGCCGGACGACAACCCCGAGTTCCTGAAGTCGCTGGGCGACCGGCCCGGTGACGCGGGCGAGGACCGGGGCGAGGACGGCTCGCGGGACACCGGCCGGAGCGGCCCCGAGGACGACGAGGACCGCAGGGGCGGCAGGCGGGACGAGGGCTGACGCTCCTCTCCGTCAGATCCTGGTCCAGCGCTGGGACGCGGAGCCGGTGCACGTCGTGGTCGTCAGGCCGATCATGGAAGCCCGCCGGTTGAGGTCGAGGCAGCCACCCGTGGTGAGGTTACGGAGCGAGCCGTTCGCCCCTTCCCGCCACTCTCCCCCGGCCTGGCCGCAGGCCGCCCTGACGAGCCAGGCGTTCGCGCTCCTGGCGTGGACGCACTGGGCCGTTCCCACGTTGAGGAGCCTGAAGGCCCCGTCCGAGGTGCTCTGGAAGCGGAAGACGGCGATGTCGCCCGAGCAGTCGCCGTCGTCGATGGGGGTGCCGACGTACATGCACTTTCCGCTCGATCCGTTCTTCAGCATGAAGCTGCCCGACGCGGCCCCGCCCTCCGAGCCGTCGCCGGTGGGCCCACTCGCCCCGGACCCGCTTCCGGAGCCGGAGGACCCACCCGAGCCGGAGGACCCACCCGAGCCGGACGATCCTCCCGAATCGGGTGCCCCTCCGGCACCGGAGGACCCTCCCGAATCCGGGGAGCCGCCGGAGCCCGAGCCGTCGCCGGACGCCCGGGCCCCGGCGGCAGCGGCGTCCCCGTCCCCGCCGGGCGCGGTGCCGTTCCCGTCCTGCCCGTCGTCCTTCTCCTCTTCCTCGCTCTTGTCCTGCTTGTCCTTCTTGCCGTCCTCAGGACCGCCGGAGGCGGCGGAGGCGCTCGGGCCGGGGGAGCCGGTGCCGGAGCCCGCGGGGCCCGAAGTGGCGGGGCCGGCGGCCGCGGGCGGCGCGCCCGCGTCCCGGCCCTTGTCCGAGTCGCTCATCGCGTACGGCAGCAGCGTGACGCCGAGCGTCGCCCCCGTCACGACGACCGGGACCACGAACGCCAGTACCTTCGTACGGCCACGCCGCTCACGCTTCTCCGGCTGTCCGCCCTGGACCACGGGGACGGACGGCGGGGAAGGTGTGCCCTCCGGCAGCTCGGGCAGTTGCCCGGAGTCCGGGACCGTCGAGGCGAAGGCCGCCCGCTCGGCCAGCGGACCGCTCACCGCCGCGGGCCACAGGGGCGGATCGAACGGCCCGTGCCGCTCCGCGATCTCCACCAGCTCGGCCGCCGTGGGCCGGCCCTCGTGGTCCTTGTCCAGGCAGGCCGCCACGACGTCGGCGAGCTCGGCGTCCAGCTCACGCAGCGGCTGGAGGTCGGGTTCCTCGTGCACGATGCGGTACAGCACGGCGTGCCCGGACTCGTCGCCGAAGGGCGGCCGGCCACAGGCCGCGTACGCGATCACCGAGCCCAGGGCGAAGACGTCGACGACACCGCTCGACGCCCGCTTCCCGGAGGCCTGTTCGGGCGACATGTAGGCGGGTGTGCCCACCACCATGCCGGTCCTGGTCAGCTGACTCTGGTCGGCCGCCCGGGCGACGCCGAAGTCGATGAGGGTGAGGCCGTCGAGGGTCAGCATGGCGTTGGACGGTTTGAGGTCGCGGTGGACCATGTCCAGCGCGTGCACCGACGCCAGGGCGGTGGCGGCCTCGCGCAGGATGAGCCACAGCGCGTCGGCGGGCAGGGGCCCGTGCAGGCCGACGGCCTCGCGCAGGGTGATGCCGGGGACGTAGGCGGTGGCGAACCACGGCGGCCGGGCGTCCCGGTCCCCCGTGAGCAGTGGCGCGGTGGCGTCGGCGGGCAGCCGGGAGAGATTGTCCAGCTCGTGCCCGAAGCGGCGCAGGAAGTCCTTGTCCTCGCCGGCGACCGACGGCAGCACCTGCTTGACGGCCGCGTACCGGCCTTCGTGGACACCGAGATAGACGCGGCCCATGCCGCCGGCCCCGAGCCGGCCCAGCAGCGGGATCGGTCCGATCCGGCGCGGGTCGTCGTCCTGCAACGGCTCGGCGCCACTGCCCGTGAGACCGAATCCGGCTTCCCCGCTCAACTCTCTCCCCGTTCACCGGCTGCCGCGAACTCCTGGGTGGGCTCTCACGGCCACCCCCAGGAAGCTACATCTTTAGCACGCGCACCCCAAGAGCGGCTCTCGGAAGATCAGTTGAGCGGGTCAGCTGAGTAACCGTCAGCCGGATCGGGGCAGTACCCGTCAGCCGGATCGGGGCGGCGGCCGTCAGCCGGATCCGGTCAGTGCCCTGATCCCGGCCGGGTCCAGCGCCCGGTCGAACGCCCGTACGTCCCGGATGGCGCCGGGGAAGAAGTCGCGGGGCTGTCCGTCGTAGGACGCCCGGCCGATCACGAAGGGGCCGGTGGCGGGGAGCGGGTCGGTGTCCTCGACGACCGCCTCCTCGACCCCGTTGACGTACAGCCGCAGCCTGCGGGCCGGGCCGTCGCAGACGCCGGCGAGGTGGGTCCAGACGTGCGCGGCGGGCGCGGTGCGGCCGACGGCGCGCAGGCCGGGGCGGGAGAAGGCCCAGCCGTTGTCCTCGCTGGAGTACTGGAGGTAGAAGCCGCTGGCGGTGCCGCTGTCCTGGCTGACGGCGGTGGCGAAGGTGCCCGGCACGGCGGAGAGACGGACCCAGGCGGCGACCGTGAAGCTCCGCCCGGCGCCGGTCTTCAGCACCGGGCCCTCGGTCACCATCTGGCTGCCGGTCCCGTCGAAGGCGGCCCCTGCGCCGCCGGGCTGCCAGGCGACGCCGGTCGCGGTGGCGTCGTGCCCGCCGGCGGTGTCCCGCGCGATCGTCCCCGAGGCCTCGTCCAGGGCCCAGCGCCCGACGGGTTCCGGGGGGAGGGGGGTGGCGGCGGAGGGTGACGGCGAGGGCGTGGGAGAGGCCCCGACGTCGTCCGGGGCGGGCGACCGGTTGAGCCAGAACCCCGTGCCGACGCCGAGCGCGGCGATCGCGCCCGCACCGGAGAGCAGGAAGGCCCGCCGGCCGCGGCCACCACCACGCTCGCCCGGTGCGGTCGGGCGTGTGTCCGGTGGGCGGGGCGCCGGGCGGGCGGTGTCCACCCGGGTGGCCGGATACGCGGGGGGCGGGGCGACCAACGTGGGCACCGCGTCCGTACGGACCGGGGTGACGGCCGGGCCGACGGCCGGGGTGACCGCCGTGGGCGCCGCATCGGTACGGGCCGGGCCGACGGCCGGCGCCCACTGGCCGGCGTGCGGCGCGGCCGTCGTGCTCTCGCCGCCCAGCGGGCCGATCCGGGCGAGTATCGCGCGCGGGGTGGGACGGCGGGCCGGGTCCTTGGCCAGGCAGTCGCCGATCAGGGCGCGCAGGGCCGGGTCGGTGACGGCGTCGACGTCGGGGGCGTTGTGCACGACGCGGTAGAGGAGCGCGGGGGTCGGTCCGCCGCCGAAGGGGTTGGCGCCGGTCGCCGCGAAGGCCAGCACCGCGCCCAGGCAGAACACGTCGCTCGCCCAGCCGACCTCGTCCCCGTTGACCTGCTCGGGGGACATGAATCCCGGGGAGCCCGCCATGTGCCCGGTCGTGGTGACCGAGTCGGCGTCGACGCTGCGGACGATCCCGAAGTCGATGACGCGCGGTCCGTCCTCGGCGAGCAGCACGTTGGACGGCTTGAGGTCCCGGTGGACGAGGTTCGCGGCGTGGATCGACACCAGCGCCTCGGCCAGCCCGGCCGCCAGCGCGAGCACCGCCCCCGGCTCGAACGGCCCCCGCTCGGCGACCGCCCGGTCCAGCGACGGCCCGGCGATGTAGCTGGTGACCAGCCAGGGCAGGGGCGCGTCCGGGTCGGCGTCGACGACGGGAGCGGTGAAGGCGCCGCTGACCATCCGGGCCGCCTGGACCTCGCGGCGGAAGCGGTCGCGGAACTCCGGCCTGCGCACCAGCTCGGCGTGCACCACCTTGACCGCGACGAGCCGTCCGCCCGGGGAGCGGCCGAGGAAGACCCGGCCCATGCCGCCCACGCCCAGCCGGCCCAGCAACCGGTACTCCCCGACGGAGCGCGGGTCGTCCGGCTCCAGCGCTGACACAGATGCCTCCCGGCGTGCGATCTCTCCCCGTCCTCCGCCCGGTCCCTCCCCGTACGGGCAGGCCCAGCATAGGGGCAGTCGCATCCGGTCCCCCGGGGTCCCGTACGCGCTACGGCCGCGCGGATCGTCAGCGGGTGAACGCGGCGAACTTCTCGACGGCGGCCGGGGTGACCGGCGTGAAGAAGTTGACCAGGTTGCCGTCGGGGTCGCGGAACAGGAGCGCGCGGTTGCCCCAGGGCATCGTCGTGGGTTCCCTGACGAAGTCCGCGACGAACCCGGTCAGGTTCCGGTGCACGCGGTCCACGTCGTCGACGAGGAACTCGATGACGACGCTGCGGTTGTCGGCCGGGCGGGCGGAGCCGGGGGCGAAGAGCGGAACGGTCCGGGTGCTGCCGATCGCGAGGGTGCCCGAGGCGGTGCGGAGTTCGGCGAAGTCCTCGGTGGACCAGGTCGCGCCGACACCGGTGGCACGCTCGTAGAAGTCGACGAGGCGGGCGACGTCGTCGGTGATGACGCGGATCGAGACGAGGTTCATGGGTTTGCTCCTGGTCGGCGTGCTGGTCGTCGGTGCTGACAACCGCACGCTACGAGCGATACCGGACAGGAACCGGCCGGTATCGGCGGCAGACTTACTGCATGTCCCGACCCGTGTCCCGCGTGCTCACCCTGCTGGAACTCCTCCAGGCGGGCGGCGTCCGGACCGTGGCCGAACTCGCCGACCGGCTCGGCGTCGGCGAGCGCACGGTGCGCCGGTACGTCGACCACCTCCTCGACCTCGACGTTCCCGTGGAGTCGGTGCGCGGCCGCTACGGCGGTTACCGGCTCGCCCCCGGCCACCGCATGCCCCCGCTCATGCTGGACGACGACGAGGCGCTGGCCGTGCTGCTGGGCCTGGTCGCGGGCCGGCGGACCGGGATCACGGCGGCGGCCGGCACGGCGGGCGAGACGGCGGCGGCCAAGATCCGGCGGGTGCTGCCGGACCGGCTCCGCCGCCGACTGGACGCCGTGCTCGACACGCTCACCTTCACGGCCCCGCCGGGTGCGTCGACCGCCCCCGAGAGTGCCGTACTGCTCCCGATCGCCGACGCGGTGCGCCATCACCGGCCGGTCTCGCTCCGGTACACGGCCGCGGACGGGCGGCGCAGCGAGCGCACCCTGTACCCGTACGGGCTCGTCGCCCACTCCGGCAGGTGGTACGTGACGGGCAGGGATCTCTCGGTCGGTGAGGACCGGACGTTCCGGCTGGACCGCGTCGCCGGTGCGACGGTCCTGCCCGGCTCGTTCGAGCCGCCCGCCGGGTACGACCCGGCGGAGCGCGTCCTGACGGCGCTCGCCACCGCCCCGTACCGGCACGCGGTGACGCTGCGGGTCCAGGGGACGGCCGAGCAGATCCGCACCCGGCTGCCGGGCGGCGTCGCGGTCGTGGCGGAGGAGCCGGCCGCGGGCGGTGCCGGTCCGGAGGCGGAGGCCGGGCCCTGGACGCGGGTGGAGATCCGCGCCGAACGCCTCGACTGGCTGCCCGGCGTACTCGCGTCGCTGGACCGCCCGTTCGTCGTCGAGCGACCGGACGAGCTCCGCGATCTGGTCGCCGCCCTCGCCGGCCGTCTCCTGGACGCGGCCGGGCGGACTCCGCCGCAGGCGTGACGGTCACGGACCCCGCCCCACGGGCCACCCGGCGGCCCGCCGGGTCACAGCCGCAGCGTGGCGAGCGGGACGGTCACGGCCGCGGCGAGAACGAGTGCGATGTTCATGGCCACCTGGCGGTCTCCGAGGCGCAGGTGCACGCCGGTCGCGCCGATCTGCAGGATCACGAACCCGGTGGCCGCGGCCGGGGCCAGCCAGGGCGCGACGCCGGTGAGCGGCGGGAGGAGGAGCCCGGTCGCGCCCAGCACCTCGACCACCCCGAGGGCCCGGACGGCCGGTACGGGCACGCTGTCCACCCAGGCCATCATCGGCCGCAGCCGCTCACGGCTGCGGACCACCTTCAGCCCGCCCCCGTAGAGGTAGAAGGCGGCGAGGAGTCCGGCGACGATCCAGTAGGCCACGTTCACGACTCCGTCCTCCGGGCGGATCCCCGGGCAGATCCCCGGGCGGATCCCCGGGCGGATCCCTGGGTGACGTCGGTGGCGGGCTCGGTCGCGTAACGACTCATCGTCCGGATGCTGTCCCGGGGCGTCGGTGCCCGGCCGTCGGCGAACATGTCCCGCAGGTCCCGGAAGTACTGCACGTACAGGTCCGGTGTGAACGTGCTGAGCATGACGGCCGGCCGGTCGGTGGTGTTGGCGAAGGTGTGCGGGGCGCCGGGCGGGACCATCACGAGCGTGCCCGCCGTCGCGTCGTACTCCTTGTCCCCGACGGTGAACCGCACCGTCCCGGAGATGACGTAGAAGCCCTCGTCGTGCCGGGCGTGGCGGTGCTGCGGCGGACCGGGGGTGTGCGGGGCGAGGACGGACTCGGCGATCCCGAGGCGGTGCCCGGTGGTGCTGCCGTCCTCGAGGACGCGCATGCGCGTGGTGCCCAGGACGATCGTCTCACCGTCGCCCGGGCCGACCACCGACACGGCGGGTTCCGCGGCCGGCTCACTGGCCTGTGGTTCATCGGTCATGCCCCGATTCCACCGCCGGGGCACCGGGACCGTCCAAGACCCGTTCCGCGGCCTCGATACCGTACGGGTATCGTCCCGGCATGGAGCTACGCACGCTGCGCTACTTCGTGGCGGTCGCCGAGGAACTCCACTTCGGCCGGGCAGCCGCCCGCCTGCACATGAGCCAGCCGCCGCTGAGCCGGGCGATCAGGCAGCTGGAGACGGAGGTCGGCGCCGCGCTCTTCCACCGGACCTCCGCCGGCGTCACGCTCACCGAGGTGGGGACGGTCCTGCTCGACGAGGCGCGCGGCCTGCTCGACCGGGCCGACCGGGTCCGCGAACGCGTGGCCGCCGCGGCCGGCGCCGCGACCCTCACCGTCGGCATCCTCGGTGACAGCACCGACCCGGGCGTGACCCGGCTGGCCGACGCCTACCGCCGACGGCACCCGCACGTCGAGGTCACCATCCGCGAGACCGACCTGACCGACCCCACCTGCGGGCTGCACGCCGGACTGGTCGACGTGGCCCTGACCCGCGGGCCGTTCGACGAGCGGGGCCTGACCGTGCGCGAGCTGCGCGCCGACCCGGTGGGGGCGCAGTTGCGCGCCGACGATCCGCTGGCCCGCCGCGACAGCCTGACGGCGGCCGACCTGGCCGACCGCCGCTGGTTCCGGTTCCCGGAGGGCACCGACCCGCTCTGGCAGACGTACTGGCACGGCGGGCAGCCGCGCCCGGGGCCGGTGGTGCGCACCGTGCGGGAGTGCCGGCAGGCCGTGCTCTGGAACGGCACGGTCGGCATGACCCTCCTGGACCACGAGCCCGGGGAAGGGCTCACCGTGGTGCCGCTGACCGGCATGCCACCGAGCCGTGTGCTGGTGGCGTGGCACGAGGGGGACCCGAACCCGTTGATCCGCTCGTTCGTCCGAACCGCGATCGCCGCCTACGGCTCCTGCTGACCGCCGCCTGGTGTCGTCGCCCAGGACGGGCGCCAGACCGGTTCGGGGAGCGGTGCCAGGTTCGAGAAGTGGTCGATGACCGCCCGGAGTCCCGGGTGCGGGTCGGCTCGGGGGAGGAGGAGCGAGAGCGGGTACGCGAGCGTGGGACCCGCGATCGGGATGCGGCGCAGGTCGTGGTTGGCCGGCCAGACGTACCGGTCGCGCGAACCCACGAGGGTCGCCACGTCCGCGGAGTCCGCGAGGATGTCGAGGAGTACCTCGTTGCCGAAGTTCGGGCCCGCGGCGTCGACGCGGAGGTCGAAGTCGGTGGCGAGCTGGTCGTAGAACTCCGCCCATTCGCTGCGCGGCGCGATCCCCGGCACCCAGATCCGGTGCCGGCGCAGCCGGGACGGCGTCAGCGTGCGTGCGCGGGCGAGCGGGTGCCTCGGGCCGACGAGGAGTTCCAGCGGGGAGTCGAACGCGTGGATCATCCGTACGTCGCTCGGCAGTGCGGCCGGGTCGGTGACCGAGCGGAACGAGGCGTCGACGTCGCCGGCCTGGACGGCGGCGACCGCCACGCGCGGGTCGTCGACCCTGAGGGTCACCACGTCGAGGTCGGTCCCGGGATGCGACCGCCAGTAGTCGTGCAGGACGACGGCCTGCGCGGACCGCAGGCCGAGAACGTCGATCCGAAGGGCCCGCGAGCCCGGCCCGATCGCGGTGACGGCGCGGTCGACCCCCGTGACGATGGTCCGGGCGTGCGGGAGGAAGGCCTGGCCGTCGAGTGTCAGCTCGACCCCTCGCGGGGTGCGGGTGAACAGCCGGACGTCGAGTTCGCGCTCCAGGGCCGCGATCCGCTTCGACACGGCCTGTTGCGTCACGCCGAGCTCGTCGGCCGCGTGCCGCAACTGTCCGAGCTCGGCCGCGCGGACGAACGACCGCACCGCCTCGGTATCCATCGATCCACCATAAGCCCGCCCAACCGGTGGTTGTGGCTCGCCCGGCAGCCGGTTGTTTGATCCCTCGGCGGTGCGGCCGGTGTGATGACCGACCCGAGCATCGGTTGTCACGAGGGGGTCGCATGCGCGTGCGTTTGGAGCGCGGTTTCGGTTGGCTGTGGTCGTCCTACGCCGTCAGTACGTACGGCACGTGGATCGCCTTCGGCGCGTTCCCGCTGATCGCGGTCCGGGAGCTGCACGCGTCGGCGTTCGCCGTGTCGCTCCTGGAGGCGGCCGGGCTCGCCGTCGCGGCGACGGTCGCGTTCCCGCTCGGACCGTGGGTCGAGCACCGGGCCAAGCGTCCGGTGATGATCGCGACGGACCTGGTCCGGTTCGCCGCGACGGCGAGCGTCCCGATCGCCCACGTCCTCGGTCTGCTCACCTACGGCCACCTGCTGGTCGTCTCGGTCGTCTCCGGGACCGCGGGCATCGCCTTCTCCGCCGCGTCCGGCGCCTACCTGAAGCATCTCGTCCGTGGCGACCACCTGCTGGTGGCGAACGGGAGGTTCGAGGGCACGAACTGGGTGGCGACCGCGGCGGGCCCGCCCCTCGGCGGTGCGCTCACGGGGCTGCTCGGCCCGGTCGTCACGGTCACGGCCGACGCCCTCAGCTACCTGCTGTCCGCGCTCGGGATCCTGCGCGTCCGCGGAACCGACGTCGCGACACCGCGCGACCGGGCGGGCACCGGGCCGCGCGGGGCCGACCTCCTGCGCGGCTGGCGGTTCATCCGCCGCGACCGCGCGCTGATCCGCCTGTTCCTCAACTCGGCCCTGGTCGGCGGCCTCATCATGGCCACCGTGCCGCTCCTGTCCGTCCTCCTGCTGGGCCAGTACCACTTCCCGGCCTGGCAGTACGGCCTCGCCTTCGGCGTCCCGGCGCTCGGCGGCTTCGTGGGCGCCCGCCTCTCCGCGCGCCTGGTGACCCGCTACGGCCGGCACCGCGTCCTGGTCGTCTCCGGCCGGCTGCGCTCGCTCTTCCCCCTCGGTCTCGCGTTCGTCCGGCCCGGCGTCCCCGGACTCCTCACCGTGATCGTCGTCGAGGGCCTGCTGATCACCTGCATGGGCGTCTTCAACCCGATCCACGCGACGGAACGCCTGCGACGGACCCCCGCGGACCACACCGCCCAGGTCCTCAGTACGTGGAGTGCGCTCGGCAAACTCCTCCAGGCCGCCCTGATGGTGGTCTGGGGCGTTCTCGCCACACTCACCGGTCCCCTCGCCGCGATCACCGTCTCCGGCGTCCTCCTGCTCGCCACCCCGCTGCTGCTGCCCGGACGGAAGCACCTGTCCGCTCCCGAGCCCGGCCGAGTCGCGCCACTCTTGCCCGGAAAGGAGCGGCGGTGTTCACTTCGGCCCCGCTAATGTTCGTCCTCCAGTGACGGGCATCACATACATCAGGCGGTGCGGACAGGTCATGGAGAGACCCGAGAACCCGGAGACGCCCCCGCAGCAGCCTCCGCAGCCTCCGCCGGCGTTCCCGGCGCAGGCGTCCGGCGGCGACCGGCCCTGGCACAACCGGGTCGCTCCCCCGCCCCCGCCGCCGCTACCGCCGCACCTGGGGGGCGGCGTCGAGATGCGGATCAGCAAGCGGCTGCTGTGGGTCGGCGGCGCGGCCTACCCACTGCGGAACATCACACGGGTGTACACGTTCCTGCTCTCCCCGCGACGCGGTGAGGCGACCGTGCTCTTCTTCAAGCGCGTCGGGATCATCCTGCCGGTGGCCTTCGCCATGACGATCCTCGGCAACCTCACCCGTCTGGGCAGCGACGCCGAGACCGCGGAGACGATCACCAAGTTCGTCTGGTTCGGCGCCGTCGTGGCCCTGATCTACTGCGCCGGCGATCTGGGGGCGGTGCTGACCGCGTCCTCGCACTGGGTGCTGGCCGTCGAGACGTCCGGTGCGTCGACGGCCCTGGTGACCAGCAAGGACACCCAGCATCTCAACCAGCTCGTCGGCCACGTCGTGCACGCGATCGAGAACCCCGAGGCCGAGTTCCAGGTGAGGGTCGACAGACTCACGATCAATCCCAGGAACTACTACTTCGGGGACAACGTCAACATGTACGGCGGAACGGGCAACGTGGGGATGAGGACGGCGGCATGAGCGGCGACAGCTACTACTTCGGGGACAACGTCACCATGCACGGCGGAACGGGCAACACCGGCATGGTGAAGAACGCGGCACCGACCGCCATGGACCCCCAACTGCGCGCCGCCGTCGAGGCGCTGACGGCACAGCTGCGCGACCTGCGCACGCAGGTGCCGCCCCCGGCCGCGCAGACGATCGACGAGTCCCTGCCCGTCCTCGCCCCCGACGCCGTGGTCCAGCCGCAGGCCCGCACCCGCGCCCTGATGGCCGTCGCCGGCGTCGCCGCGACCGCCGGGGCGCTGGGCGCACCCGTCGTGGAAGCGGTGAACGGGATCCTCCAGCTGCTGGGTGCGCGGTAACGGAGGCGGAGCTCCTCTCCCGAGGGGGTGTTGGCCGATGAAGACCGACGGCCGTCGTCTGCGGACCGTCGACCTGGCCCGCACGGCCGGTCTCTCCACGCAGCAGATCCGCAACTACGAGGACGCCGGTGTCCTTCCCCCGGCCGGGCGGACCGAGTCCGGCTACCGCGTCTTCGACGAGGTGCACCGGCGCGCGCTGCTGACGTACCGGGCGCTGCACAGGGGGTACGGCCCGGTGACGGGGACGCGGGTCATGCGGACCGTGCACGAGGGGGACGTACCCGGCGCGCTCGCGCTCGTCGACGCAGCGCACGCCGCCCTGCACGAGGAGCGGGTCGCGCTGCGGGCCGCGAGCGATGCGCTGGAGACGCTCGCCCGTCAGGAGCCCGGGCCACTGCCGAGCCCGGGCGGTCTGCGCATCGGCGAGGTGGCCGCGCTGATCGGCGTACGGACGTCCGCGCTGCGGGTGTGGGAGACCGCGGGGCTGCTCGCGCCCCGGCGGGAATCCGGCACCCGGTACCGCGTCTACGGGCCCGCCGACGTCCGCGACGCCCGGCTCGTGCGCACGCTGCGCCGCAGCCACTACCTGTTCGACCAGATCCGGCCCGTCCTGGACGGCCTGCGGCGCGAGGGGAGCAGCGAGGCACTGCGGGCGGCGGTCGAGGCGCGCGGGCGGGCCCTCGCCGCGCGGACGCGGGCGACGCTGGCGGGAGCGGGCGCCCTGCACGCCTATCTGGAGTACGCCTGTCCGAAGCCCGCCGGCCCGGAGCGTGCCCGTCCGGAGTGAACGGCGATCCCACGTACCGCCGTTCGAGGAGCCACCCGTTCCGTTGAACAGTGCCGACACACCCGGTGCGCGGTCGCGCGCACGGCATTCTCTTGGTCGGGTCTGTTACATCTGCGAACGGAGACCCCCCTCGTGCGAATGACCGACATCCAGCGCTGCGAGATCCGGCCCGGGCGCCTCGTCGAGTGGACGCTCAGTCCACGGACCCTCGACATCGCGGCAGGGCTGCCCGAGGACGCCCGGCCACCGGCGTACATCCAGGAGTCGCACATCCGGACGGCCCGGTCGGTCCGCGAGGACGGGCTGTTCGTGCCGACCTGGCTCGGCGCGGCCTTCGACATCCCGGGCCCGGTCGACCTCGACGTGCTCCAGGAGGCGCTGCGCGCCTGGACCCTGCGGCACGAGACGCTGCGCAGCGGTTTCCGCTGGGCCGGCGCGGCCGGTGACGAGTTGCGCCGGTTCACGCTCGACGCGCAGGCGGTGTCCCTGCACCGGGAGGAGATCGGCGACTTCCCGGACGCGACGGACCTGGCCCGTCACCTCCAGGACCGCTTCGACAGCGTGGCGGACGCGCTGCGCTGGCCCAACCTCATCTACACGGCGGTCGTCCGCGACGACGGCGTCAGCGTCTACATGGGCTTCGACCACAGCAACGTCGACGCCTACTCCATCTACCGCATCCCCGCCGAGATCCACGAGCTGTACACGGCCGGCGTCGAGGGCCGGGCGGTGGAGCATCCGCAGGTCGGCAGCTACGTCGACTTCTGCGAGGCCGAGCGGGCGGAAGCGGACCGGATCGACGGCGGCCACGACATCGTCGCCCGCTGGCGGGAGTTCATCCGGCGGTGCGACGGACGGCTGCCCTCCTTCCCCGTCGACCTCGGGCTGGAGCCCGGCGGCGCGCTGCCCGTCCAGAAGCTGCTGCGCGAGCCCCTGGTGGACGCGGCCGACGCGGCGGCCTTCGAGGCGTACTGCCGCCCCTACGGCGGCAGCCTGGTCGGCGTGCTGGCCGCGACCGCGCTCGTCGTCCACGAGATCGGCGGGGAGCCCGTCTACCGCACGGTCGTGCCGTTCCACACCAGGTCCCGGTCCCAGTGGTCCCAGTCCGTGGGCTGGTACGTCGGCGGCGCGCCGATCGAGATCCCCGTGGCGCGGACCCACGACTTCCCCAGCGCCCTGCGCACCGTCCGCGCCGAACTCCAGGCCAACCGGCGGCTGTCCCGCATGCCGATCGACCGGGTGCTGCGCCTGCTCGGCCAGGACTTCCACCCCACGTCACCGGACCTGTACTCGATCGTGTCCTTCGTCGACGCCCGCGACGTCCCCGGCTCCGTCCGCTGGCAGGACCAGTCGGCCTACGCGCTGCTCAGGGTGTCGTACGGCGACCAGGTGTGCGCGTGGGTCACCCGGCTCCCGGAGGGCCTGTGGTTCGCCAGCCGGTACCCGGACACCGACGTCGCGCACAAGAACCTGCGGCTGTACGTGGAGCGGCTGCGGGACATCGTCACGAGCGTCGGCCGCTCCCGGCCCTGAGGACGCTTGTCGGCCCTCCGGTCCGGGCGCGTCAGAAACCGACGGACTGGAGGGCGCCCAGGCCCACGTCCGCGTAGGAGTGCTTGCCGCCGACGAAGATGTTGACGCCGTAGTAGTTGAACAGCCAGCAGCCGAAGGCGATGAGCGCCAGGTAGGCGGCCTTGCGGCCCTTCCAGCCGGCGGTGGCGCGGGCGTGCAGGTAGCCGGCGTAGGCGACCCAGGTGATGAAGGACCAGACCTCCTTCGGGTCCCAGCCCCAGTAGCGGCCCCACGCGTCGCCCGCCCAGATCGCGCCCGCGATGATCGTGAACGTCCACAGCGGGAAGACGGCGGCGTTGACGCGGTAGGCGAACTTGTCGAGGGTGGCGGCGGCGGGCAGCCGGTCCAGGACCGAGTCGGCGAAGCGGCCGGGGACGCCGCCGGTGGCGAGCTTGTTCTCGAAGCTGTCCTTGAAGAGGTACAGGACCGCGGCCACCGCGCCGACGTAGAAGACGGCGCCGCAGAAGATCGCCGTGGAGACGTGGATGTACAGCCAGTAGGAGTGCAGCGCCGGGACGAGCTGGTCGCTGGCGGTGTACAGGACCGTGACGGCGAGACCGAGGTCGAGCAGGACCGTGGTGGTCAGCGGGAGGCCGAGCCAGCGGACGTTCTTCTTCAGGGCGAGCAGTACGAGGTACACGCCGACGGCGACCGTCGTGAACGTGATGTTGAACTCGTACATGTTGCCCCACGGCGCCCGCTCCACCGACAGGGCGCGGGTGAGCACGCCGCCCGCCTCGACGGCGAAGGCCAGCGCGGTGAGCGAGATGGCGATCCGCCCGTAGAGGTCGCCCTTCTCGGTGCCGCCGTGCGCGCCCGGCCCGTCGGGCACGTCGCGGGAGCCGGTCGCGGCTCGCACCACGACCTTGGGTCGCTCCAGGACGGCGGTGCCGCCGGCCTTGTTCACGGTGACGGCCGGAGCGGCCTTCGCCTTGGCCTTCGCGTCGGCGTCGGCGGTCAGGGCGGCGGCCGTACGGCCCACCTTGCTCCGGCTGCCGAAGAGCCACTCGGCGATGTACGCGAAGAAGGCCAGGGTGTACACGGCCATCGCGGAGTAGATGAGCGTGTTGCTGACGTTCGCGAGGTTCTCGTTGGTCGCGGCGGCCAGCTCGGTTGCTGCGGCGAGACTCATTTCCCAGGCCTTTCGGCAGGTACGACGTGGGTGTCGGAGGTGTCGGGGGTGTCGTCGTTCTTCGGTGCGTCGGGCGCCTGCTCGTACAGGGTCCCCGCGAGGTCACCGAGCTCCTGGGGCACCTTCGCGGACTCGCTGCGGCCGAGGCCGGCCATCTCGACGACCGTGACGCCGTCGTCGCCCTTGACGGCCCGCACCCAGACCCGGCGGCGCTGGATGAACAGGGAGCCGGCGAGTCCGAGGATCGCGGCGGTGGCGCCGGCGAGCGCCCAGCCGCTGCCGGGCTGCTGGGTGACCTGGAAGCCGGCCCACTCCTGGATGCCGTCGAAGGTGACCGAGCCGGCGCCGTTCGGCAGCGTCATGGTCTCGCCGACCTTCAGCTGCTTCTTGAACAGCTTGCCGTCGGAGTCCTTGAACTCCTTCAGGTTGCTCTTGTCGAGCTGGTAGATGCTCTGCGGGAAGCCCGCGTCGACACCGAGGTCGCCGTGGTAGGCGGAGAGCGCCAGCATCGGGTTGATCAGCGCCGGGAAGGTGGAGTACATCGCGCTGCCCTTGCCGCCGTAGGTCGGCAGGAAGAACGCGTTGAAGCCGAGCTGCTCCTTCTCGCCCTTGGCGTTGCGGTAGCCGTCCATGACCTTGATGGCGCCGGAGGAGGTGACGTTGGAGTCCAGCGGCAGCAGGGCCACGGCCTGCTTGTCCATGACGACGTCGCCCTTGGCGTCCTTGACGGTGACGATGGGCGCGTAGCCGTGGCTGACGAGGTAGACCTTCGAGCCGTCGACCTCCAGCGGCTCGTTCACCTTGATGGTGGTGGCCTTCTCCTCGCCGTCGGCGCCCTCGCTGTAGCTGATGTGGGCCTCGTAGACGCGCGGGGTGCCGCGGTTGGGGCCGGACGGCTCGTAGGTGCCGCGGAAGTCCTTCAGGGTGAAGCTGAACGGGTCGAGGTCGTCCTGGCCGAACAGGTTCCCGGACTTGAAGTCGTCGTACTGGGTGAGCGTGTTGGCGAAGCCGTCGCCCTCCAGGATCAGCTTGTTGCCCTCGTACTTGAAGAGCTGGCCCCAGCCGAACGCGATCAGCATCACGATCAGCGCGATGTGGAAGGCGAGGTTGCCGACCTCCCGCAGGTAGCCCTTCTCGGCGGCGACGGCGTCCCCGACGGCGTGGGCGCGGAAGCGGCGCTTCTTCAGCAGCGTCAGGGCGGCCTCGCGGACCTGCTCCGGCTCGGCCCCGGTGCGCCAGGTGGTGTAGGCGGGCAGCCGGGTCAGGCGCCGGGGCGCGCCGGGCGGACGGCCGCGCAGCTGTCCGACGAACTGCCAGGTGCGCGGGACGATGCAGCCGATGAGGGAGACGAACAGCAGGATGTAGATCGCGGAGAACCACACCGAGCTGTAGACGTGGAAGAGGCCGAGCTTGTCGTAGATCGGCGCGAGGATGTCGTGGTTCTTGCGGAACTCCTCGACCTGCAGGGCGTCGACGCCGCTCTGCGGGATCAGCGAGCCGGGGATCGCGCCCAGCGACAGCAGCAGGAGCAGCAGCAGCGCGACCCGCATCGAGGTGAGCTGGCGCCAGAACCAGCGGGCCCAGCCGGTCACGCCGAGGGAGGGGAGGTTCGGTGCCTCCTCCACGGGGGCGGTGGACAGCTGGGAGCCGGCGGCGCCGAGGTCCTGGTCGTCCGCGGCGGTCTTCGGGGTCTTGTCCGACGCCGTTTTCGAAGTGGTGCTCATCGGATCAGATCCCCACAGTGAAGCCGTTGGACCAGGTCTGCATGTCCTGGACGATGCTGTCCCACGCGCCGGTCAGCAGCAGCAGGCCGGTCGCGATCATCATGATGCCGCCGATGCGCATCACCCACACATAGTGGCGCTTGACCCAGCCGAAGGCGCCGAGCGCCTTGCGGAAGGCGACCGCGGCGAGCACGAAGGGCACGCCGAGGCCGACGCAGTACGCGACGGTCAGTATGGCGCCGCGGCCCGCGGTGCCCTGGTCGGCGGAGAGCGCCAGGACGGAGGCGAGGGTCGGGCCGATGCAGGGCGTCCAGCCGATGCCGAACAGCGCGCCCAGTACGGGGGCGCCGATCAGGCCGCTCACGGGCTTCTTGTGGAAGCGGAACTCGCGCTGGGTGAGCCAGGGCATCAGGCCCATGAAGAAGACGCCCATGAGGATCATGAGCACGCCCAGCACGTTGGTCAGGACGCCCTGGTTCTCCTGGAGCGTCTGGCCGAAGTAGCCGAACAGCGCGCCGCTGGAGACGAACACGACGGTGAAGCCGAGGACGAAGAGCGAGGCGCCGGCGACCATCCGTCCGCGCCGGGCGTCACCGAGGTCGGTGCCGGTGACCCCGGTCACGTAGGAGAGGTAGCCGGGGACGAGCGGCAGGACGCAGGGCGAGAAGAAGGAGACGAGGCCGCCGAGCAGGGCGATGGGCAGGGCCACCAGCAGGGCGCCGTTGAGCACCGTGGCGTTGCTGCCCGCCTCCGCGAGCGTGGTCAGCGCGGTCACGTCACTTCCCCGACTCGTCCGCGAGGTACGGGTCGAGCATCTTGCGCAGCTTCTCCTCGCTGAGCGCCTGGAGGGCGCGCGCGGCGACCTTCCCCTCCCGGTCGACGACGAGCGTGGAGGGGATGGCCTGCGGGTTGAGCGTGCCCTTCTCGAAGCGGAGCATCAGCCGGCCGGCCGGGTCGTACAGGCTCGGGTAGGTGACGCCGTAGTCCTTCTCGAAGGCCCGGGCCGGACCGGTGGTGGAGTCGCGGGTGTTGATGCCGACGAACTGGACGCCCTGGTCCTTGGTGTCCCGGTAGACCTTCTCCAGGTTCTTGGCCTCGGCGCGGCAGGGCCCGCACCAGGAGCCCCACACGTTGAGGACGATGATCTTGCCCTGGTAGTCGGCGATGTCGAGCTGTCCGCCGTCGACGGTCTCGCCGGACAGGTCGGGGGCGTCGGCCCGCTCACCCTCCTTGGCGGTGGCGATGCCGTCGGAGCCGGTGATGAAACCGGTCTGGCCGCCTCCGCCGGACGTCCCTCCGGAGCTGCAGGCGGAGCCGAGCAGGGCGACCGCGGCGACGCCGGCGGTCAGGGCGACACGGCGACGGACGCGGCCGGCGGTGCGGTTCGAGCGCAGGGGGGCGCGGCTGGCGGCACTCATGTGAAAAGTTTCGCATGTCCGTTCCGGGGATCTTGCGCACCCCCCTCACGGGCGGAAACCCGCATTTCAGGCGGCGTTCGCCGAGCCCGTCGCGCGGCCGGTGCCCGTCCCCGTGCCGTCCTTGAGGAAGGCGTTCCAGCCTCCGGCCGGCCGCTGCCCCACCTCGACCGTGCGGAGCGCCGCGAGCACCTCCGGCTTCTGGACGTCCAGCCAGTCGGTGAACTGGCGGAAGGAGACGAGACGGATGTCCCCGCCCTTCTCCTTCTCCCGCGCGATGTGCTTGAGGGCCTGCTCGACGGCGTCCATGTAGATGCCGCCGTTCCACTCCTCGAAGTGGTTGCCGACGAAGAACGGCGCCCGGTTCGTCTCGTACGCCCGCTTGAAGCCGGATATGTAGGCTTTCGTGGCCTGTTCGCGCCAGCCCGGGTAGTTGTGGGCGGGCGCCTTGGTCGAGTTGACCGACTGGTTGGCGAGGATGTTGTAGTCCATCGACAGGACCTCGAAGGAGTGCCCGGGGAAAGGTATCTGCTGCAACGGCAGGTCCCAGATCCCGTCCTTCTTCACCGGCCACACCTGACGGCCGCCGGGCGAGGAGGCGTCGTAGCGCCAGCCGAGCTCGCGGGCGGTGGGCAGCAGGTTGTCCTGGCCGAGCAGGCAGGGCGTGCGGCCGCCGACGAGCTCCTTGTCGTAGTCGAAGGGCAGGGACGGCAGGTCGGTCCAGCCGCTGTTGGTCCGCCACTCCTTCACGAAGGACTTCGCCTGGTCGATCTCGCTGCGCCACTGCGCCGGGGTCCAGTTGCCGACCGTGCCGCTGCCGCCGCAGAAGTGGCCGTTGAAGTGGGTGCCGATCTCGTGGCCGTCCAGCCAGGCCCGCCGGACGTTCTTCAGCGTGTCCTTGATGTGGGCGTCGGTGAGGTAGCCGATGTCGGAGGCGCCGCGCGGGTTGTTCGGCGGGTCGTAGAGGCGCTTCTTCGACTCGGGCAGCAGGTACAGGCCCGAGAGGAAGAAGGTCATGTGCGCGCCGTGCTCCTGGGCGAGGTCGAGGAAGCGCGGGAAGAGCCCGTTGCCGACCTCGCCCGCGCCGTCCCAGGAGAAGACGACGAACTGCGGTGGGGTCTGGCCGGGTTCCAGCGGCACCGGCGCGTCCGGCTGGTGCGGCTGCCTGCCGGTGTACGCCGTGGAGCCGTCGCCGATGGGCTTCGCGGGGGCCTTGCTGCTGCCGGAAGGCGAGGGCTCGCCGGAACCGCCGGCCTGGTGCGAGCCGCCCGGCGAGGCGTGGGAGCCGGTACCGCAGCCCGCGAGCCCGACGGCGGCCGCGGCACCCGCGCCGAGTCCGAGCATCCCCCTGCGGGTGAGAGTGCGGGTGGAAGTGCGCATCGCAACCTCGTTCGTCGCGTCCTCTGGTGGTCACTGAGTCAGAGGACGCGACGAACGTGCGGGTTCCGGATATTTGTGCGGATTCGGTAACGGGCGTCAGGCACCGCGGCCGGGACCGTCGGGCCGCGGAACCGGTGCGGGCGCGGACCGGCCGGACCCCGCGGCCGTCGGACCGACCGGTCGCCGTCAGGCCCACCGGTCGCCGTCAGACCCACCGGTCGCCGTCAGACCCACCGGTCGCCGTCAGGCCCCGAAGGCCTTGCCCTGCCCCTTGACCGGCTTGGCTCCCGCGAGGAGGTGGGCCGGGACGAGGTCGCGGGCGGGCTCGGTGTAGCCGACGGACACGATCCGGTCGCCCTGGAACGTGAACGTCGTCAGGGACGCCAGCGTGCACTGCCGCTTGCGCGGGTCGTGCCACAGCCGCCGCCGCTCGACGTACGACCGCAGTATCCAGATCGGCAGCTGGTGGCTGACGACCACGGCCTCGTGCCCGCGGGCCCGGTCCTTGGCCGCGTTCAGCGCGCCCATCATGCGCACCACCTGGTCGACGTACGGCTCGCCCCAGGACGGCTTGAACGGGTTGACCACGTGCTTCCAGTTGGCGGGCCGGCGCAGCGCGCCGTCGCCGATGCCGAAGGTCTTGCCCTGGAAGACGTTGTCGGCCTCGATGAGCCGCTCGTCGGTGCCGAGGTCCAGACCGTGCGCCTTCGCGATCGGCGTCGCCGTCTCCTGCGCCCGCTCCAGCGGGGACGCGACGACGTAGGTGACGTCGCGGGGGGCGAGGTGCTCGGCGACCCGGTCGGCCATGCGCCGGCCCAGGTCGGAGAGGTGGTAGCCGGGCAGACGGCCGTAGAGGACGCCGGTGGGGTTCTCGACCTCGCCGTGCCGCATCACGTGGACGACGGTGAGGTCCTTGTCCGGGCTCTCGCTCATGCCGTCGCCTCCGCCGCCGCGCGGGCCGCCGCCGGAAGGGCGTCGGCGATGCGCTGGACGGCCCGCTCGTCGTGGGCGGTGGACACGAACCAGGACTCGAAGGAGGACGGCGGCAGGTAGACGCCGTTCGCGAGCAGCGAGTGGAAGAAGGCGGTGAAGCGGAAGGACTCCTGCGCCTTGGCGTCCTCGTAGTTCCTGACCGGCCGGTCCGTGAAGAAGACGGAGAACATGTTGGAGGCGGTCTGCAGCCGGTGCGCGACGCCCTCCTTGGCGAGGGCCTCGGTGACCAGCCCCTGGATCTGCTCCGACACGGCGTTGACCTTGGCGTACGCGGCGTCGTCCAGGAGTCGCAGCTGGGCGAGCCCGGCGGCGGTGGCGACCGGGTTCCCGGAGAGGGTGCCGGCCTGGTAGACCGGCCCGGCCGGGGCGAGGTGCGCCATGACGTCGGCGCGCCCGCCGAACGCGGCGGCGGGGAACCCACCGCCCATGACCTTGCCGAAGGTCATCAGGTCGGGGACGACGCCCTCGACGCCGTACCAGCCGGCCCTGCTGGTCCGGAACCCGGTCATGACCTCGTCGGAGACGAACAGCGCTCCGTTCGCGGCGCAGGCGTCCTTCAGCCCCTGGTTGAACCCGGGCAGCGGCGGTACGACGCCCATGTTGCCGGGCGACGCCTCGGTGATCACGCAGGCGATCTCACCGGGGTGGGCGGCGAAGGCGGCGTGCACGGCCACGAGGTCGTTGTACGGCAGCACGATGGTGTCGCTCGCCTGGGCACCGGTGACGCCCGGGGTGTCGGGCAGCGCGAAGGTGGCGACACCGGAGCCGGCGGCGGCGAGCAGCGAGTCGACGTGACCGTGGTAACACCCGGCGAACTTGATCACCTTGGTCCGCCGCGTGAACCCGCGGGCGAGCCGGATGGCCGACATGGTGGCCTCGGTCCCACTGGACACGAGCCGCACCTCCTCCAGCGGGGCGACCCGCTCGACCATCGCCTCGGCGAGGGCGACCTCCCCCTCGGCGGGCGTGCCGAACGACGTCCCGCGGGCGACCGCCTCCTGCACGGCGGCGATCACCTCGGGGTGGGCGTGCCCGAGGATCATCGGCCCCCAGGAGCAGACGAGGTCGACGTACTCCCGTCCGTCGGCGTCGGTCAGGTACGGCCCGGTGCCGGACACCATGAACCGGGGCGTGCCGCCGACGGCGCCGAAGGCGCGCACCGGGGAGTTCACGCCGCCGGGCGTGACGGCCGCCGCGCGGTCGAACAGAGCCTGCGAGGCCGGTGCTTCGTATGGATATGCCAGTTCGCTCATGACCTGCGACTTCTCCGACCTTCTCGACCTTCTCCGACTTCTCGGACTCTGGTTGCCCAGGGTGACCTCATTCAGGGTAGACAACCCGCCCGCACGCCGTGCCGTCTGCCAGACTGGAGCACGTCCACGCAGCTCACGCAGGCGGCGCGGACAGGGGCTACCGGCGCCCTTGAGGCATATGACGGGCAGGCGACGGACATATGTTTCACCGCACGTTTCGGCGTGCGGCCGTGGGGGAGGTCACTGACACGATGATCGGGTTGCGCGGCGGGGGCCACGCGTCCTAGAAAAGCAGTCGGGTGGAGATATGCATCGCGGTGGCGGACTGGGCGAGGGGACCGACGACCTGGGTCCTCGACGTGCCCGGCGCGGAAGGCACCGACGCGAGGCCGAGGAAGCGACCGAAGCACGTCAGGCACACGGCGCACCGAGCGAGCCCGACCGGCTCGGGAGGCGGGCCGACCGGCTGGGGGCGGGGAGCAGGAATGGTGGTCGGGTGGGGGTGACCTACAAGTACTTCGGCGCGCCCGACGGCGCGACCGCGGCCCGCGTCCCGATCTCGATGCGCCCCGAGGAGCTGGGCGGCGACGAGCTCGGGATGAACGGCATGTTCACCAAGATCAAGCCGGAGACCATGGCCGCCATGGTCCTCACCGGCATCGAGGGCGTCCCCCTGCACAAGGTGCCCCCGCTGGAGCTGGTGGTCCTGCACCCCGACTACGCGGTCGTGAAACTACCGATGACCGTCGTCGACCCCCTGCGCGGCATCGGCGAGGAGGCGGTCGGCGCGGCGGCGTTCATCTGGTCGACGGTGCCGGACCGGGGTGGACCGCGGGACGCGTTCAACGTGTACCAGTTGCTGCACGAGTGGCAGGACTTCAGCCATCGGTTGCATGAGGCGGGGCATCAGCCTTATTGCCTTGTTTGGCCCTGATTGGCCCTGAGCTGGGGTTTCTTGCGGATCGGGCGGGGTCTTCGGGCCTCGCCCTTTTTGGTGCCGGGGAGGGGCCGTCAGGCGGCCAGGGCACATCGAGGGCACATTGGTTTTGCTGGGGGCGCTGATGTGCCCTGGGCGGCGGGCGGGTCGCCGTCGTCTTTCGCCTCGGCTTCCGTTTCCGTTTCCGTGAAGGCGTCGTCGATCGCCTTGCGGGTGCGGGTCTCGCTGGACGGCAGCAGGTGCGTGTACGTCCGTAGCGTGAAGCCGGGGTCCGAGTGGCCGAGGTACTCCGAGAGCGCCTTGATACTCTCCCCCGCGTCCAGGAGCACGGAGGCGTAGGCGTGCCGGAGGGCGTGCATGCCGTCTTCCGGGGCCGCCTGGAGGTAGCGCGCGCCGCGCTCGCGGGGTGGGATCACTCCGGCGGCAGCCAGGGCGCGCTTCCAGTCACCCATATTGAAGACGCTGCGGTTGTACGCCCCATTCTTCTTGTCGACGAAGAGGAGGCGGAAGGTCTTCGGCTCACCGTACGGCTTGGCCCAGGGCAGGGTGACCTCGACCGGCGGGAACTCCTTCATGTGGGCCTTGACGGCGACGGCAAGCTGGGCCGGTAGGGGCACTGACCGGATCTTGTTGCCCTTGGGGAGGGCGAAGACGGGCTTCGTGCCGACGAGCCGCACCTGGCGGTTGACGTGGATCCAGCCGCCCTTGAAGTCGATGTCCCCGACTGCGAAGCCGAACACCTCGCCCTGGCGCAGGCCGCAGCCGAAGGCGAGCTTGCCGCCGGCCTGGAAACGCTTCGGCAGCCCGTCGATGACGGCATGCACACGCTCCAGCGGCCAGGGGATGACTTTCTTCTTGATCGCGGTCGGCAGCTTGACCGACTTCGCCTTGCAGGGGTTCTTCGGCAGTAGCCCGTCCTCCACGGCCATACCGAGGATGCTGGAGAGGATGTCGAAGATGCCCTCGATCGTCGATACCTCCAGTTCGGCGTCCTGGAGCGCGCGAATCCAACCCTGAATGATCGAGGGCTGGTTGAGGGACCGCAGCTCGCGTCGGCCGAGGTGCTCGACGATGTGGTTGCGGACCGTCGCCTCGTAGCGGAGCGCGGTCGTCGGGCCGACGGAGTTCGCGTCGAGCCACTTCTGCGCGTAGGCGCCGATTGTCTGCTTCGTCTCGGCCGGGACGACGTAGGAGCCGCGTCGGATCTCGACGTCGACCTCGGCGGCACGGTTGTCCGCTTCGGCCTTCGTGTGGAAGTTCTCCTTGCGCTGGCGGCCGTCCAGGTCGCGGTAACGGACCTGCCAGCGCTTGCCGATGCCGTGATCGGCGGTAGGGACTATCCGCTTCGTACGGCTCTTGTGTTCGCCGCACTCGGCCTCGGTGGGCTTGGGGTGGGACTTGTGCCAGCGGTCGTACACGTCAGCCAAGAAGGGCCTCCTGGATGGGGTTAGGGGACTGGGCTGTGGCGTAGGGCGCGGCGATGTGCGTCAGCCACGGGAGCAGCAGGGCTGCGGGAGGGGTCGCGAGCTGGTGCTGGGGCAGGCTGCGCACGAGGCGTAGGTGCTCGATGGCGCGGGCGGTGTGGAGGCCGGCGGGGCCTATTTCGGCAGGTCGGTTGGGCATGACAAATAGCTGTAACTTGCATTCGGCCGTCATGGAAAGAGTTAGTTCTTAAACTCTCCAAAAGTCGCCCGGGGGTGAAGTGGTGTTCGTCTCGTCGAATTCCGGCACATCACGAGCCGTTTCGGCGGGGAGGTTGTGTTACCTTCCCTCCGCATCAAAGAAGTGGGCGATTTGGGCGGCTATCGGATGCGATGTCCGCTGGACTGGCCACGTCACTTCTCAGCGCTGGACGCCACCTCTGAGCTGCTGAGGTACCGGATTCCGACACTTCAGCCGGTTGCTTCTCCGTAGAAAATTTCGGCTTCCGTGGGAGCGATTTCGGCAACCGGGGATCCGCCCTTACTGTTTTGGTCTTCCCCGGCGACACCGAGGGAACTAGCCGGGAGTTTCAGAATTCACTCTGGACGCTTCCCAGGTGGTGTGGCTGTGTTGCCCACGCCTGCCATCCAAAACCCTGATTCCTATATGGAGACCTCATTGCCGAACCACTCCCCGCGCCTTGCCGGCGCCGAGCGTGACCAGCTCGCCACTCCCGCCGACGTGGCCGCGTACCTCGGGGTACCGGTGAAGACCCTCTACCAGTGGAAGTACCGGGGCATCGGCCCCAGCGTCCACAAGGTTGGCCGTCACCTGCGCTACCGCTGGCGGGAGGTGGACGCGTGGCTGGATGCCCAGACGTCGTACGACCTCACGGCCTGACCCCGCGTCTGGCGCGGCCGGACAACGAAGCGGCCCCCGGCGCGCCAACGCCGAAGGCCGAAGACTTCCCAACTGATCGCCCATCCCTGAACGAATGAGCTGGTGAGGGGCGGGACCTTGCCCGTCCTGCCTCTCACCGGAGAGGAACGCCTATGGAGGACTCTACGTCCCCGAGCCCCACGAACACCTCCCCGACCGGCTGGCCCACTCCCGCGGTCCCCGGCGAGGGCGTCCCCTGGCGCCGCAGGGATCAGGCGGACACACGATCCCCGGCGTCGGGGACCGTCGAGCACTCGGCGGATGTGAAAGCACACGGGGACCGTCCCCAGCCATCTGCTGATGCCGCTGTTGGGGACCGTCCCCACAACGTGCCCGCTGCTCGGTCCCCGCACGTCCCGGTCCCCGTATCGACGTCCGACGCAAACCCGCAGGTCAGCGGCGCCAAAATGGGGACCGGTCCCCAAGAGGCTGTAGTTGCACCAGGGGACCGCAATGGGGACCGTGATCGCGGTCCCCGCCAGTCGCTGGGGACCGACAACCCCGTGGCGGGAACCGCCCAGCAGGAGGGGACCGGTCCCGTCGACGCACGGGGACCGGATCACGGGACCGGCTCCCGGACTCCTCGGGGACCGGCAGACCCGGGGGAACGGGGTTCCGGTGAGGGTGGCGAACTGCTGGATGAGTTGCGGGCGGCGATCGGCAAGTACGTCGTGCTGCCCAGTGACGAGGCGCTGACCGCGGTCACTCTGTGGGTGGCGGCCACGCACATCCAGACCGTTCTGCAGCACGCGCCGCGTCTGGCGGTCGTCGGCCCGACGAAGGGCTGCGGCAAGTCCCGGGTGCTGGACGTGCTTCACGAGACCGTGCACCAGCCGATCATGACGGTGAACATGTCCACGGCGGTGCTGTTCCGCGTCATCGGCAAGAATCCGCGCACGATCCTGGTGGACGAGGCCGATGCCATCTTCAGCAAGGCGGGCGACAACGAGGAACTGCGCGGCCTGTTGAATGCCGGACATCAGCGCAACCGGCCCGCCTGGCGCATCTCCGGTCCGGAGCATAAGCCGACCCCGTATCCGACCTTCGCCATGGCCGCGCTGGCCTCGATCGGCGACCTGCCCGACACGATCACGGACCGGGCGGTCGTGCTCCGCATGCAAAAGCGCATGCCGGGCGAGAAGGTGACCCCGTTCCGCTCGCGCTACGCCACACCGGAGCTGAACGCGCTGCGGGACAAGCTGGCCGCCTGGCTGGGACCGCTGCGCGGCATGGCCGGCCGCATGGCGCCGACGATGCCGGTGGAGGACCGGGCGGCGGACACCTGGGAGCCGCTGGTCATCATTGCCGATCTGGTCGGCGGCCACTGGCCCGCCAGTGCGCGTGCGGCCTGTGGGGCGATGACCCGGTTCGAGGCTGTCCAGGACGAGCAGACCAACCTGAAGACGCGGCTGCTGCGCGACATCCACCGCGTCTTCGAGGCACACGGCAACCCCGCTGCCCTGTCCAGCCAGGATCTGGTCGCCGCCCTGCTCCAGGACCCCGACGCCCCCTGGGCTGAGCACGGCGCCAAGGGGCTCAACGCCTACTACCTGGGCAGAATGCTGCGGGACTTCGATATCCGTCCGGCCAACTACCGGTTCGACAAGGGCAGGCAGGCCAAGGGGTACGCCCGTAACCGGTTCCTGGACAGCTGGGCCCGGCACTGCCCCGACCTCACCGAGACGGCGCCCGCCCCCGCGCACGACGCCACGCCCGCGCGCCCGGCTCTGGGCAAGCCGCCCGCTGCCCTGGCGGGTCAGCTGCCCATCGGCCCGCCCGGCGGCTCCGCCGGCCGCCAACGCGCCCGCTGACCCGCCTCCCCTGGGGCCGTATCACTGCGTCGCATCCGTCCCCGCGCAGGTCAGCGCGGGGACGGATGTCCTCGCCGGGACGGACTTCTCCGTACCTGCCCGAGTGTCCGTACCTGTCCTGACCAGGTATGGGACGGATGCGACGCACGTGACACGCCTCCCGCCCCTCATCCCCGGAGCACCTCATGCACGAACAGCACCACGAACTCCCCACAGCTCAGCAGCAGATGCACACCACCTCAGCCTCAGACAGCGCAGCAAGTTGTCGGATAAGGAGTCCTTACCCGGCCCTCGCCCCGGGGGAGGCGGAGGCATCCGGCGCAGGGGCGCCGGGCTCGTTCGGCCCGGAGGTGCCGAACGAGACAGGGGGCGAACCGTCGTTGAACGAGCGTCAGCGCCCCGCGCCGCGTCGCCGTCTGCGTGACAAGCAGCTGCGCGAGCACCGTGTCCATCCCCGCTACAACGACGACGAGATCGCCCTAGTGCAGAAGGCCGCAGTCCTGAGCCGCATGAAGCCCGGCGGCTACGTCGCCGAGTGCGCGCTCGCCGCTGCCCGTGCCGACGACCCCACGGCAGCGGTCGCCGACTACCGCGCCCTGGTGAAGACCCTGATGGCCGCCAACCGGCAGCTCGGCAAGATCGGCAACAACCTCAACCAGCTCACCTGGCACCTCAACAAGGACGGCGCCTGGCCCCACCTCGACACCGTCCAACGGCTCCTGGAGCGCGTCGAGGCGTCCATCGCCGAGCTGGACACCGCGGTCGCCCAGGTCACAGAGGGGCGGTGAGCCATTGATCCCGAAGATCATCCTCGGCAAGGGGCCACAGGCCACGCGCCGCACGATCGGCTACCTCTTCGGCAAGGGCCGGGCCAACGAGCACGTCGACCCGCATCTGGTGGCTTCCTGGAACGACTTCGCCCCCGACCCCGGCCGCAGCCCTCACCGCGACCCCAAGGAAGTGGAGACCCAGCTCGCCGCACAGCTCGACCAGCCCGTGAAGATGCTGGGCGACAAGGCACCCAAGTACACCGTGTGGCACTGCCCCGTCCGTGCTGCACCTGAAGACCCGATCCTCACCGACGCCCAATGGGCGGACATCGCCCGCCGGATCGTGGCCGCAGCCGGCATCGCCCCCGTAGGCGACGAGGAAGCATGCCGCTGGGTGGCCGTCCGCCACGCCGACGACCACATCCACATCGCCGCCACCCTCGTCCGCCAGGACGGCCGCCGCCCCCAGCGCGATCACGACCAGCGCGCCGTCCAGCGTGAAGCCCGCAAGATCGAAGTCGACTACGGGCTCCGCCGGTTGAAGCCGGGCGACGGCACCGCCGCCAAGCGCCCCACCAGCAAGGAGCACTTCAAGGCCAAGCGATTGGGCCAGGACGCCACGTCCCGCGAGATCCTGCGCCTGCGGGTCCGCCGTACCGTCGCCGCCGCAGCGGACGAGGCCGAGTTCTTCGCCCTGCTGGAGGCGACGGGTGTGACCGTTCGGCTGAAGCTCGGCCCTTCCGGCGACGCGCTCGGCTGCAACTTCGCCCTGCCCGGTGACATCAACGACAAGGGCGAGACCGTGTTCTACGCCGGTTCCGCCCTCGCCGGCGATCTCTCCCTGCCCAAGATCCGCCAACGCCTCGCCACCACCAGCCCCGAGCCCGCGACCGTCCGGCCGGGCAACCCCTGGCACCAGACCGCCGCCGCCACCGAACGCATCCCCCACCACCTCACCCACGGCGACGACCACGCCGCCCAAGGACAGCTGGTCGCGCTCGGCGCCGCACTGGACCTCCTGCCCGTCACCGCACCGGCCGGGCTCAAGGCTGAACTCGAACAGGCCGCCGCCGTCTTCGAGCGCGCCACCCGTTCCCGCATCGCCGCCGACCTCGACAGCACCCGCGTCCTGCGCCGCAGCGTCCAGGCGATCTGGCGCGACCGGCCCCAGGACAGGGACGGGGCCGGATTCACGATGCTCCTGGATGCCGCGCTCACCGCGGTGGCGTTCGCGATTCACTGGCACCGCATCCGTCAGCACGCACAGCAGGAGGCCGCAGCCGAGCAGGCCCTCCTCCACTTGCAGGTGGCGTACGCGCAGGTCGCCGAGCCGGTCCTGGTCGGCCTCGCCAGCCGGGCACCCAGCCCGCAGACCAAACGCCGCTTCGCCCACCACCTCCAGCAGGCGGTACCGGAACACGCCGAGCGCATCCTGGCTGACTCCGCCTGGGACGCACTCGCCACCGTGCTCGCCGAGGCCGAATCAGCAGGACACAAAGTGGCCACCGTCCTCGACCAGGCGCTCGGACAGCGCACCCTGGACGACGCCCGCAGCCCCGCCCGCGCACTGACCTGGCGCATCCGCCGCCTCGGCGAACGCCGTCCGCCCAGTCCACGGGCCGAGGCAGCCCGGGCTACTCCCGTCCAGCCTGCGGCAGCGGCTCCTCCCTCACAGCCCCAGTCGGCACGGCGGCGCTGATTACGGCCGCGCGGACATCTTGGGAGTGAGCAGTTCCAGCGCCTCTTCCCACCGGTAGCGGTCGGCCCCGCCGCCGGCCTTCGGCCGATGCGGCTCGTACGAACCGATCAGGACGCCCATCTCGCGCAACCGCTCCAGGCTCTGCCAGTACGCGGGATGGGCGGCCTGGGCTGAGTTCACGTACGGCAGGACGGCAGTGGGGATGCCCATGCCGTACGCCTCACACAGGATGCCCAGCGCCAGGGTGTCGGAGATCCCTGCCGCCCATTTATTGACGGTATTGAACGTGGCCGGGGCCACCGCGATGGCGTCGGCGGGCGGCAGCGGGCGAGGATCCCCGGGTGAGCGCCAAGCCGAGCGAATCGGGTAGCCGGTCTGGGCCTCGACCGCCTCCGTGTCGATGAAACCCAGACCCTGCGGGGTGGCCACAACGCCCACGTCCAAGTTCGCCTCCTGAGCAACCGTGATCAGCTTGCCGACGTCGCCGGCGACACCGGCCGCGCAGACGACGACGTACAGGAACGGCTTGTTGCCCGGCGCCTGCGGTTCGGTCACTTGAAGCCCTCCAGAAGCAGTTGGTCTCGTTGGGCCGCCAGCATGGCGGCCAGGGCTTCCGGCCCGATCTGGCTCAGCGCCCAGAGACTGCTGATCCCTCGGGACCACCGCCAGAGTGGGTCTTCCGTATCCACAGGAGTGTGGAAAGCCAGCACCGGGATGCCGTGGGCCTCGAACGGAGCCGGGTCGAGGTAGCGCCAGCCACCCGTGCCGCAGAGATAGTGGGTACTGCTCGTGGCCACGGCCAGGTCGGCGAGCCGTTCTGATCGGCCTTCCCGAGTCGGGATCGTGCTGCTGTCCAGTACATCGCCGCTCCAGCCAAGGGCGGTGAGCAGCGCGATCGTCGACGCCCTGGCTATGTCGGAGACACGGTCGGCGGCCTCGAACCGATCGAGAACCGCGTCCAAGACCCCACGCACCGCTGGCCAGTGGCGACTGCGGCCGTAGTACTGGCGAATCAGCAGGCTGACGGTACGGCGGGAGCGGCTGGGGTCGGCGAGCCGCGCCTGGCTGATCAGTGTCGTACGCCCATCGGGCAGGTGTGTGGGGAGCGTGAGCCACTGCTGCCTGGCGGGGCTGTCCAGGGCTGCGAGCCGAGCCCGGTGCTGATAGTCGCGCCGGGCGAACTGGACGTCGTCGAGGACGATCCACTGGCCAGCGGCGTACAGCTTCGCCAGAGTGGACAGCCGCGGGAACAGGTTTGGTTGGTGGATCGCGCACACCCCGCCCGACGAACCAGCATGGGACGGGTCAGGTGCCGATGAGGCGACTGTCGAATCCGTCGCGCAGAAGGCGCTCGTAAGCGTCATACACATCCCCCGGTACGTCCTGCTCGACGGCGAAGCCGAGCTTCGGGTACTCGATCACCCGTTGCAGGTCGCCGACGAGCATGTCGACGACGAGCTTCTCGTCGCCGATGGACTTGATGTAGTCGTCCAACTCCAGCGGCTCGGAAGCGCACACGACCTCAGCCTCGGGCCAGAGCTTGCGGCAGGTCGCAAACGAGCGGCGTTCCATGTACGGCTTGGAGATGAGCAGCAGCGACTCGACCGCGATGCCGGCCTCGGCCAGCAGCTCGCGGGAGAAGGTGATGTTCTGGCCGGTGTTGGCCGCCTTCGGCTCGACCAGGATCGCCTCGTCCGGCACCCCCAGGCTCAGGGCATGCTCGCGGTAGTGGACGGCCTCACCCCGCGGGAAGCGGGCCCGAGTCGTGGGGCTGTTGCCCCCGCTGAACACCACGACCGGGAAGAGGCCGGCACGGTAGAGGTCTGCGGCCGTGGTGGCCACCCCGAGGTCGTGACTGCCCAGACCGATCGCCGCCGAGCAGGGCCGCTGCTCGTGGCCCATCTGGTGGTAGTTCCAGATCAGCGTCGCGTCGTGGAACTGCTCGTCGGTGATCTGGCGCTGCTCGTGCTCCGGCACTGGCACTCCCTGGCTCATCCCTGCTGGCCCTTTCGGATGCCCTCAATACTGCGCAGCTGGTGGCTCAGCCCGTACTGGCGGGCCACCTGTGCCGCCTGATCGAGGACGGACAGCCCATCATTCCGGGTCGCCGCATCCGACAGAAGGATGTGCCCGTATGCGGTGTCCAACCGCACCCGCTGCATCGGGGAGTCGACCGTGCCGGTGGTGCGCGCGATGTCCATGTAGTGCAGGGCCTGCTTCAGGTCGCCGACGCCTCGGTGGGCCAGGGCCAGCTTCTGGTGGGCAACAGACCAGTCCTCCGGCTCGCCCAGGTCCTCGAAGGAGCGAGTTGCCTCCACCATGACGTCGGTGGCGTACTCGTTGTTGCCCTCCTTGCTCAGTGCCGTACCGACCCAGAGCCGGGCCCTGGCACGGTCGCGAGGACTCAAGCGCTCGTCCGCTGCGAGGAGTTCGTACTGCCGGGCGGAGGCTTCCAGCTGGCCGGACATTTCCTGAACGACGGCGAGGGAGAGCTCGATCTGAGCCACTCGGCGCGGGATATCGAGTTCGGTGAACATGCCGCGGGCGGTCATGTAGGAGTGCCGAGCGGAGAGCGGGCCGAGGATCGCGCCCTGATCACGTTGGAGATCGCCGAGCAGCACGAGGGAACGGCCGTAGAGGTAGAGGCCCTTGTCATCCAGGTGATGCGGATCGTGGCGAGTCAGCCAGCGGTTCAACAGTGAGGTGGCGAAGGGGAAGTTCTGACGGCTTACGCAGACCACAGCACGCTCGATGTCTTCGGTCCAGGTCTCGTAATCCGCCGGCCGCGCGCTCTTCCTCTCGGGGAACATCAGCGCCTCGAACCTGGCCTGGGCAGCGGAGTCCGCGCGGCCCAGTGCCGTGTCGAGGATGGCCTGGGTATCCGGGCGGGGCTGGGTTGCTGTACCGAGGCTCTCCCACTTGGCGACCGTGCGCAGCGCGACACCGAGGTGCTCGGCGAAAGCGCGCGTGCTCATACGCAGCGCGGCGCGCAGAGCGCTTGCCTCGCGGCCTGTCCATTGCTGCACGCTGACCACGGATGACCTCCCTCCGTCACGTATGGAAGCACTGTCGGTGACGACGTGGGGCGGGAAGTGCAACGGAAGTACAACAGCAGGTCATTTCGAGGCCGTTCACGACGGCCGACGCTGTGGGCATGGACGACGACCTCATCACCGAACTCCGCTCCGTCGCCTGCCCCCAGGTCTTCGGCTACCTCCGCCATGTCACCGGCGGCCCGGCCCGCCACTCAGCGCTCGTCGGCTGCCTCACCGAGTACTGCCGACAACACGAGCTGACTCTGTGCGGCGTGTTCACCGACCGTGAGGCGACGGTGGCCGTCCGCTCTCCCGCCTTCGTCGGCCTCCTGGACGCACTCGAATTGCCCGACACGTATGGCGCCGTGGTCCCTGCCCTCAGCCACCTCGGCCCAAAGCTCGTCGTATCCGAGCGGCAGCGGCAGATAGCAGCAACAGGCACCCGTCTGATCGTGGTTCGCCCCATCAGGCCGACGACGGAACGTGCGCCTCTGTTCGGCGTGAGCTCCGGCCTCCAGCACCAAGGAGATACGTGATGTCCGTCCGTGAAGCGCTGCGCAGCGCTCCCTTGGTCAACGACGTGCCCGGACTCCGCCTGCTCCGAGTCGGCGACGGCTGGGACCTCGTACGCACCCCCGCAGCGGTCGGTTTCCTCGCCTTGGCCCACCTGCGGGCCACAAGCACGGCAATCGGCCCGGTGCTCTACGACGGGCCCAACGAACGCCTCTACTACGCCATCGACACCGGCACCGCAGGAAGTTGGGGCGACCTGCCTGTCCGGCATCTCACCACCAACTCGTGGCTCGTCACGCCCAGCCCGCCGTTGATCGACGACTGGTTCGGCGGCTGGTGCGAACTGCCCGACGACGAGACCCTCACCGACGCCGACGTCCTACACGCCGCGCTCACGAACCCGTACGTCACGGCTACGGCGTCAGAAGCACCCGCCGCAGCCGTTCGCCCAGGCGCAGCCTCGTTCCGCCACATGTCGGCATCTACTTCGCTCCGGCCGAACCACACGGAGACAGCTGTGTCGCCCCACCTCGTCTCGCTGAACGAGGTGGGCCAGTGAGTACGCGAGCGGTCGTCTGTCACAAGCAGTGGACCCTCCAGCCCGACCACGAACCGGACGCAGAGCCCACCACCTACGCGATGCAGTGCGCAGTCGACGGCGAGACGTCACCGCCCAGCGAGGACTTCACCGCGTCCCAGAACTGGGTGCTGGAGCACTGCGGGCAGCACCCGTCGCACCACACCTACAGGCAGATCATCACCCGCCCGTGGCGAGCCTGGTGGAAACCGTGATGGGCCGAACCGTGGGCTGGCTGGCGCGGTACACGGGCCCGCTGCTGATCGTGCTGATCTCCGCCTCGTGCGGCTTCGTAGTCGGCGTCGCGGTCTCCACCGCCGCGACCAACCCCTGAGTCCCCGTCCCTGCCGTACGTAGCCGATCGAGAGGTTCCCCCACCCGAGAAGCCCCGGCAAGGACGGGCCACAAGCCCCCGCCCCGGACAGAACAACCGCCCGCGCCCTTGGACAGGTCGAGCGCATCCGGGGCGGGTCCGCAAGTCCCTATCAACCCGCGACCCAAGGAGGAGCAATGCCGAACAACACCGCCACCACCCCAACGACCGAGCCGGTGCAAGCAGGACTGGTCAAGGCACGCCGCCGGATCCAGGCCGCCCGCGAGCGCGGCATCACCCCGTCCGACGGCGGCAGCACCGGCCGTACCGACGGCAACGACTGATCCTGGAGGAGACGCGTTGTCGCCGCTGAATCTGGCGGCCCACCTGGGCCAGGACGAGTTCCTGGCCCAGGTGCTCCACCGCCAATACCGCCACATCCCCGACGCCCTCGCCGATCCGGGGCAGCTGATCACGTGGGACGACCTCAACACGATCCTGGCAACCCACCGCCTGGAACCACCCCGCTTCCGCCTGTCTGCGGACGGCGAGATGCTGCCGGCCCACCGCTACACCGCCCCGGTCACCACCCGTCGGCACACCGTCTGGCAACGCCTGCACCCCGCCGAACTGCACGCCCGCCTCGCCGAGGGCGCCTCCCTCGTGATCGACGCCCTCGACGAACTCCACCCGCCCGTCGGCCGCGCCGCGATGGAGCTGGAGCGCTGGCTCCGCACGGGAGTGCAGGCCAACCTGTATGCCTCGTGGACTGCCCGCGAGGGCTTCGGCGTGCACTGGGACGACCACGACGTCGTCGTGATCCAGATCGACGGCGCCAAACGCTGGAAGCTGTACGGCCCCACCCGCACCGCCCCCATGTACAAGGACACTGACGAGCCCGAGCCGCCGCCGAAGGAGCCAGTCGCTGAACTCGTGCTTCGGCCCGGAGACGTGCTGTATCTACCGCGCGGCTGGTGGCACTCGGTGGCCGCCTCCGAAGGTGAACACTCCATCCACATCACCTTCGGCGTGCAGACCACCACCGGCGCCCAGCTCCTTTCCTGGCTCGCGGACGACCTGCGCCGCCACGATGTCCTGCGCGAAGACCTGCCCGTGCACGCGACCGCCGCAGAGCAAGTGACTTATCTGGAGCGGCTACGCCAGGAAGTCACCGCCTCCCTGGAAGACCCAGACCTCATCGGCCGGTATACGGCGATGCGCGACGTAACTGACCTCACCCGCCTGCGGCCGAGCCTGCCCCACATCATCAGCGTCCCCGCGGTCCCGAACGTCCGCGTCAGGCTCACGACCACCCGGGCGCTCTTGGAGTCCAGCGAGGAAGGGGTGGTTTTCCGGGCCTGCGACAACGAGTGGGAGATGGCGAAGGAGGCGATGCCACTGCTCCAACGACTGATGTCGGCCGCGCCTACCGCCGTACCCCTCAGCGAGCTGGCCGAGGCAGCCGCAATCTCGATCGTAGATGTGGCGGCCGTCGTCTCCGCGCTCATGGTCGGCCAAGCGATCACGGTGGAAGGCAGCGAGCGATGACGAAGGCCACCCTGGCCCTGGGCACCTACCGCATCCGCCCCTCCGCGCTGCACGACGCCGTGACCCGCGCAGCCAGCGATCCAGCGACAGCATGGATCGACACCGCGCCCAACTACCTCGACGGGCAGGCCCAGCCGCTGCTCGCGCCAGCGCTCGCCCGGCACCCGATTCCGATGTCTACGAAGGTCGGATTCCTCACCGCTCGGACCGCTGCAGACGCCGTTAACGCCGGAGCCATCACGGCCGGTGACGCAGAACGCGGACATTGCCTGAGCATCCCGTACGTCCACTGGCAGTGCGCCCGCAACCGAACCGAACTCCGCCGTGATCACCTCGACCTCGTCTTCGCGCACAACCCCGAACGCATCGACGGCGACCCACACGAAGCCCTGCGTGACGCCTTCATCGCCCTCGAAGCAGAGGCGACAGCCGGCGCACTGACCGCGTACGGCGTCGCTACCTGGGACGGATTCAACACCGGTGTCCTGAGCATCCCCGTCTTGCACCAACTGGCGGTTGAAGCCGCCGGCACGGAGCAGCACCACCTGCGAGCCATCCAACTGCCCGTATCGCTCGTTACGGCCACCCCTTTCGTCCAAGCCTTGGACGGCGAAGGCCCGATCGCTCAGGCCGCCGAGCTCGGATGGCAGGTGTACGCCTCGGCCCCCCTGTTCGGCGGCGAACTGGCCGACCTGGCTACGCGCGAACTCACGGCAATGCTGCACCCCGAACTCACAACCGCCCAGGCATGCCTCCTCGCGGCAGCCTCATGCCCCGGGGTGACGCGGATTCTGCTCTCCGCCTCAACGCAGGCACACTGGGCCGAGGCACAAGAAGCCCTGCGGAGCCCCTCCATCCCGGCCCCCACGCTGCGAAAGGTGCTGGATGTACTCGCCACCGCCTGACCTCGCGGACCAGCAGCGCATGCGTCGGGCCTTCACGCGGTCAGCGGCGACGCTGGGCGCCACGGTCGCCGGCCCCGAGGTCTGGGGCTGGCACGGCCGCACTCTCAGCAGCCACGTCGAGCACCCGGACCGAGGCGCCTGCTGGCTGAGACTGCTCTCTGCACCACAGGACAAAGCAGCAGGAAAGATCTGGGAGGGCAATCGCCAGGCCGCCGCGCTGTTCGACGGGCACATCCACAAGCCCCTGCTCTACGACACCAAGAAGTCAGGCGACGACGGCTATGCGTACCACGCCGAGTTGCACCAGTACATCGCCGACCCCATCGCCTCTTCCAGCCCCGTCCTACGCGCGGACCTGGATCCTCCGACCGAGTGGTGGGAATCCCTACGCACCGACCTGGAGCACGTGAACACCGTCTCCACACACCGCGTGGCCGTACGGCAGGAGTGGGTGGACCGCACCGTCCCGCGTTTCCTTGACATGCCCGGCCCTCGGATCACGGGCTGGACGACGGCCCACGGAGACCTGCACACCGCCAACCTCACGAGCACCACCCCCTACCTACTCGACTGGGAAGGCTTCGGCCTGGCTCCGGTCGGTTACGACGCCGCCATGCTGCTGGCGTACTCCCTGCTCGTGCCCACCTTCGCCAACCGCGTCCGCGACACGTTCCCTGTACTCAAGACGCAGCCCGGTCGCGACGCGCAGATCATCGTCATCACCGAGCTACTGCAGTCGGCATCACGCGGGGACCATCCCGAACTCGTACCAAACCTGCGCGACTTGGCCGCAGAGCTGGCTTGAACAGCTGAGTTGTTCGTCAACTCGTAGCAGGACGCTCAGGCTCATCCCCTCCTCTAGGCGCTGTCCCGCGGGAACGTGTGATCCCTGCTACAGCGCAGTGTGATTGCCCCACTGGTCCTATCAATCTTGTGCAGCAGGAACAGCTCCCGCGCGTCGCATTCCGTGCACACCTCAGCCCGCGCAATGGGCCACAACGTCAGTGGATGAGCGGATGAGGGGCCCTGCACATAGATACGGTTCGGCTCGACGATGCCTGGAAACGGGCGTTCGAAGGGCTCCCAGTCAGGGTGGCTGCCCCTCAGGCGCCGCCCGATCAGGGTGAACCCGCCATTGCCTGTGTACGCGCATGTGTCAACGAGGTCCCAATGGAGGCCGGATAGCCATCCCACTGATTCCAGGGTCGATACGACCACCGGCTCCAGAACGTTGACCTCTCGCTCCAGCTCGTGCTCCGGCTGCACCCTGCTCGCGTGACTAGAATCGTTTCTCATCCCACGAAGTTGATCCAGCAGGGTGAACACACCATCGGAATCAAGCGCCCCTTCCAGCTCCGGAAGTTCGGGAACAAGTCCGTCCTTGACCAGATCTGAAATCTGGCTCTGCCACGTCCAGAAGGTTGCTCCGCCACCCTTTTTAAAGGGCCCGCGCAGAGTGTCGTCGAAGCTCTGTCGACGGTGGATCCGGACCGCGAGGGCAAGCACACCGACACAGCGCGCCACGCTCTCAGCGAGTTTGAGCAGGGCGTCCTTGCGTTGGGCAAGTGTCCTAGATATTCGGTACTGCCGAGCCAGCGCCGCCACGTGATAGGGGTAGCTCCACTCGGCTCGCCATACCGGGTCACCGAGCGGCTGAACGAGCTCCCCGATGATTCGAGCCTCGTACGCCGAAGCCCTGGCGGTGCGGCGCATCTCGTCGAGGCCGGCCTGGGGGTCGCGGAACACGTTCGGCAGGATCCTGGAGGTGGTGCGGGCGAGGGCTTCCTTGCCACCGTCGAGGTCGTCCAGGAGTGAGTTGAACTCGGAGTCCCTGATGAGCTCGACGGGCGCTGGCGAGTTCATGGAGATGCGGGGATACGCGCCACCCTCCTCGCCTGCGCGGGTCCGCAGCCACTCGCACAGAGCGCGCCCGCTGTTGCCGAGGGGACGCAGTACCGTCAGCTGTGTCACCGCGTCCCCAAAGTCCGGCGGCAATAGGCGCCAGTTACCCGCCTGCCCCACCACGTCTCCGCCAGTGCAGACGGCCAAAGCCTGTCCCGTCCCTGAAGCTTCTGGAAGATCTGCTGCGGTGACGGCCGTCTGGAGATCGGTGCCGCGCAGCAAGGGCAGTCCCTCCGTCGCCCTCTGGCCGAGCCAGCGGCTTATGCGCCGCGCCACCGTGGAGAGCGGGCCAAAGCCGGTGCCAGGCCCGCTTACCAGGAAAGGAGCTTGCGGTAGCACACACCCGATCTTCACGCTGTCCAGGTCAGGCCATGCGTCCAGATGCTCGGGATCTATCTCGCGCCGCACGAAATCCGCGACGTCCTGCTCGAGCGGAACACGCACTCTGTGGGCCAGGTCAGGGTCCGGAAGTGTGAGCCCCCGTTCGTCGGTCTGGACCTCACCTCCCGGGTCCGAGACGGCCACGGCCTTCCGTACGCGGCCCCACAGTGAACGCGGAAGCTCCGTCGACAAGCCCGCGTTCTTCAACGCCGTCGAGAATGCGCTCTCAAATTCGGCCCGGGTGGGCCAGGTCTGTCCGGTCACCGCGCGCAGGGCGCGCAACAGGGCCGGCGCTTCGTCGAAACGCGCCAGCATTTTGGACGACTCAACGTCGGCGGCGATGTCGGCGCTCACGGTGAAGTACTGTCGCAACGGCCAGTTGACCGTGACCTCTTGGTAGACGAGGTCTTGGGCATCGAGCAGCAATGCCCCGTCCTCTCCGCCAACTTCCTGGCCACCTTTCGACACGTCGCCGTAGGCCGCCTCGTACCGCTCCGCTATCCGGGCGATGTGCTGGTCCGTCAGGTAGTGGCGCTTCCCGCCCAGCGGCCTGCGCAGTGTCGCGGTATGCCCGCGCGCGTCCAGCGCAATGACCATGCCTCGCAGTTGGAGGGGCTTGCGGTTGGACAGCAGCCATAGATACATCGGAACGCCGATGTTCGGCAGCAGGTGTGGAGGGAGAGCGACCACACCCTCCAGCAGGTCATTCTCCAGTAGCCATCGTCGGATCTCCGACTCACCAGAACCTGCGCCTCCGCTCTGCAAGGACGACGCAGTGAACAAAATGGCGGCTCGGGCACCCCCTTGGCCTGCGGGCCGCATATGAGCGACGAGATGTTGCACGAAGAGCAAGGAGCTGTCGTTTACACGGGGCAGCCCTGCGCCGAAACGTCCGGCGAATCCCAGCTCCGTGGCCTCGCGTTTCACTTCATCGTGCTGCCGCTTCCAATCAAGGCCATTCGGAGGGGCTGCCAAGAGATAGTCGAACGTATCACCTTGGTGTCGGTCGTCTGTGAGGACGTTTCCGTGCGCAATACCTGACGGGTCCGCACCTCTCATCATTCGTAGGGAGCGAGCTATTGCGTAGGTTTCCAGATTGATCTCCTGACCGGAGACCGACATCTTGGAAGAGCCTCCCAGCTCATTTAGAAAGCCTTCGACGGCAGACAACATGCCGCCGGTACCACAGCACGGGTCGTAGACGGTGATCGAGGTTCTTGACGGGGTCAGCGCTGCCGCGTCCGGGCCGAGCAACAGTCGGGCAGTCAACACACTCACGTCCTGCGGGCTCGTGTGCTCAGCCGTGGTCTCCGGCGACGCTTCGGTGAAGCGCCGGACCAGCTCCTCATACTCCCGCCCCATCTCCTGGTTGGAAACGGTTGAGGGGCTCAGATCCATTTCAACGAACCGTGACACCACTTGCCGCAGTACCCGCGCATCCGCCAACTGCCGGATAATGCTGGCAAATTCGAACGAGTCGAGCACATCGACGATTGCAGCGGGAAAGTCCCTTACGAACCGATCCACCGCCTCAGCCAGAAGCAGCTCGTCATCGGGTGACGCCTCGTCGTCGACAACCAGCAGAAGTCTGGCAAGATCGTCAGGGGCATCTGGGAGGCCCGCACCCTCACCCGACCCGGCCGCCCCGCCCGAGTCGGTAGCCGCAGGGTTACCCTCCCCTTGATCCACGGGAACCTGCGAGTCGCCGATGGCGACGGTGCTCGCGCCATCGCTCACCAGGTCACCCGTTACCTCCCCCGCATTCGCAGCCAGCCGCCGGTCCGCATCATTCCGACGCAGGCAGTCCATCCGTCGCAACACGGTGAAAGGCAGGACCACCCTTCCGTACTGGCTCCCCTTCAAACCGCCCCGCAGCAGATCGGTCACGGACCAGATCAAGTCCACCCGTGCGCGGTTCCCATCCCCGGCCACTCACCCTCCCCGTCCCAGCGGCCTCTGCCGCCCGAGCGCAGCTCATCCTTTCATCCGGTGGCACGATCGCGGCTCATCTCGAACCATCCGATGCGATAGAAGCTGAAGCCATCTCGCCGTACGGCGCCCCGAACCGGCTCGACGGCCACGACGCCGATGGCAGGCTGCGGTGCCGCAGGCTCAGGAACGGCAGCTGCCTGGCTGAGATGTGCTCGGAGCAGGGTCGATAGTAAGGAGAACGAAGCTGGCCCGTGTTGTCAGTGGGGCAGTGCAGACTGGATGCCGTGACGACACCCGACGTCCGAGGGCTGGAGCAGCTTGAGCGCGCCGTCCTGGACGACACCACCTCTCTCGCGACCGCCCTCCGCCAGTGCCTCATGCTCGCTGGCTACGCCCACCACGCGGAACTGCGTGCCTGGGCGCTGAAGGAGTTGGAGGGGTACACGACCACGGATGAGCTGCCCCCGTACCGCAAGGTGCCAGCAGCACTCGAAGTCGCGGTGGATCTCAACCTTCCGGGCCAGATCATTCAGGGCAACACTCGGCGAATCAGCCCCCACCAGCTTCCCCAGCACGCTTGTGATCGCGGTATCGGGGAGAGCGCACCGATCCGGCAAGGCGTCCGAGAACTCGAAGCCTTGGTCGCGCACGGCGACCGGGTGCTACGTCTTAGCCCGCCTGGCTCCGCCGAGTACGTCCTGCAGATGACGCAGGAGCAGCATCGTCTCGGCAACGAGGCCGCCGACATAACGTCTCTGCATTGGGATGTCTCCGTGGCCAGCGTCGAGGGCGCCCTCGACCACATCAGAACCCGTCTGACCCAGTTCGTCGCGGAAGTGAGAGCAGCCATGCCCCCTGGCCAGCAGAACCCCGACCCCAACCAGATCGACTCGGCCGCGCAGCAGGCCCTCAACATCACGGGAGGCGACAACTCCACCTTCCACATCGTCGCTCCGAACGCGAAGGCGGATCGTGGCAGCACCGCGAACGCCAACGTCAACGAGCCCGCGCCCACGACCCCCCAGCCCTGGTGGCACCGCACCACGGTGATCTGGGGCGCCGTCGCAGCGCTCGCGGCCGTCGCCGGCGTCATTGCCACCGTGGTCGTGAAATGAGGCTCCGCAGAAGCCGCCTCGACCGACTGGAGGCGGATGTTCTACACGAGAGACGTCCTCTCGCCCCGATCCTGCGCCAGGTGATCGCCCTGGGTGGACACGCTCACTCCGAACCGTTGAGGGCCTGGGCACTGCGCGAACTCCAGGGCTACGAGGGCATCGACGTACCAGTTCCTGACTATCGACGCATATCGGCGCCTCTGGTGATGGACGGCTTTGCCGGGATGTACCGGTTCGAGGAGCAACCGGTGAGCATGTTCGACCTCCCGGATTTCGCCCGCGACGACCTGGGCAACGAACTCCGCCTCGGAAAAGGTGTCGGCCAGATCGAATCTCTCATCGCCAGAAGCGCTGGCCAGACCGTACAGCTTGGGGACGCCATGGCTGCCGACCTCGCCGTGCTCATGAGCCAGAACTCCCATCGTCAGGTGCTCCGGTTGTACTGGGCCGTCCACCCGTCGGCCTTGGAAGGGGTTCTCGACCAGGTGCGTACCCGACTCGTTCAGTTGGTCGGGGAACTGCGCGCCACGATGCCTCACGGCCAGCACGATCCGACTCCCGCCCAAGTCGCGCAGGCCCTCCAGAACATCAACATCGTGGCAGGTGACAACTCCTCCGTGACCGTCACTGCGCCCGTCGCCGTCGCGCACCGTCGCGGATCAGCCCGAGCCGAGATCGCCGGGGGACCGCAGCAGAGCTTTCCACGAGCAGCAGTTGCATGGACAGTCTCGATCACCCTCCTCGCGGTTGCTGCCGCCGCTGCCTGGAGCGTGTGGCTCTGATCCCGGCCGCCCCACGGGGGCGCATCCAGGGCAGAGGGGTGCATTCGGTCGAACTGGCCAAGTACCCAGCTGCACTCTCGTTGACGATGACGCCGGGGACCCTCTTCACAGAACATGCGTTCGACCTGAAAGATGGGGGCGATCGCGTGTCAGTTCGGCACGTCGCTCGTTAGGCAGCGCAGTCGAAGCGCCGGGTGGAAAGCGCTGATGACCAGTGTCCACCCGCTACGGGAGGGGACCCATGGGCGATCGCAGCACAATCGAGTGGACCGAGGCGACCTGGAATCCCACCACAGGATGCGACCGGATCTCCCCCGGGTGTGACAACTGCTACGCCTTGACGTTATCCAGGCGACTCAAGGCCATGGGTGTTGCCAAGTACCAGACGGACGGGGATCCCAGGACATCCGGCCCGGGCTTCGGCCTCGCCCCTCACCCTGACGCACTGGCCATCCCCCGTCAGTGGAAGGCCCCACGGATGGTCTTCGTCAATTCCATGAGCGACCTCTTCCACGCCAAGGTCCCCCTGGACTTCGTCCGGCAGGTCTTCCAGGTGATTGCCGAGACTCCCCAGCACACCTATCAGCTACTGACCAAGAGAGCCCGCAGGCTGCGACGTGTGGCCGGCGAACTCGACTGGCCCTCCAACCTGTGGATGGGCGTCTCCGTCGAAGATGCAGAGCACCTAGATCGTGTCGACGACCTTCGGCAGGTTCCCGCTGCCGTGCGCTTCCTGTCCTGTGAGCCGCTACTCGGTCCGCTTACCGGTCTGCAACTGGACGGCATCGGTTGGGTTATCGCCGGAGGCGAGTCCGGGCCTCAGCATCGCCCCGTACAGGAGGAGTGGCTGGTGGACATCCGCGACGCCTGCCACCATGCCGAAGTGCCCTTCTTCTTCAAGCAATGGGGTGGCCGCAGCCCGAAGTCAGGGGGCCGCGAACTCGACGGAGCAACCTGGGACGAGATGCCGCCCCGACTGCCTGTCGCAGCCCATTAACGGCCAAAGTCCAGCAGACGCCGTACGCGCTCTGGTGGCATATGGCAACGGTGTGTGACCCTCTCCCAAGCGGGGCCGACGGGAGTAGGGGGACCGATCGTGGCCGTACCGAAGGATGCCGTGTGGGAGCGCGATCCGCACACGGCGGCCAAACATGACTTACTGAAGCAGTACTTGGCGGCATGGGCGCCAATTCTGCTGTCACGACTCGACGTGATCAGTTACGCCGAAGGCTTCGCAGGCGCTGGCGTCTACAAACAGGGCGAGCCCGGCTCCCCTGTCATCGCTTACGAAGTCTTCGCCGACGCTCTGCACAGGTTCCCGAAACGTATGCGCGTGATCCTCATGGAGGAGGACGCCCGTCGCGTCAAAGAGTTACAGCGCCAGATGGAGCTCGTCCGCTCCAGGCAAACGGACGACATCGCCAATCGAATAGCGGTCGACATACGTCACGGAGATTTCCACCCGGCCCTCCTGCAGAAGCTGCGGGGCATCGGCGCATTGGGGAAGCCTCTCTTCGTCCTCCTGGACAGCTTCGGCGGACCCGACATCCCCTTCTCGCTCCTCCAGGAGCTGGGGCGCCATCCCAGCACCGAAGTGATGGTGACCTTCGAGCCCAGCTTCCTCACCCGGTTCGCCGAGAAGCACGACGGCCACCGCCAGCTCGGCGACGAAGCCTTCGGCAGCCAGGAGTGGCAAGGCGTCTTCCAGCAGTCTCCCTCAGGCAAGTTCACCTTCCTGCGCGAGCAGTACCGGAACACGCTGCGCCAGGCAGGCTTCACGCACACGCTGTACTTCGAGATGGTTGACGAGGGCGGCAGGATGCTCTACCTGATCTTCGGCACCCAGCACGAACGGGGGCTGGAGAAGATGAAGGACGCCATGTGGAAGGTGGACCCTTCCTACGGCGTCCGCTACCGCGACCCCAGGGACACCCAACAGCAGATGCTTGATCTCGTATTCGAACCGGATACGGCTCCACTGCGACGGATCCTGCACGACTTCATCTCCGAAACGCCCGGCGGGCGAACCATCCCCGAGCTCAAGCGATACGCCCTCTTGGAAACCGTCTACCGGCCAGCCCAAGTGATCGAGACCGTCCGGCAGCTGCGTGAGGCGGGCGCCGTGACGACGGAACCTCGCGCCATCAACGTCAAGACGCGAGTGAGCCTGGCTACAACGCCGCGCACTACCCGCCCATCTGCCGAGCAAGGCGCTCTCTGGTAAGAGGCCGCGAGGGCACATCCAGGGCACATGAGCCTGGGAAACGGCGTTGACCCGTGAGAACTACCGAGAGGAGTTCTCCCAGGTCAACGCGCATTTCCTTGCGAAGCCCCAGGTCAGCGCCCTCCCGTCACCAATCGCTGCATGAGTGGCAGGACTTCAGCCATCGGCTGCACGAGGCGGGGCATCAGCCGTACTGCCTGGTGTGGCCCTGAGCCGGGGTTTCGTGAGGGTCGGGCGGGGTCTTCGGGCCTCGCCCATTTTCGTGCCGAGGAGGGGCCGTCAGGCGGCCAGGGCACATGGACTTGGACCCGGGACACTCATGTGCCTACGTTCCGCTGAGCGCTGGGCGATGCCCAGCGAGGCCACGTCGCAGCCAGACGCCGGCACCGGCTCCGCCAGCACGACCACTCGGCTCCGCCTCCGCGGTCGCGGACTCCATGCCGACCCTCCTGTGCACGCACTTGCCCGCCGTGCTCCTGCTCGGCCGGTCCTCAACGCCACCCTCGGCTGGTCCTGGGCCGACCCCATCGCCGCCCTCGTCATCGCCGCCATCGCCGTCGAGGAAGGCCGCGACGCCTGGCAGGGCAAGGGCTGCTGCGCGACACCCAAGGCGATCGAGCCCCGGACCGGGTACCCGCGGCGTCGATGAAGCCGCGTCCCTGCGGTGTGGCGATGACGCCGACATCCCAGTTCGCCTCCTGGGCCGCGGTGATGAGCTTGCCGACGTCACGGGCAACACCTGCCGCGCACACGACGACGTACGGGAAGGGCTTCTTGTCCGGGGCGGTCGGGCCGGTCACGCGGGGGCTCCCGGTTGGCGGCTGGAACGGCGCAGTTCCGGCAGGGTGCGCCGAAGCCCGTGATCCGTCGCATGGCCGAGGATCTCGGCGTGCATCACGAAGCGCTGCGGAACGGGATCCGGCAGGCCGAGGCCGACGCCGGCGAGCGGGACGAGCTGCTCACCCCCGAAGAGGAGAACGAGCTCGCCCAGTTGCCGCGCGAGGCCGTGGCCGGCCTCCTGCTCCGGTCGCGGCCCCGCTGTCACGGATGTTGAGGCCGGTCACGAGCCGCAGCAGCCGCCCGCCGGTGCCTCCTCGGCAGCCGTGCCCACCGCCGCGGGCGCGGCGAGCTCCACGAGCTGCGGTTCCGGTGCGGCGCAGCATCCGCCACCGTCGGTCTGCTGGGTGTCGGGGGTGTCGAACAGGCCCGCGCCGCCGCAGACCCCGGTCTCGGGGAGGGTGAGTTCGACGCGGTCGGCGGAGTCCAGGTCGCCGGCGATCGCGGCGACGACGGAGCGGACCTGCTCGTACCCGGTCATGGCGAGGAACGTCGGGGCGCGGCCGTAGGACTTCATGCCGACCAGGTAGACGCCCTGCTCGGGGTGGGAGAGCTCGCGGTGGCCGTGCGGGTGGACGGTGCCGCAGGAGTGCTGGTTGGGGTCGATCAGCGGGGCAAGTGCCACGGGGGCCTGGAGACGCTCGTCCAGGCCCAGGCGCAGTTCGTCCATGAAGGACAGGTCGGGGCGGAAGCCGGTCAGCACGATCACCTCGTCCACCGGGTCGAGGCGGCGGCCGTCCTCGCCCACCAGGACCAGGCGCCCGTCGCCGTCGCGCTCGATGGCGTCGGTGCGGAAGCCGGTCACCGCGTCCGCGTGCCCGTCGTCGACCGCGGCCTTCGCGGCGAGGCCGAGGGCGCCGCGCGCGGGGAGCTGGTCGGCGGTGCCGCCGCCGAAGGTGGAGCCGGAGATGCCCCGGCGCAGGAGCCACACCGCGTGCGTGCCGCTACCGTCCTCGGACTCCGCCAGCTCGGCGAGGTACGCGAGCGCGGTGAAGGCGGAGGCCCCCGAGCCGATGACGGCCGTGCGCTTACCCGCGTACCGGGCGCGGACGGCCGGGTCCTTCAGATCCGGTACGCGGTGGGTGATCCGGTCGGCCGCCGCCTTCTCGCCGAGGGCGGGCAGGCCGCTGCCGCCGGCCGGGGACGGGGTGGTCCAGGTGCCGGAGGCGTCGATCACGGCGCGGGCGAGGATGCGCTCCTCACGGCCGTCGGCATGCTCGACGTGCACGACGAACGGCTGCTGCTCCCGGCCGGCGTCGACGATCCGGTCGCGGCCGGCCCTGGAGACGCCGGTGACGGTGGCCCGGGTGCGGACCCGGTCGCCGAGGGCATCGGCGAGCGGCTGAAGGTACCGCTTCACCCAGTCCCCGCCGGACGGGTACGTCGCCGGGTCGGGGCGGGTCCAGCCGGTGGGGGCGAGGAGCTTCTCGGCGGCCGGGTCGACGACCTCGCCCCACGTGGAGAACAGCCGCACGTGGCTCCACTCACGCACGGCCGCGCCGGCACTGCCGCCCGCTTCCAGGACGAGGGACTCGATGCCGCGCTCGACGAGGTGGGTGGCGGCCGCGAGCCCGACGGGGCCGGCTCCGATGACGACGACAGGGAGCTGCTGGGTGCTCATGATGCTCGGTCTCCTTGAAGGGCGAGGGGGGTCAGCGCGCGTGGGTGAGGGCGGTCAGCCGGGTGTGCTGTCGGCGTTCGGCCGCCCGGCCGGCGCTGTCGCCGACCCGGGCGCGGCTGTCGCGGACCCTGACGTCGGCCGGGCGGCGGGCGACACGGCCGGCCCGTGCCGCGGTGGGCACGGTGAACGCGATGCGGAGGGTGGTGGTCACGACCACCCCTTACTTCGACGTCTGTCGATACACCGGAGCTTGGCACTCGCATCGACGAGTGTCAATATAGGCGTATGTCGAAATCAGAGGCGGTAGAGCTGCCCGTCCTGCGGGACGGCGACGTCGTGCCGTGCTGCCCGCCGATCACCGCCGGGGAACTGTCCCAGGCGGACGCGGAGAAGATGGCCGTCATGTTCAAGGCGCTCTCGGACCCCGTGCGGCTACGCCTGTTCTCCAAGGTCGCCTCCCACCCCGGCGGCGAGGCGTGCGTCTGCGACATCGCCGACGTCGGCGTCTCCCAGCCGACCGTCTCCCACCACCTGAAGAAACTGCGCGAGGCCGGTCTGCTGACCTCCGAGCGGCGCGGCACCTGGGTCTACTACCAGGTCGCCCCGTCCGTGGTGGCGGCCATGGCCGCCATGCTCGACCTGCGCGGCTGACCTCCGCCCGAGCCCGGACGGTCGTCACGGCCGGGCTGGGTGGGCGTGAGCCGACCGGGCGGGGAGTCGGCGCCGCCGCGACGCGGATGGTGGTCGGCGCCGCGCCCCGCCTGGCCGCGATCGCCGACCGCCACCACATCCACCTGCCGCGTCTCATGAGCCCGGTCGGGCGGCCGTGAACTTCCGGCGCCGGGCCAGGGAGACGTAGACCAGTGCCACGAGGACGGGAACCTCGATGAGCGGGCCGACGACGCCGGAGAGGGCCTGGCCGGAAGTGACGCCGAAGGTGGCGATGGCGACCGCGATGGCGAGCTCGAAGTTGTTGCCGGCCGCGGTGAAGGCGAGCGTGGCGGTTCGGTCGTAGGCGAGGCCGATGGCCTTGCCGAGGGCGAAGGTGCCGAACCACATCACCGCGAAGTAGACCAGCAGCGGCAGCGCGATGCGGGCCACGTCGAGCGGCTGCGAGGTGATCGTCCTTCCCTGGAGGGCGAAGAGGACGACGATCGTGAAGAGCAGGCCGTACAGCGCCCAGGGGCCGATCCTCGGCAGGAACTTCCGCTCGTAGCTCTCACGGCCCGTCTTCCGCTCGCCGATACGGCGGGTGAGGAACCCGGCCACCAGCGGAACGCCGAGGAAGATGACCACGTTCAGGGCGATCTCCCACATCGAGATGTCCAGGCGCTCCCCGTCGCCCAGGCCGAGCCGGCCGGGCAGCAGGTCGAGGTAGAACCAGCCGAGCAGGCCGAACGCCAGGACCTGGAAGACCGAGTTCAGCGCGACGAGCACGGCCGCGGCCTCGCGGTCGCCGCAGGCGAGGTCGTTCCAGATGATCACCATGGCGATGCAGCGGGCCAGGCCGACGATGATCAGGCCGGTGCGGTATTCGGGCAGGTCCGGCAGGAAGATCCACGCCAGGGCGAACATCACCGCGGGTCCGAGGATCCAGTTGATGACCAGGGAGGAGATCATCAGCTTCCGGTCGCCGGTGACGGCGTCCAGCCGGTCGTAGCGGACCTTGGCCAGGACCGGGTACATCATGATCAGCAGGCCGAGCGCGATCGGCAGGGAGATACCGCCGACCTCCACCTTCGCCAGCGCGTCGTTCAGCCCCGGAATGGCCCGTCCGAGCCCGAGGCCGACAGCCATGGCGAGGAGGATCCAGACCGCCAGGTAGCGGTCGAGGGTGGAGAGCTTCTTGACGACCGAGTCGTCGCCACCCCCGGTCTGCGCGGAGGTGGTGGGCTCGGTGGAGGTCACGGGCAGGCCCTCTTGTTCTCGGCGGCGGTGCGGGCGGAGGCGGCGAGTTCGGCGAACTGCTCGGACAGGCCGGCCAGGACCTCGGGCTTGAGCTTGTAGTAGGTGTAGCGGCCGCAGGGCTCGGTCTCCACGATCCCGGCTTCGCGCAGCACCTTCATGTGGTTGGAGAGGTTGGTCTGCTTGGCTCCGGTCTCCTCGACCAGGTGCGTGGTGCACAGCGTCTCGCGCGCCAGCAAGGTCACGATCCGCAGCCTGAGCGGATCGCCCAGCGCCCGGATCACATCAGGATCGACTGACGTCAGCATGTACTGATACTTTCACATCATTGTTTACTGATACCAGTGAACGCTGATCTCATGACCGTGAGACGAGAGTGCCCAGATGCCCGAGACCCCCGGCAGCAAGCCGTCCGTCCTGTTCGTCTGCGTCCACAACGCCGGCCGCTCCCAGATGGCCGCCGCCTGGCTCGTCCACCTGGCCGGAGACCGCGTCGAGGTCCGCTCCGCCGGCTCGGACCCGGGCTCCGAGGTCAATCCGGCCGCCGTCGAGGCGATGGCCGAGGTCGGCGTCGACATCTCCGCCGAGACCCCGAAGATCCTCACCGTGGACGCGGTGAAGGAGTCGGACGTGTGCGTCACGATGGGCTGCGGCGACACATGCCCGGTCTTCCCGGGCAAGCGCTACCTCGACTGGAAGCTGGACGATCCGGCCGGCCAGGGCGTCGCATCCGTCCGCCGCATCCGCGACGAGATCAAGGCGCGCGTCGAAGCCCTCATCGCCGAGATCGACGCGAAGCAGGAGGCGTGACGCCCACGGGATACGCGATGCCGGCGGCGCGGGACTCGTCGGTCGGCAGTGCCCGCACTGTTCGTTGATCTCTTCCGCCCAGACGTGGAGCGCACAGGGAGTTCCCGCGCGCAACCGGGTCGGCGCCGTCGAGAACGCCATCGGAGCCGTGGAAACCGGTACGGATCCGCGGCCGTGGCGGCCAACCCCGAGGACGTGGCCGCCGACCGCCCCGACCGACGGCCGCCGAGCGGGGGCCGCTGCGCGTGACCCGATCCGGTGCCGTTCGTCGGGGCCCTACGCGTTACGGGAGTCCGCGGCTTGCGGCTGCCGCACGGTGGGGCAACCGCCCTCCTCGGATGCTCCGAGGAACCGCTCGGCCCAGTCACCCAGCTCCGCGAGAGCCGGCCGCAGCGCCTCGCCCGCAGGAGTGAGCCGGTAGGAGACGCGCAGGGGCGGACCGGCGTCCACCTCACGGCTGACCAGGCCGGCCTCGCCGAGTTCGGCCAGGCGGTCGGAGAGCATGCGCTCACTGATCCCGTTGACGGCGCGGCGCAGTTCGGCGAAACGGCCGGGACCGTTCATCAGGCTGGCGAGGATCACGCCGTTCCACCGCTTGCCCAGAAGGACGAAAACACGTTCGACCGCGCCGCCCACTCCCGCGCACCGCGCCGCGTCGTGCCGCTCCGTCGTCATGCACCCATGGTACCGCCCGCCGCTCAGTTGCTGCTAAAAAGTAAGCCCTATGGAAAAGTAAGCTACTGTTACTCCATAAGCAGCTTCTGAAGTTGCCGTGCGGCGCCCCTGTGCGCCGGTCCACCTGCATCCGCGCATCACGCGCGCCCGCCCCGAGGAGCACCTCCCATGGCCGTCCTGCTGCACATCGACTCGTCCCTGTTCCCCCTGGAGAACTCCGGCTCCCGCCGGCTCACCGACGCCTTCCGCAGGACCTGGGAGGAGGCGCACCCGCAAGGCAGCGTCATCTACCGCGACCTGGCCGCCACTCCCGTGCCACACCTGGACGCCGCCACCGTCACCGCCGAGTCCGTCCCCCCGCTGCGCGAAGAGCTCATAGCCGAGTTCGAGAAGGCCGATCTCGTCCTCATCGGCGCACCCATGTACAACTTCTCCATCCCCTCCACCCTCAAGGCATGGCTGGACCACGTCATCCTGGCGGGGCGGACCTTCGGCGAAGGCGTGGCCCCGTCCGGCAAGCGGGCCGTGATCGCGGCTTCGCGTGGCGGCTCCTACCAGCCCGGCACGCCGCGGGCAGGCTTCGAGTTCGACACCAACTACCTGTCGAAGGTGCTCGGCGACGGGCTCGGCCTGAAGGTCGAGGTCATCACGCGCGAGCTCACGATGGCCGCCGCCAACCCCGCCATGGCCGAACTGGTACCGCTGGCCGAGGAGTCGGCGCGGCGGTCGCTGGAACGGGCCGCCGAGTCCGCGCGGGAGCACGCCGCGCTCCTCGCCTGACACGCGGGCGGGGCCGGCCCGGCCACCCGGACCCGACACCACGGCGTCGCCACCGAGATCGCCACCGAGACCGCCACCGAGATCGCCACCGAGATCGCCACCGTGCGACTCTCCGGCGACGCCACCCGGCCCGGCGTCGTGTCCGAACACACCTGTCCGGGAACCGACACGCCCACCGGCATCGCCGCGAGCCGGGGCCGGCTGCCGGAGCCCGCGGCAGCCTCACCCGTTCGGCCCACGCCCACTCGCCGCCGGCCCGTCGCCGGTCGATGCTCGAAGTCCCCCGCCCGAAGGATGTACCGAGGGATGGAGACAGTCATGGCCGACGCCGCTCACACCACCGGACGGCCCACGCGGCAGCGAGGCAGCGCAAGCAGCGGATGGGCCACCGGCGGCACCGTGTTCGCCGGTGTGCTGATGCTGGTGGAAGGAATCTTCGGCATCCTGAACGGCATTGCCGCCATCGCCAAGGACGACGTCTACGCCCGCGTCGGCGACTACGTCTTCAAGTTCAACCTCACGACCTGGGGCTGGATCCACCTGGTTCTCGGCATCCTGATCGCCGTCACCGGCTGGGGCGTCCTCAAGGGTGCCGACTGGGCACGAGGAGTCGGTGTCGCACTCGCCGCCCTGGTCGTCATCGCCCAGTTCATGTGGCTGCCTTACCAGCCGGTCTGGGCGATCGTGTCCATGGCCGTGGCCGTCTTCGTCATCTGGGCGCTGTGCACCGACCACGGCCGAACCTCCTCGGTCTGACCGCCCGCGGTCCGGCCGCACCGGTCGGTCCGCGTGGTCGGCGTGCGCACGTGCACAGACGCGTACGGCTTCCTGGAGCACGGACCCCGCGGCCACCTCGGCGCCCCGGGCCCCGACTTCGCCCTCGTCACCCCGTGACCCGGCGGCACGGCGGTACCTCATGACTCACCCGGGGACCCTGGTCCTGATCATGGCCGTGGCGGTGCTGGCGCCGCTTCTCGCCTACCGCGCCGGGCGGTGGGTGCGCGTGCCGCTGGTCATCTTCGAGATCGCGCTCGGCATCGTCATCGGCCCGGACCTCCTCGGCTGGGCCCACCCCGACCAGGTCGTCGACACACTGTCCGACCTGGGTCTCTCCATGCTGATCTTCCTCGCCGGCTACGAAATCGACTTCGCCGCCGTCCGCGGCGACACGCTCCGCCGCTCCCTGTGGGCCTGGCTGGTCTCGCTCGTCGCCGGTGTCGGTCTGGCCTTCCTGATCAGCGGCGGGCAGGTGTTCGAGGCGTTCGTCATCGGCACCGCGCTCACCAGTACGGCCCTCGGCACCGTACTGCCGCTCCTGCGCGACCAGGGAAACCTGCGCGGGCGCTTCGGCACCGTGACGTCGGCGTTCGGCGCCGTCGGTGAGTTCGGCCCGGTGGTCGCCGTGGCCCTGCTGCTGAGCGGGCGCAAGCCCGCCGAGTCGGCGGTGCTGCTGGCCGCGTTCGGGGCGGTCACGGCCGCCGTCGTCTTCTGGGCGCTGCGCCCGAAGCCCGCGTGGTTCGCCCGGCTGACCGGCCGGACCCTGCACAGCAGCGGCCAGTTCGCGGTCCGGTTCGTCATGCTGCTGCTGGCCTGCATGCTCGGCCTGGCCCAGGCGTTCGGCCTCGACGTGCTGCTGGGCGCGTTCGCCGCCGGCGTCGTCACCCGCCTCGTCCTGCACGGCGCCGCGCCCGGCAGCAGTACGGCGGTCATGGGCAGGGTGGAGGCCATGGGCTTCGGCTTCCTCGTGCCCCTGTTCTACGTCGTCACCGGCATCGAGTTCGACCTGGACGCGCTGGTCCACGACCCGGGCACGCTGCTGCTGGTCGCGGTCTTCCTGCTGCTGTTCCTGCTCGTGCGCGGCGTACCGGCGTACGTCTTCGCTCCCCGCGACCTCACCCGCCCCGACCGGACGGCGCTGGCTCTCCTCTCCTCCACCTGCCTGCCGCTCGTCGTCGCGATCACGACCATCGGCGTCGAGCAGGAACTGCTGGGCAGGGACCGGGCCGCGGCTCTGGTCGGCGCCGCGATGCTCTCCGTTCTCGTCCTGCCGCTGCTCGCGACGCGGCTGCGGTCGGGGGCCGGCGGGGCGGGCCGTGCGGGGCCCGCTCCGCGTACGGCGGAGGAAACGGAGGCGTGGTGACCGGTGCTGCCGGGCGGCTGCCGATCTGCGGCCGCTCTCCGGCGCCCGGCGTCGTGCCCGCCGGCGTTGCGCCTCTCCCCTCTTCTCAGCCCAGGCCGGCGAGAAGCTCGTTGCACGCCTGCTCGCAGCTCCGGCACGCCTCGGCGCAGACCCGGCAGTGCTCGTGCATGTTGGCGTGGCTGCCGCACTCGTCGGCGCACGCCTTGCACACGGTGGCGCAGGCCTGCAGGACGGCCCGGGTGATGTTGGCGTCGTAGCCGGTGTGCCGGGACAGGACCGACGCGGTGGCGTTGCAGACGTCGGCGCAGTCCATGTCGGTGCGGATGCACTTGGTCAGATCGCCGACCATGCCCTCCGACAGACAGGCGTCCGCGCACGCGGTACACGCCTGCGCGCAGGCGACGCACTCCTCGATGCACCTGACCATGGCTTCCCGGTCCACTCCGCCCAGGTCGGCGGGGTAGGTACGGAGCATGTCGTTGACGGTGGTGGTCATGGTGCCGCTCCTCTTCTGCTGTCGGCAGGGCACCGGACAGCGCCCGTCGCCTCGGTGCCTGCCGGGTATCACCGCGCCGCGCGCCGCAAACGGCCGAGCCCCCGATCCTTACGGCGCGCGCACCTCGCGAAGTCGGACGCGGGGAATGCGGGGAATGACATGAGGGTGGGGCGGGCCGTCAGGCCCGCCCCACCCTTTCCGGCGGCGTCTCAGCTCGCGGTCTTGAAGCCGCGCAGTCGCAGGCTGTTGCCGACGACGAAGACGGAGGAGAAGGCCATGGCCGCTCCGGCGATCATCGGGTTGAGGAGTCCGGCGGCGGCGAGTGGCAGGGCTGCGATGTTGTAGGCGAAGGCCCAGAACAGGTTGGACTTGATGGTGCCCAGCGTCTTGCGGGCCAGGCGGATGGCGTCGGCTGCGGCGCGCAGGTCGCCGCGGACGAGGGTGAGGTCGCCGGCCTCGATGGCGGCGTCGGTGCCGGTGCCCATGGCCAGCCCCAGGTCGGCCTGGGCGAGTGCGGCGGCGTCGTTGACCCCGTCACCGACCATGGCCACCGACCGGCCCTCGCCCTGGAGGCGCTGGACGACGTCGACCTTGTCCTGCGGCATGACCTCGGCGATGACGTGCTCGGCGTCGATGCCGACCTCCGCGGCCACCGCTTCGGCGACGGCCCGGTTGTCCCCGGTGAGCAGCATCGGGGTCAGGCCCAGGGCGCGCAGCCGGGTGATGGCTTCGGCGCTGGTGTCCTTGACGGCGTCGGCGACTTCGAGGACGGCCCTGGCCTCGCCGTCCCAGGCGACGGCGATCGCCGTACGGCCCGCGGCCTCCGCCTCGGCCTTGGCCCGCGCCAGTCCGACGGGCAGGTCCATGGCCCACTCGGCGAGGAGCCTGTCGCGGCCGACCAGGACGGCGTGGCCCTCGACGACACCCTGCACCCCCAGGCCGGGGACGTTGGCGAAGTCCTCGGGCGTGGGCAGCGCGCCCAGCTTCGCCACTGCTCCGTCGGCGACGGCGCGGGCGATCGGGTGCTCGGAGGAGTGTTCCAGGGCGCCCGCCAGCCGCAGTGCCTCGGCCTCGTCGGTGTCGTCGGCGGTGTGTACGGCGAGCAGGGTCATGCGGCCGGTGGTGACGGTGCCGGTCTTGTCGAGGACGATGGTGTCGATCTTGCGGGTGGACTCCAGGACCTCGGGGCCCTTGATCAGGATGCCGAGCTGGGCGCCGCGCCCGGTGCCGACCATCAGCGCGGTCGGGGTGGCCAGGCCCAGGGCGCAGGGGCAGGCGATGATCAGGACGGCGACGGCGGCGGTGAACGCGGCGGTCAGTCCGGCGCCGTTGCCGATCCAGAAGCCGAGCGTGGCCAGCGCCAGCGCGATGACGACGGGAACGAAGACCCCGGAGATCCTGTCGGCGAGCCGCTGCGCCTGGGCCTTGCCGTTCTGGGCGTCCTCGACCAGCTTCGCCATCCGCGCCAACTGGGTGTCGGCGCCGACCCGGGTCGCCTCGACGACCAGCCGGCCGCCCGCGTTCACGGTCGCCCCGGTCACCGCGTCCCCGACCCCGACCTCGACGGGCACCGACTCGCCGGTGAGCATCGACGCGTCGACCGCGGAGGTGCCCTCGACGACCGTGCCGTCGGTGGCGATCTTCTCGCCCGGCCGGACCAGGAAACGGTCGCCGGCCTTCAGTTCACCGACCGGGAGCTGCTCCTCACGGCCGCCGCGCAGCACGGTGACGTCCTTGGCGCCCAGTTCCAGCAGGGCCTTCAGCGCGGCGCCGGCCTTGCGCTTGGAACGGGCCTCGAAGTAGCGGCCGGCCAGGATGAAGGCGGTCACGCCGGCGGCGGCCTCCAGGTAGATGTTCCCGGAACCGTCACTGCGGGCGATGGTCAGCTCGAAGGGGTGCGTCATGCCCGGCGTGCCCGCGGAGCCGAGGAACAGCGCCCACAGCGACCACAGGAACGCCGCCGACGTACCGACCGAGATCAGCGTGTCCATGGTGGCGGCGCCGTGCCGCGCGTTGGTGAACGCGGCCTTGTGGAACGGCCAGGCGGCGTACGTCACCACGGGCGCCGCGAGGGTCAGCGACAGCCACTGCCAGTACTCGAACTGCAGCGCCGGCACCATCGCCATCGCGATCACCGGCACGGCGAGCACCACCGCCGTCACCAGCCGCTCCCGCAGCGGCCTCAGTTCGTCGCCGGCCCCGGTGGCCCCGGCGCCTCCGGTGCTCTCCGTGCCGGGCGCGGGCTCGGCCCGTACCGGCTCGGGCTCGCGGGCCGTGTATCCGGTCGCCTCGACCGTGGCGATCAGCTCCGGGACGGACACGTCACCGCTGTAGTGGACCTTCGCCTTCTCCGTCGCGTAGTTGACGGTGGCGGTGACCCCGTCCATCCGGTTGAGCTTCTTCTCGATCCGGGCGGCGCACGAGGCACAGGTCATGCCGCCAATGGCGAGTTCGACCTCGGCTGTGTCGGGGACCGTGGTGGCCATCACTGCTCCTCAGGCTGAAGGGACAAGGGGGGAAGCGGGGGAAGAGGGAAGAGGGGGACAAGGGGGTGAGGCGAAGTGGGGTGCCGGGCCCGGGGGGGCGGGCCCGGCAGGGGTGCGGGCCGTTCAGGCCGCGCGGCCGGTGAGCTCGTAGCCGGCGTCGTCCACGACCTTGGCCACCAGCGCGTCGTCCGGCTCGTCGGCCGTGGTGACGGCGACCTGGCCGGTCTCGAGGTCGACGTCGACCGTCAGCACACCCTCCAGGGCGCCGATCTCCTTGGTGAGCGTGGCCTTGCAGTGCCCGCAGGTCATCCCGGAGACGTTGTAGACGGTCGTGACGCCGGCCGTGGCCGTGGCGGTGCCGGTGGTGGAGCAGCTGCCGTCAGGGGTGCAGCAGGACATGGGTTCCTCCTAGACGTGCGGTCGTGTACCCCTGGGGGGTACCGCTTCCGCCACTAGGTATACCCCCCAGAGGTATATTTGGCAAACATCCGCGGATCGCTTGCTCATACCCCTGGGGGGTATATAGTCGCGGTGTCGGGCCGACAGAAGCGGCGACGTCAACGGGAAGGCACGTCATGAACACCGGCGTAAAGATCACTGTTTTCGCTGCCGCGCTCGCGGCCACCTTCGGCACCGCCTACGGAGTCGGCGCGGCGATCGACCCCACCACTTCGGACCGGGAGCCGGCGGCCCACGCGGAACACGACCGCCCGGCGCCCTCCGGCACCGAAGGACACGGTGGACACACCGACGCCACCCCCGCGGGCCTGCAGATCTCCGAGGCGGGATACACCCTCGACCTCGAGACGCCCCGCGTGGCCGCAGGGGAGAAGAGCGAACTCCGCTTCGCCATCCGCGACCACGACGGACGGCAGGTGACCTCCTACCGACGCGAGCACGGCAAGGAGCTCCACCTCATCCTCGCCTCACGCGACCTGGTCACCTACCGGCACCTGCACCCCGCGCGGGCAGCCGACGGCACCTGGAGCACCCCCGTCGACCTGCCCGCCGCCGGCACCTACCGCGTCTTCGCCGACTTCACGCCGAACACCGAGGACGCCACCAACCTCACCCTGGGCGCCGACCTCGCGGCCTCCGGCACGTACCAGGCGCCGGCCCTGCCGGAACCCGCGGCCACCACCACGATCGACGGCTACACCGTCACCCTGAACGGTGCCCTGCGCCCCGGCGAGGCGGGCGAGCTGAACCTCAGCGTCAGCCGCGACGGCCGCCCGGTCACCGACCTCGAGCCCTACCTCGGCGCCTACGGCCACCTGGTCGCCCTGCGCTCCGGCGACCTCGCCTACCTCCACGTCCACCCGAACGGCGAACCCGGCGACGGCTCCACCGAGCCCGGCCCCGGCATCTCCTTCACGGCGACCGCGCCCAGCACCGGGTCGTACCGCCTCTTCCTCGACTTCAAGCACAACGGCACCGTCCGCACCGCGGCCTTCACCGTCCAGACCGGGGAGGCCGCGGCATCCGGGGAGGCCGGGAAGACCGGGGAGGCCGGGAAGACCGGGAAGACCGGGGAGGCCGAGAAAGCCGAGAACCCCGGGAAGACCGCACCCGACAGCACACCGGAGCCGACGACCGGCGAAGAGCACAGCGACGGCAACCACCGGCACTGACGCGCTCCTCGCACCCCTCGCCGTCCACGTGACCCCGTCAGCGCCACCCCGAGACCCTGCGCGAAGCCCACCTGCCGGCCTCCGGAAGTCCTCAGCCCGTGCGACCGGCGGACGGCTCGCCCCCTGCCGGGTCTCCGCCCACCGTGAAGCCGATCACCGAACCGCCCCCCTCCCGCCGGAAGGCGAAGGGCGCGCCCCCGTGCGCCAGCGCCACCTCCCGCACGATGGACAGGCCGAGGCCCGAGCCGGGCCGGGAGCGGGCGTCGGCGGCGCGGTAGAAGCGGTCGAAGACGCGGGTCAGGTCGCCGTCGGCGATGCCGGGGCCGCGGTCGCGGACCTCGACGCGGATCGCGCCGACGGGGGTCTCCCCGCTCACGGGGGTCCCCGCGCCCGGGCGCGGCCGGGCGTGGGGCAGCAGCCGGGAGTGGGGAGGGGCGGGTCCGGCGACGGCGACCTCGATGGGGCCGGTGCCGCCGGGATCGAACTTCGCGGCGTTCTCGACCAGGTTGGAGATCGCGCGGGTCAGCATGGCCGGCCTGCCGTCGGTCGTCGTCCCGCCGCAGGCGCGCACCCCGATCTCCCGCCCGGTGCGGCGCCGGGCCAGCATCGCCACCTCCCGCGCGATCTCCGCCACGTCGACCCGCTGCGGGGGCTCGCCGGGAGACTGGCCGGCCGCCAGCTCGACCAGTTCGTTGACCAGGTCGGTCAGTTCGCGGGCCTCCTGCCCCAGGTCGGCGACCAGTTCCTCGCGGGCGTCGGGCGGGAGCTCGTCGATGCGGCGCAGCAGCGAGATGTTCGTCCGCAGGGAGGTGAGCGGCGTCCGCAGCTCGTGGCCGGCGTCCTGGACCAGGCGCCGCTGGTCCTCCTCCGACTGGGCGAGACGGCCCAGCATCAGGTCGAAGGCGCGGCCGAGACGGCCCACCTCGTCGGGGCCGGTGACCGGGACCTGGATGCCGAGCCGACGGGTCCGGGCGACATCCTCGGCGGCCGAGGTCAGGGCGATCAGGCGGCGGGTGATGTGCCGGGCCAGCCACCAGCCGAACAGACCCGCGGCAGTCACCACCGCGGCCATCAGGACCAGGGTCCGCTGCTGCAGGGCCCGCAGAAGGTCCTCCGTGTCGCTGAACTCCTGCGCCACCTGCACCGCGCCCCGGCCGCCACCGAGGGCGACGGTCGCCACCCGGTAGGCGTCGTGGCCGACGTCGACGTCCTCGTGCTGCACCATCCGCCCGGCAGCGGCGGCACCCGCGACCCGCCGGTCGGCGTCGGTGACCGGCAGCCGCGGCCCGGCGGGGTCGGATACCTCGCCGTCCGGCCCGAGCACCTGCACGTCCGTACGGGCCGGGCGCACGATGTCATGGCCCGGCGCGGAGGAGGAGAAGTCACCGGGCGACATCCGCCGCTGCCGCACCTCGGCCCGCAGATCCTGTACGACCTGCGCGAAGACGGACTCCTGGTCCACCCGGACCAGCCGGGCGGCGGCGTTGTACGACAGCACCCCGACGAGAACCGTCACCACGGCGGTGAGCGTCGCGAACGACACCGCGAACGTCGTCCGCAGTGACAGCAGCCGGGGCCGGCGCCCGAGCGGGGAGTGGCCCACTCAGTCCTCCCGCAGCACGTAACCCACCCCGCGCACGGTCTGGATCAACTGCGGTGCGCCCGGCTGGTCCAGCTTGCGGCGCAGATAACCGACGTAGACGGCGAGGTTCTTGGAGCCGGGCCCGAAGTCGTAGCCCCAGATACGGTCGTAGATGGTGGAGTGGTCCAGCACGATGCCCGCGTTGCGGACCAGCAACTCCAACAGCTCGAACTCGGTGCGCGTCAGCTCCAGCTCGCGCCCGCCCCGCCAGGCACGGCGGGCCCGCGGGTCCATGCGCAGCCCGGCCGCCTCCAGGAACCGGCCGTCCGGCTCCTCCCCCTCGCGGGCCGGCTGCGCCACGTCCGTCACCGGCGCGGTGTCCGGCTCGGCCTCCTCGCGGCCCCTGCGACGCAGCAGGGCGCGCAGCCGGGCGAAGACCTCCTCGACGTCGAACGGCTTCACGACGTAGTCGTCGGCGCCCGCGTCCAGGCCCGCGATGCGGTCGGCGGTCTCCACCAGCGCCGTCAGCATCAGGATCGGCGTGGGGTCGCCCTCGGCGCGCAGAGCCCGGCAGACCTGCAGGCCGTCCATGCCCGGCATCATCACGTCCAGCACGACGACGTCCGGCCGCCCCCGGTGGGCCTGCGCCAGCGCCTCGACGCCGTCCGCGACCGCGGTCACCTGGTACCCCTCCAGGGTGAGGGCGCGCTCCAGGGCGTGCCGGATGGCGCGGTCGTCTTCGGCGAGCAGAACAGTCCGGGGCACGCGCCCAGTCTGCCAAGGCCAGGGGCCCCACGACCGGACGGCCGGGCTTCTTACCGAGATCTCACCCGGCGGGCCGCAGCGCGGCGAGCCGCTCCTCGAACGGCACCACCCCGTCCGCGTCCCCGGCCGGCTTCGCGACCGCCGACAGCCCGCTCATCAGCGCGGCCAGCTCTCCGGCCGCCCGTTCGATCCGCCCGTCCAGGCCCTCGGCGCCCCAGTCCTCCGAGGCGGCGTACACGCCGGTGGGGACGACGACGGCCTTGAGGTACGCGAAGAGCGGACGCAGCGCGTGGTCCAGGACGAGCGAGTGCCGGGCGGTGCCGCCGGTCGCGGCGATCAGCACCGGCTTCCCGGCGAGCGCGTCCGCGTCCGTCACGCTCAGCGCGTCGAAGAACGACTTGAACAGCCCGCTGTACGACGCCGAGAACACCGGCGTGACGGCGATCAGCCCGTCGGCCGCCGCCACCGCGTCGAACGCGGCGGACAGCGCACGTCCCGGGAAGCCGTTGGTGAAGGTGTGGGCGATCTCCACGGCCAGGTCGCGCAGCTCCACGACCTGGACCTGAGCCGAGCTCTGCCCGGCGGTCGCGGCGGTCGCGGCGGCCAGCCGGTCGGCGAGCAGCCGGGTGGAGGACGGGACGCTCAGTCCCGCGGAGACGACGACGAGCTTCATGAACGGGCTCCTTCCTCGACCGTGTCCTTCCGGATGGCCAGCAGCGACGCGTGGGTCGGGGCGTCCGGCACGTTCGCCGGGCGGTTCTTGGCGAACTCCTCGCGCAGCACCGGCACGACCTCTTCGCCGAGCAGGTCGAGCTGCTCCAGCACGGTCTTCAGGGGCAGCCCGGCGTGGTCCATGA